>JBBIQU010000191.1:6093-7701 GCA_037442185.1 Chthonomonadales bacterium | reverse complement strand
CGTTCGCCTCTCGTCTATGTGGTCTCCAACCGGAACAGACGCGCTTACTACTGGCTCGAGACTCTGGGCAAACCCGGAGGGTGGCTGGACGCGCGCTTGGTGCGCCCGCTCGAGGATCTGACCGCGTTGCGCGATCTGGTGGGCAAGCGGCTCAAGGGAGCTGTCATCTGGGACCCGGCGGTACCCGCAACGCTCAATGTCGCGACCACCATAGCCGGCGTGGAGGATGCCGTCGTTCTCAGTCCGGAGTATGCCGAGCGGTACCTCGGTCCGTGGAAGCTGCGAGCGCTGCACGACCTTCGGGGCAAGTTCACTGGTGCCGAGACGGGCAGCAAGAAAAACGATGCCGTCCGTTGGACCATCCGCGAATATCTGGCCAAGGGCAAGTGCTCGTCGCGCCTCTTCTGCCTGTACGAAGACGCGTTCAGCACTCGCGGCCGTGGCGACATCGGATACGTGATCACACGTGACTGGGCCGTCAAGAACCGGGCCTTCACGTTTGACCTGTCCCCGTGGGGCGATGAGAAGCCGGGCGACGATCCCGATCAGGCGATGGGCACCGACCTGGCGACGTACAAGCTGCTGCTCGAAGAGATGCTCAGGCAGTCCGGCGGCAAGCACATGACCGAGATGGCCGGGTTCTTTGCGTTCGCGAAGTACAGCAACGTGCCCGGCCATCAGAGCCGACACGACCCTGTGCCCACCGAGTGGGAGACGGTCTGGCTCATCTCGCCTTACAACTGCTATCAGAACACCGTGGCAAGCGACTGCTTCAATCAGTCGTTCCATTGCCACGCGCCGCGCAAGCCCCTCAAGCAGCGTAACGTTGACGCCGAGGTGAACCTCGAGAACAGGAACTACATCTGCATCCTGATGGCGGATTACGACTCGGCGACGCCGCTCTACGACTTCCTGCCCAAGCACTGGGACGATCCGGCGCGCGGCAACCTACCCCTGTGCTGGGGGATCAACCCTAATCTCATCGAGACCTATCCGGATGTGATCCGGCACGTCTACGAGACGGCAACGCCCAACGATACCTTCGCGGCCGACGCCAGCGCGGCAGGCTACATGAACCCCAACCGTGTCCTACCCCAATACCTGCCGCTGTTTGTCAAGCACAACCTGCGCTTCTACCGCGAGGCCGACATGCGGATGTCGCCCATGGTGCTCGACTGGGATCAGCCGACGGACGCCGTCAAGGACGCGTTCACGAAGTTCTCGCCGGACGGCTTCGCCACGATTGTCATGGACCTCCACGGTACGGGCGGCAAGCTCCCGCCGACGCACGTCTGGAAGGGCATGCCGGTGACCGAGCTCATCAACGACGCGTGCAACTTCGCAGGCGTCGAGGAGACCGCGAACATCATGTCGCGCGCCATGGACGCGCGGGGCGTCAAGCGACCGAGCTTTCATTTCTTCCGAATCGTCTGGACATCGCCCAGCGATGTCGAGAAGACCATCGGCAGGCTGAAGGAGATGCGGCCGGACCTCGACATCAGCGTTGTGGCCCCGACGACCTTTTTCAGGCTTATCAAGGAGCACCTGACGCACTGACCTGGCCCGTTGGACCAGGCCGTCATGCTGACCTGGCCCGTTGGACCAGGC
>JBBIQU010000191.1:0-5993 GCA_037442185.1 Chthonomonadales bacterium | reverse complement strand
CTGACCTGGCCCGTTGGACCAGGCCGTCATGCTGACCTGGCCCGTTGGACCAGGCTACCATGCGACGCCCCTTCAGGGCTGGGTTGGTGTTGCGGGGCGGTTGGTTGCCGAGCGGCGCGCATGTGTGTCAGAATGCGGCCAACATGCGATGATCCCCCTACGCGACAGCAACCCGACGCGTCGCTTCCCCGTGGTGACGCTATCCTTGATCTTCATCAACGTCGCCGCCTTCCTCCTCGACATGGCCACACGGCGGTATGAACTTGTCGAAGTGATGACGCCGTACGGGGTTATGCTCGCGCGACGACACACTGGCGGTCTCGCGGACAGCTTCGCCATGGTACCGGCTGCGCTCACCGCGGACTTCGGCGCTACATGGATGACCATCGTCACTTCCATGTTCCTGCATGCCAACTGGCTGCACATCGGCGGCAACATGCTCTACCTGTGGATCTTCGGCAACAATGTCGAAGACACGCTGGGGCGCATCGGGTTCATCGTTTTCTATCTCGTCTGCGGAACCGTTGCCGCCGCGGCGCACGTGGCGACCGGCCCGCAGTCGGAGATTCCCACGATCGGAGCGAGCGGGGCCGTGGCAGGCGTGATGGGGGCCTACGTACTGCTGTTTCCGCACGCCCGGGTCCTTGCCCTTGTGCCCATCGTGTTCTTCAGCACGCTCATGGAGGTCCCCGCGATCATTGTGATAGGCTTCTGGACGGTCATTCAGTTCCTCAATGTCAACTGGCTCGGCGGCGGCGAACTGCGCGGAGGCGGAGTTGCCTATGCTGCGCATGCGGGCGGCTTCGTGGCGGGTCTCGCCCTGATCGCGGCCCTGGGCGGGCGAAACCTCGTCTACCGCTCGCGTGGACGGTACCGCGATGGCTACTGAGCCGCGCGCTCCGTGGCGCGTCCTGCTCGCTGCCATGCTAGCCGTGGGCGTGGCGGCAGCGCTGTACGGCGCTTCTCTACGGTACAGGGTCGAGCAGCGCAACCGCCGGGTTGCCGTCGCAGTGGACTATGCCGAGGTCACCCGGTTGGCCGCCGCTGTGGGCGTAACCGTTACCGAAGCGCTGTCCCGGCTGAAAGAGGCAGGCGTCACTTCCGTTGCCGTGACGGAAGAAACCGTGCAGGACCTCGTGGATTCCGGCCGCGCGGAACCAACTGCGTCGGGCGCTATGACCGGACTGCAGGTCCGAGACGCGGCTACGCTTCAGCGAGTGGTCGCCAACCTTACCATGAGAGGCGTCAAGGCCGTTCCGGCGGACTCGGCGATCAATGCGCCTTCCGTCGTCCTCTGGACCGCCGCAGCCGGCGGCTCGACGCCGTCAGCCGGCTATGTGCGGCTCCTTATCGCCTATCCGGCGCTACGCACATTGGGGACAGGGCTGCCACCTGAGTCCATCGAGACCGTGCGGGCGGCGGGCTTGGACTGCGTGGCCCGCATCTCGAACTTCCCGGGCGCGAACGTGAACACATTGCACGCAGTGCTGCACGCGGTCAGGGCGGCGGGAGCTCCGGTGGTTATCTGTACCGGAACCGAGGTGTTCGGCCATTACGGCGCTGCATCAGAGGCTTACGAGGCTTTCGATTCGGCCCCCATATTCTGGGGGCAGGTGGAGTTCGGCAAGCAGAAGGGCGATGATGCCCTGGCGCGCGCGCTCAAGGGCCGGTACATTCGGGTGCACAGCATCTCCGAAGGCGAGATGGGCACGCTCAGCGAGGCCGATGCGATTGAGCGATTCGTCCGCGCGGCGCGTGAACGCAGCATCCGGCTGCTGTATGTTCGGATGGTCACCTTTGCGGGTTCCGATGCTCTGGAGCGCAACCTGAGGTATGTCGCCGCGATCGTGACCGGAATGGGCCGAGGCGGGCTGCTGCAGCCCGGACCTGCGCGACCGTTCGAAGAGACCGGCGTACCGGTGTGGGCGTTCGGGCTTTCGGGATTGACCGCGGGAGCTATTGCCGCCTGGCTGGCCCTATCCGTTCTCCAGTGCGCTCGCGGACGGTGGCTGCTCGTTGCCATTGCGCTGCCGCTGGCTTGCGGCATCCTCGCGTGCTTGGGAGAAACGGGCCGCCGACTGGCTGCACTTGTCGCTGCCCTGTCCGCTCCGACCCTCGCGTGCCTGCCCATGGTGGCCGTGTCGGGAGGCGGGACAACTCCGGTTCAATCGCCCTACGCGGCGGCGTTGAGGAGCCTCATCCGGGCCTCACTGGTAACTGCCGTCGGCATTGCGGCGGTGGTAGGCCTGTTGGCCTCGCGGTCCTTTATCGTCAAGACAAACCAGTTTTTCGGAATCAAGGCGGCCCACGCGCTGCCGATACTCGCCGTTGCGCTCCTGCTCGTGATTGGCCTGCCCGAAGCCACGGAGACCGTTCGGCAGGCGCGTGAGCGGATCAGGCGACGCCTGGAAACCTTCCTGTCGCAGCCGGTTCTGCTCGGAGCGATGGTCCTCACTCTGGCCATACTTGCCGCGCTCATGCTGGCCGTCGCTCGCACGGGCAACGAACCCGGGGTGGGCGTTTCCGGCATCGAGATGCGTTTCCGAGCGCTACTGGACGCAATCCTTCCGATCCGGCCGCGAACCAAGGAGTTCCTGCTCGGGCATCCGGCGTTCGTGCTGGCGGTCGGATTGGCGATGCTTGGCAGACGCCGATGGGCATCCGTTCTTGCCGTGATCGGCGTGGTTGGGCAGGTATCCATTTTGAACACCTTCTGCCACATCCACACGCCGCTAACGCTCTCGGCCATGCGCGTTATCGTGGGGCTTGTGCTGGGCGGCCTGATCGGCATGCTGGCGCTTGCGGCAGTCGCGCGATGGTGCGGCGGGACGGTGTCGCCGACGCCTGAGTTGCCGCCATCGGGGCCTGCTCCGCCGGCATGACACCGGCGGAACAGGCCGGTACTCCTACTGCGGCGGTCGGGCTCCGCCCTGTGGGCGCGGCCCGCCGGGTCCGCCGGGTCCGCCGGGTCCGCCCGGGCCTCCGAATCCGCCAAACATGCCGCCGCCGGGGCCCATGTTGATGCCGATGCTGGAAGCCGAGAGAACGCCTTCACTGTCGGTCTCGCCGACCGCCATGACTCGGTCGCCTTCTTTGATCGCCTTCAGCTCGACCGGTGCGATCTTCTGGACCCGGGCATCCGTGGCCATCTTGATGGTAACGGACACCTGGTCGTCCAGCGCGATGGTCAGGGGCGATACCGAGGTGACCTTGCCCGTCGCCGACGCGAAGCTTGTCCGCATGGGATTGCGACCCGGCTGACCGCCGCGGTTGTTGCCTCCTGGTCGTCTGCCGGGCATCATGGCGCTGAAGAAGTCCGGCGGCTCGCCGATCGTCAGTGAGTTGGCTCGAATGCCCGTCGGCACGCCGCCAACCTGGACCTGGTCGCCGACCTTCAACTCCGACACTTTGGCGTCGCGCTGAGTGACGATCTTGGTCTTGTCCGTCACCTTGATGATGCGCTCATCTCCGCCGAACGGCACGGTGACGGCGATCATCTTCTGCGTCTGGCCCACCTCGGCGACGGTGCCCATGACAAATGGGGCATTCCCTCCGAAGCCACCGGGACCCTGACCCGGCCCGCCGAACGGTCCCTGTCCGGGAGGCGGAGGACCGCCCTGGGCATGCGCGACCGGCGCCAGCCAGAAGACACGGGCCGCGATGAGGCCCACCAAGACCACTCCGACGGCTATCGCGACTCCGCCGGCGACCCTTCGCATACGAACTCCGACGCTCACCATGGTTGTTTCACTCCCTCGCATGCTTGCGATAGCGCTGCACTGCTACTTACGCGCCCAGGGCGCCGCTGAAACATCGTTCTGCGCACCCAGCGCGTGTAACGCCGCCTCACGGCGCAAAGGCGAACTCCCCGGACGCAACGCCCCAATCGTTGCCGAAGAACCCGGCGGCCTTGACGCCAGCGGGACCCGACGCGAGCGTGTGCGGTGTCCAGACCAACAGGTCAGGGAAGCCCGTTCCGGAGACGAAGTACGGCGACCTATCGGTCAGCCGCAGTCCCACAGGTCCGCTTCCGGCGACGACGGCCACGGACGCCGTAGAGCTGTCGGACCGCGGGTAGCAGAACAGACACGCCAGATCCGTGCCCTTGAGCTCCCTGTCGCCGATGCGCACGAGGCCCCGGCTAACCTGAACCGGCGCTCCGCTCAGCAACGCCGCCCATGCCGAGTTCATCTCCTTGTGCCCGTAGACGATCACACTGCGGTCGCGGTAACCGGTGGCCACAAAGTCCTTGTCCGCTACCACCTCCGGGGCGCCGTTGCCGCGATACCAGAACGTCTCGGCATCGTAACGCGCCCTCGCAAGAGCCCAGGCGTTTTCCTCCGGAGAGCCGGCAGTGCCATATACGAGCACGAACCGGTTGCTGAAGGCTTCCTTGAACGGTCCGGACCTTCCCGGCCGCTTCTCGCTGTCGGCAGGGGCGGAGCCGATCTTCCAACCTGTCGCCGCTCGGTGCAGGACGATCTGCCGCGTGTATTCGACTATGACAGCGTCGAGCTTGGACCCGTCCAGCTCGATGGCGATCTTGGGACCCGGTCCGAACGGCGACGTGTCCAACGACAGCGAAGCGACGTTCTGGGTTGTGCCCACGAAACGCCTGCCGACGGGATCGCATCGGATGGTCGCCGAAGACGGCAGAAGAGGGCGTTGCTGCTGAAGGATGGTGAGCCACCGCATACGTGAGGATACGCCCGGGTTCATGGTGGTGAACTCGACGTGCCGCGTCTCGTCGGATCGTTGGATGCTCCTTCGCTGGAACAGGTCGAACATGGCGGGCCAGTCCACACAGGCTGTGCCTGGATCGCTCGGCGCGCCCCACCAGTGTCCTGCCCCGGGCTGCTCGTGCAGCTCCACGTCGCGATGGAACGTCTTGAGACGTTCGAAGATGGCGCGGGCCTCGGTCACCGGCACATTGTCGTCGGCATCGCCGTGGAGGATGTACACGCCAAGCGGCTTCAGGTTCGGCGCGAGCGTCAGCGTGTCGGATGTGGAGGTCGCCCGCTTAAGGATGGCCTCAATGGGTGAAGCGCCCTCATACCGCGCTCCTCCTGCATACGATTGGAAGCTGATCCACCCCGCGCTGGGGCCGATGGCGGCGAACCGATCGGGAAACGTCACGCCCAGATGCCAGGCGCCGTGGCCGCCCATGGAGTGCCCGGTCAGGTATGTCCGGCTTGGATCGGTGAGGTACCTGGCCTGAGCCTCATTGAGCACCTCGATGGCGTCCATGCGGCCCCACTCCTCCCAGTCGAAGCCGAACGGCCGTCGGTTCGTCGGAGCGACGATCCACAGGCCGCGCTTGGGAGCATACGACGAGGCCTGTCCGATCGCTTCGACCCCCGCGCCGTGGCATGTGAGCGCCAGTCCGGGCGGACGCGCTTGAGCGCGAAGCTCGCGCTCGTACTTGGCCGAGGTAGTCACGATCCGGTAGGCCGTGTCCAGCAGCGTCAACGCGTTCGTGCGCAAATCACGCGACCGCCAGCCTGCGGCAGGCTCCGGGTAGACCATCGCGGGAGGCTCGGCATCGGCGCGGGGCGGAACAACAGCGTAGTATTGGACGCTGCCGTCAATCTCGCTCACAAACGTGCACTTCCTGACTGCGTCGTGAGCGCGGATCCCCACCTTCAGCTCTGCCTGTGCGACCATGCGCGATCCGGATTTCAGCCGGACGAGCAGCGCCGCTTCGCCGGGCCTGGCGCCGGCGGCCCGTGGGAGCTTCACACGCGTCTTCCGGATGCTCATGGGAGGAATGGGGGCGACGGCCGTTCGCTCGGCCCGGACCTTCGCAAGGGAGGCTTCGATCGTGGCGCCCACCAACGGGGTCTGCGATGCATTGATGATTACAACGGCGCCGTACTGCGTGTCTGAGTCTCCCGGGACGAGGTCCGGCAGCGTCGCGTCGCCGGTCGAGATCATGTAAGGGGAGGCGACGGGCGTCAAGCGCACATTCAGCTCGGGCCGAGAGACCACGAAGA
>JBBIQU010000190.1:0-7872 GCA_037442185.1 Chthonomonadales bacterium | reverse complement strand
CCAGGGGCGTCATGTCCGGCCTGCTCCGCCCCCTCGACCGCGATCGGCGGGCTTTCCCATATGGTTCGGCCGGTGAGGGCGTCCAGCGCGACCACCGATGCCCTGGAACCTCCCGCGGTCACGATGACGCGCGGCCAGTCCACGAGGAGGCATTCGGAGTACCCCCACTCGGTCAGTCTGCCGCCGAACCGATCCAGCGCGTCCACCGCCCACAGCTCCTTGCCGTTCGCCGGGTCCAGGCACGCCACTCGACCGTGGGCGTTCATGTGGAAGAGCCTCTTCTGGGCGTAGGCGCACGCGCCGCGCGCACCCGGATAGGACCCCCGCCACGACTCTCCGTTCGTTGTCTGCCAGATGCGCTTGCCGCTCAGATCGAGGGCCGTAATGCGCAGCCGGTCGCCGACATCTCCCGTGATGAAGATGCGCCCGCCGGCAATGATCGGCGAGCTGTATCCGTTGCCGATGTCCTGAACCGACCACAGGACGGGAGGCCCGTTCGGAGGCCATCGAGGCAGAAGTCCGGAGCCCGATGCGACGCCGTCCCTCTGCGGTCCCCGCCACTGAGGCCATCCCGCTTCGGACGAACGAACCAGGACCGGCAGAGTCACGGCGCCGACGGCGATGGACGCCGAAACCGCAACGCAGACGGCCAACACTCGGACGAAGCTCCTTGAATGCGTCAACTCAGGTCTCCATGGCATGGTGCAAGCTATCGCTCAGAGTATGCCATAACGGACGAGCGGTCTGTGCATGGTCTCCTGGCATGGGTAGAATCACATCGTAACGTGAGTTACGGGAGGTTGTCAGCGCCAGATATGCCGATATTCGAGTTCACATGCAACGCTTGCCATAGGAAGTTCAGCGCTTTGGTTGGGGTCGTTGCCAAGCCCAAGCCGGTTGCATGCCCTCGTTGCGGCGCAACCGATGCCACCAAGCGCGTTTCGAGATTCGCTCGCGTGCGCTCCGAAGACGATGCGCTCGATTCGCTGTGCGACGAGTCCAAGTACGGCGACATCGAGAACGATCCGAAGGCGATGAGACGCTGGATGAAGGACATGAGCGCCGCCATGGATGAGGACCTCGGCGAGGATTTCGAACAGGCCCTCGAAGAGGAGATGTCCGGAGAGGCCGAAGAGGGCGCATCGCCCGATGCGGCCGGCACGGCGGACTCCGGCCTCGATTGACGGCGCGTCCATGGCGGACCCCGCGGCGGCTGTCTTTAAGCTGGTCAGGCGCTCAGGTTCACCCGAACTGAAGCCCGCACCAGGTCAGCCCCCATGCAGCAGGCACCGGACAGCTCGCCCGGGTTCGGCTTCGATGCGCGCCGGTTCCCGTTCGCGGCAGACGTCCATTGCGTTGGGGCACCGTTCGGCAAACGCGCAGCCCCGGCCGATCTCGGCGGGCGCCGGGGGCTGGCCCGGTATTGACGGCAACCGCGCCGAGCGGGGTCCTTCCATGGGCGGCAGCGAGGCCAGCAGGCCCTTCGTGTATGGGTGCATCGGACTGCTGAAGACCGCGGCGGTTGGACCTTCCTCGACGATCCGGCCTGCATACATCACCATGATGCGGTCGCACGTCTCCGCAACGATGCCGAGGTCATGGGTGATCAGCAGGATCGCGGCGCCCGTGCGCGTGCGGAGGTCGAGCATGAGCGACAGCACCTGCGCCTGCACAGTTACGTCGAGAGCGGTCGTCGGTTCGTCGGCGATGATGAGTTCGGGATTGCCGGCGAAAGCCATGGCGATCATGACCCGTTGCCTCTGTCCGCCGCTGACCTGATGCGGGTACTGCTTCATCCGCAGCTCCGGCACGGGCATATGCACGGACCGGAGCAGCTCGAGCGCCCTTAGACGGGCTTCGCCGCGGCTGAGCGTCGAGTGCGCCCGAACGGCCTCGATGACCTGCTCGCCGAGCGTCATCGTGGGATTCAGGCAGGAGAACGGGTCCTGGAACACCATCGCGATCCTGCCGCCGCGCGTCTGTCTGAGCTCCGAATCGCCCATGCGCAGCACATCAACGCCGTCGAGCAGCACGCTGCCCGATGAAATGCGCCCCGGCGGGTCCGGCAGCAGCCTCATCAGAGAGAGGGCGGTTGCCGACTTACCGCAACCGGACTCGCCGACCAGGCCGACCACCTCGCCCCGATCCATGCTGAACGAGACATCCCGGACGGCGGGAACAAGGGTGTCGCCGACGGAGAACGCTGCCGTAAGATTCCGAACGTCCAGAAGCGGGGGCATAGGCACGTGATATCCTACGGGCTGCCGGCGACCTCGTCGCGCTTCACGGACTCCCACAGCTCGTCAAGCTCGCCGATCGTCATTGTCTCCATGCTTCGCCCGGCGTCAAGTCGCGCCTCCATCGCCCGGAAGCGCGCCGTAAACCGGACGAGCATTTCGTGCAGCGCCTCCTCTGCGTCGGCGTTCACCCATCTGGCGAGGTTGACGGCCGCGAAGAGCAAATCGCCGATCTCGCGCTTCACGGCCTCCTCGTCGCCCGAATCCAGCGCGCTCCGAATCTCCGCATACTCTTCCGCGATCTTGTCCAGCACAGCATGCGCGTCGGGCCAGTCGAAGCCTACCTTTGCGGCCCGGGAGCTTAGTTTCTGCGCGCGCGCCAACGCAGGCAGCGCCGTCGGAACGCCGTCCAGCGCCGACTGCGCCTCGGGCCGGTCCGGCCGCTCTGCCCGCTTGATCGCCTCCCATGTTCGCACGACCGCATCGGGCGTTTCGGCCTGACCCTCTCCGAACACGTGCGGATGGCGACGAATCAGCTTGGTGACGATGGCCTCCAGCACGTCGGCAATGGCGAAGGCTCCGCTCTCGGAAGCGACCTGCGCATGGAAAACGATCTGAAGGAGCACGTCGCCCAGTTCGTCGCAAAGAGCCGCCAGGTCGTCGTGGTCAATGGCTTCTACAGCCTCGTAGCACTCCTCAAGCAGCCACTTGCGCAGTGTCTGATGGGTCTGCTGCCGGTCCCACGGACATCCGCCCTCTCCCCGAAGGCGAGCCATGACGCGCACGAGGTCGGCAAACCCGCGAACGCGACGGTCCTCCGGCACGGCAGGCACATAGACGCTTGTCAGGTGATCCGGGCGAACGCGATCGAGCTTGTGCAGCGGGATGCGCTCCGCCTCCTGAGCGCCGGAGACGCCGGCCGACCAAACAACGATAACTTCTAGGTCATCGGGACGCGTCTCGAGAAGCGCGAGCTTCACGGCCGAGGCAATGTCCGCATCATAGACCTGATAGACGAGCAGCGCAGCGTCCGTCATCGAGGCGAACGACGTTGAAGCCGTCGCGGTGTCCATGCCGGCAAGGGCCAGCGCGTCTACGAGGAGTAGGGGCTCGCCAAGCGAGACATTCGCCGCAGCAAGGGCGGGCTCGATGAAGCTCGCGGACCCGATGATCTCAACCGGGATGCCTGCACTTCGGGCACGGTCGGATATCAGTCGAACCGTTTCCTCCGCCACGCTCGGATGCCCCGGGACGGCATAGGTGACGTCGCCCGTTTCGGCCATGGCCATGATGCGATCGGCAATCGCACCGTAGACCGCGGCGAAGTCGGGCATGCTTTCATAGAGGTCGTCGCAGGTGGAGTAGGCGATGCCCTCATGCGCAAGAAACTCGGCGGCCGGATGTCGCGCCGTGCGCAGGATCAGGCGGCCCGGGCGCTGCTCAGTTCGCCCAGTTATGGTGGTGGCCGCGCGCAGGGCGTCGCGCGCGGCCACCGACATGCCTTCGGGCCCTTCGGGACCGAGCCCAACGATGCGGATCACGGTCTGGGCTTGGCGTCCGGCGTCGGCGGAGGCGTGGGCGTCGCCGGCGCGCCCATCGGCGCCTGAGCGCTTTCCTTCAGCTTCTTCGGAAGGTCTTCGTAGCCCTTGAGCGTGACCTCGATCTTCGCCGACTTCATGAAGTCGCGCAACAGGCCCGAGACGCGCTGCGCGGCATTGGGGTCCTTCTTGTTGATCAGGGCGTTCTCGATCCCGTACTTGATCTCTTCCATCGGGATCTGACGCGGCTCCTTGACCTCGACCAGCTGCGCCACAAACCAATGCGACCCGCGCGGAGCGGTTTGGCCCTGGGGCGCCGGAGGGGCAGCGACGCGCACCGATTCCTTCGTATACTCGCCAGGCTTCAGCTTCTTGATGGCGGAGAGAAGCTGGGGCGGTATGGTCGGCTCAGACAGGAATCCAACGTCGCCGCTCCGCGCCTTGGCCATCGGATCATCCGACTGGGTCAGGGCGACCGTCTCAAACGAGATGCCCTTTGCCAGTTGAGCGAGGGCGTCCTTTGCCTTCGTCTCGCTCGCCACTTCGATCAGGCGAAGGCGGTACTGTCGCGGCTCGACGAGGCTCGACTTGGCCCGATTGTACTCGTCCTGAAGCTCGGCTGCCGTGATGTTCAGAGGCTTGGCGGTCAGGTTGCGCATGGCAACCTGCAGCCTTGCATCTCGTCGGGCGGCGGCTTCGGACCGGAAGGGGTTCTGGGCGGCAGGGCCGAGCGCCTGCGGGAACCGACGGGCGAATGCCATGTAGCCGGCGATCTCGGCGTCGGTCGGTGTCGCTCCCTTTTGAGCCGCCAACTGCAGCACAACCTTTTCGGTCAGCAGGGCCTGCATGGCAAACTCGCCCGCAAGCGCCGGCCCGCGTACCTGAGCCGACGCGCCCAACTCGGCGGCATCTACCTGCTGCAGTCTGTCGTAGTAATCCTGCTCCGTGATCGTTTCATTGTTGACGCGGGCGACCACCTTCGGACCCCCGCAGCCTGCAAGGGCTGCCGCGAGCCCGACCAATGCGAATGCGCTCATCAAGCGACGTGTCAACGCGTTATCTCCTAGCTGGGGCCGAGCCCTATGGTGCGCCCATATCCCCGGGCATCATGCACGGGGCGCAGTATATCATGGCCCCAAACGAGCCGTCAAACCGTGCGAACGGGGCGTCTGGAACGAGCCTCACTTCAGCTCGCGCCACTCCCCGAAGTCGTCGTGGTACTCAATCTTGGTGACCGTGGCAAGGCTGACCCGGTCCTTGCCGACCGTGCCCTGAATGCGAGCCTTGACGGGGCTGTCGTTGACGGCCACGCACTGCTTACCCTTGACCGTGTACATGCTGAGCATGTGCAGTCCCTTGGCCGTCATCGCCCAACGGGGCTTCTGCTTGCTGCCGATCGGTACCGAACACCGTGCCGAGGTGAGCGCAGCTTTCTTGGCCTCGGCAGCGCAGAGGACTTTGTCGGTGGAGTCCACGAGGCTGAGTCGGGCGGACTTCGACCCGGTCGGCTCGGATAGGACTACGTAGCCCTCGATGCTCACGTTCGCTCCGGCGGCGCGGCGGGCCTGTCGGAACTCCTGGACAGTGACGAAACGATTGGCGGCGCTTGGCTCCTTGACCGCACGCGGGGTCGAGCGCTTCGATTTCTGGGCATTCGCGCCGATGGGCAGAACGCACACAAGCGCGACGGCAACGTAACGCAATCGCATGGGTAGAGGGTCCTTTCATAGCATGCGGCTCGCCCGCGTCGGCAACTCGGTTCGGCGGTCCTTCGCCCCGAAAGCGGCTTCGGGCCATAATGCGGGCGGGAGCAACGGATGATGGCCCACAAGGGCGCCGCCGGGATCGGCCTGGCACTCATGCTGTGTTGCCTTGGCGGAGCGCCGACCGGACGATACGATATTCATACGGACGTTTGGCCGAGTTCGTCGTTGGCCGATTTTGCTTTCCTGCTCGATCCTCCGGCGGGCCGTCATGGATTTCTGACGGTGGACAAACAGGGCAGGTTCGCATGGCCGACGGGCCGCAGAGCGAAGTTCTGGGGCGTCAACATCAGCAGGCGCAGCGTCTTCGTTGATGATAGCACGATAGAACGAGCCGCCGATGTGCTGGCGCGCTCAGGGGCCAACATGGTCCGCTTTGAGGCGCTCGACGCAGCCGGCGGCATCCTTGGAGAGAGCGGCGAGCTTGATCCGGCGCGCCTTGATCGGCTGGATGCCTGGATCGCTGCCCTCGCGGACCGCGGCATCTACACGTACCTCAATCTCCTCGACCTGCGCGAGTTCACAGCCGCCGACCGCGCCCTGGGCGTTGTCGCTCCCGAACACATCGGCAGGGCAGGCCGACCCTTTGCCATGTTCGACCCTGCGCTCATCCGATTGCAGAGGGAGTATGCGCGTCGGCTCCTGACCCACCGAAACGCCTATACGGGGTTGAGGTATGTCGAAGACCCTGCCATTGCCATGGTCGAAATCTGCAACGAGAGCGGGTTCTTCCTGAGGAGGGCGGAGACGGAACGTCTGAGGCGGGCCTCGGAAGCGCGCTCACCCTACCCTCTCCCGCGCGACAACAGGAGTGCAGGGCGTGACGCAATCGAGCCCAGGAGTGGGCACGTGGGCGGCGATCCGCTGGCTCCTTACGGCAGGGAGCTTGGCCGGAGGTGGAACCTGTGGCTGCGCTCTCGGTACCGGGATCGCGCCGGCCTCGCGCGTGCATGGGGCCGCCGGGCGCTCACTGCAGGCGAGTCTCCCACTCCGGGCACTGTGCGCATTCCGAGCCTGTCTGCCGATCCGGTCGGGGCTCCATCCCGCACCGCCGGCGCGGGCCGCACGGCAGACTACGTCCGTTTCCTGTCCGATATCCAGCGCGGCTACTTCCGGGACATGCGCCGGTATCTCCGCTCCATCGGTCTGCGCGTGCCCGTCACCGGCGTCACCTCCAACGAGTACATCGCCGATGCGGCATCGTGGACGCACCTCGACTTTACGGCGGGAAACCGGTTCTTCGATCACCCTACATTCGCGGGCAAGGAGTGGGTCGGCAGCCTGTTCTTCAACGACGTGAACCCCCTGCGCTCGGCCTCCGCCAACGGAAGCGCGCCGTGGATGGCCGCCCTGAGATGGGGGCGGAAGCCGGCCGTGATACGCGAGTGGGCCCAGCCCTGGCCCAATCGGTACCGGGCGGCGGCCGGTCCGGAGACGATGGCCTATGCGTCGCTGCAGGACCTCGACGGCCTCCTGCTGTTCGGCTATCGTACGATTCCGCCGCGCTCCGGTCTGCCGGCCCTTTCGGATTTCGCCCACGAGGCCGACCCGACCGTGTGGCGCCTGTTCGGTCCGTGCGGGCTTGCGTTCTTGCGCGGCGATGTCAGTCCTGGCAAGACGACTGTGCCGTTGGCATACTCGCAGGCTGAAGCTGCGCGCTTCAGCGCGACCATAGACGACCGCATCCTGACGGCATGGCGAGACAGGGTGACTTCGAGCCTCGGCCGACCGACCCGCCTTTCGCGATCGGCGCGCCCGGCCTCGCCGCTTGTGTCGTCTACGGGTCAGATATCGCGCCACACATCCGAAGGCGTGCTCGTTGTCGCCGCTCCACGGACCATCATCGTCTCGGGAGAGATCGGCAGGAGGCCGTGGTCCGCGCAGGCTCCGGGGCAGCCGCCCTGGCGCATCGCGACGGCATCGCCCGTTGGGACCCTGATGGTCGTCTCGCTCGACGGCAAGCCGCTTGCGTCGTCGCAGCGCCGGCTTGTCACCATGGTGACGGAGGCATCCAACACGGGCCAACGCATGGAGCCGCAGCAGGGCAAGGCCCCGGGACGGTTCAGAATCGCCGCTGTCGGCCGCGCGCCGGTGCTGACGGGCGGTCAGCCAAGCGCCGGCGGACTGCGCATTGAGGTCGGCGGCCGGCCTCTGCTGGCATTGGACATGAGGGGCGGCGTATTGGAGGCTCTGCTCGAGCCGGATGCGGCAACGCTCGTGTGCGATACCGACGGCATAAGCGGGAGTTTGGCCGGTCGGCCATTCGTAACTCGCGCGAATGTGCCGGTGCGCGTGCCCTACGTGGAGTGATGGTCTACTTCAGCGCGATGCACG
>JBBIQU010000189.1:0-7915 GCA_037442185.1 Chthonomonadales bacterium | reverse complement strand
TGCCACAGGGGTCCATCTCCGGTCGGGATCGCTTCGCTTCCCTCGCGATGACGTACATGTCCGAACGGTTGCTGGGCGCCCGGATCACAACATGCGACACACACCACGCCCACATGCGGCGTTCATGGCACGCCACGGCGTCAGGCTACGTTCGGCCGGCAACGCCGGGCGGTGATGAGACCCCGACGATGTATGTGGTGACCGAGCGCGCGGAGATGGTGTCCGAAAGTTGGCGGCCTCGGACTGCCGGATCGGGCATGGCGCGGCAGTTCCAGAGGATCCCGTCGGCATTGTCCATGGTTCTGAAGGCTCGGGCCTTGGCGGACACGGAGCGGAAGCCGGTCAGATCAAAGGTGAGGCTGCGCGATGTCTTCTGATCGTTGTGGACAACGATGACGAGCTGCCTGCCGTCCGGCGAGAGCGCGGCAACGGTCCAGAAGTCGCTCACGCCGATGAAGCGGTAACCGGGCCGGATGAACCGACTGAACTGCATCATCGCCCAGAATGCCTTGCTGACGATGCACTCGCCGGGACGGTACGTGCGGCCCTGCCACTCCACGGGGGCATCGGCTGCTGCCTGTATGAGGCCGTAGGTGAACCGGTACCAGATGCAGAACTGGAGCGGCTCGACTGCCTGCCAGAATATCCAGGCGTTGGGCCGCAGGCGCTTCAGGTCATTGACGACCGCGCGGGTCTGCGGGAGCGCGCACCGCATGTCGTCGGGCACGTATCCCGCATTCTCCCACTCGCGGTGGCTCACCTCGGACATCCACAGGCCGGGAATGCCCAGTTCCTCGACACGCTTGCGCAGGCGCTCCTGCCATTCCCAGCCCCAGTAGCCGTGAACGTTGACCCTGCCGATCAGCCCCGGATCCACGGCGCCTTTCGACGGGTCGGTCAGCGCGTTGAGCGTGTTGAGCCCCGTGCGCGGTTCGTTCTCGTCGGAACAGGCGATCTGCCATCGCGAGCGCGTGCGCTGCCGCTCGGCCACGAGGGCTTTGATGACCCGCGCCTGGGCGTCCGGCATGATGCGGCAGCCCTCCTGGCCATCCTTGTCGGCGCGCCACCATGAGGCCGAAGGCTCGTTGAACGGCTCGAGCGATTCGAACCGAACGCCCGCCGCGCGCTCGACCTTCGCAGCAACCGCAGCGAGCCAGCGGGCGTACTCGGTTTCGCATTCGGGCTTCAGGTTCTCGCCGCCGCCGTCGCCGCCGTGCGTGTCTCCGTTCCGGAGCATCCAGTGGGGCGGCGAGTTGACGAACAGCTCGAACGTTCTGGCCCCGAACCGCCTGGCCTCGCGCAGGCAGCCGATCTGGCCGGCGTCCCGTTCGGGGTGGAACGTCCCATCGGCATCGAGGGTGACCTGGACCTTGCCGCCGGGGCGGAAGCGCCTGGGATCTGCATCGGGATGGGTGCCGCCGGCGTTGTAGCGGGCAACGGTCCACCCAAGGCAGTCGTCGCCAGTCCCGAAAAGTCGTCGGCAGACTCCTTTGCGCGATGCTTCGGGCCAGGAAGCCGTGAAGACTCCCCACCACGACAGGCTGCACCCGAACCCTTGCCAGCGGGAGATCATCACCTCGGACGGAGCGATCCGGACCGTTTCGGATGCGGGCGCGCCGGCCAGCCGGGCGACGAACAGAGGAGCGAGGAATGCGAGAAGCCTGAGACCGGCGGTCGGCGCCGCCACCTAGCGCCTTCGTTTCTGCTGCTGCTTGCCCATCTTCACCAGGTCGCCGTATGTCAGCGGCTTCTGACGCTTGCCGTCCTTGCCGACAATGACGTAGCCGGGGCGCCACTCGCGGTTCGGCGAGAGCATCTGGTCGAGCGGCTCATAGAGGAGCGCATCGGCGGGCGCTTCCCAGGCGAACAGACCGTCGGGAGCCTTGATGTTTGCCGTGAGCTTCGTATCGTAGCCGAACCGCACCGGAAGCCTGCGCAGCTCCTGCTCGGGCGGATCATCGGGATTCAGGCGCTCACGAGGCGGCGGAGGCGCTTTCGGTTCCTTCTCGATCGGAATGGACTCGAACGTGAACCGACGGATCAGCCGGTCGTTGCGGGAGATGAAGAACCGGGCCTCGGCAGTTTGATCGGCGGTGCCTGTGTCGAGAAGCACGACATCAACCGGTTCGCCCTCGATATCGGCGACGCCCTCGAGCCTGACGGAGCGCGCCTGCCTCTCGATGCCTGCGAATGGATCGGTTCCGGTCATTGCGGCATACTCGATGCCCGCGTTGGCCAATCGTAGCCCCTTGAGGTCACGAGGCGCTTTCTCGCGGGTGTAGTAGCGCTCCGCCTGATTGTAGATGTACAGGTGCTTGCCGTCGCAGACGTAGCGCATGGCCGAGTTGGCGGAAACGCCCGGCACGGCCTGCCAGATCTCGTACAGGAGCCGGTTGGGCCGCCTCATGGTGAGCAGGGAACGCTGCGGCTTGGTGAACCCGCCCGGATTGCCGGTATAGGTCGTCTCCATCTGCACGGACTTGAGCGAGCGGTATGCCTTGACCATCTCGCCGAGGAGCTTTCTCGCCTCGGGGTGGACGTCCGCTGCGGCGCGAGAGGCGGTCAAGGCAACTGCCAGTGCGGCGAGAATGATCCTCACGCCTTCAGCTCCTCGATCCGCTCGCGCACGAAGCGATAGAAGGCGACGCTCGGAACGCGATCGTGGCCCAGGCCGATGGACGGAGCGGGCGTTCCCATCACCGCAAGCAGGTGGGCTTCGATCGGGCACAGGTCCGTCCGACGGTCTACGGCGAGGAGATGACGGAGCGAGCTGTCGGGCACTTCCGGACCGGAACCGTTGGGAGCCGAGGCGACGGCGATGAGGAGCTTGACGTCTTCGCGCGTCAGCTTCAGCGACGGGCACTCGGACTCGATTTCCAGCGCGATGCGCTCGTCCTGGTCGGCATAGCGGGGCACGTACTTTTCCAGCGTGTCCACAGCATCGGCCAGGAAGACGCCCAGCGCGACGCCAACGCCCCACAGCATTCCCGCTCCGACGATGGCCGCGTCATCGGAGGCGCCGGGTCCCCTGCGGTGCCGGATGTACTGATAGTGGACCGACGGCCGGTCGGCATCGCGGGCGGAGACGATGACGCCCTTGTCGGTCAGCTCATCAATCCGGTTGCCCCATTCTCCGTGGGCCAGTTCGTCGGCCGAATGCCCGAGCGCTTGCATGCGATCGAAGTCCACGAAGTAGCTGGTGCCGCCGCCGATCACCATGCCGCGCTCTTGCTCGACTTCGGCGCGGATGAACGGGTCATCGCGAAGGCCGCCGGCGTAGAGACCGCACAGCACGTCCGCAGGATCGGCCGTGATGAACCTGAGCGTGGAGATGCCCAGCAGCGGGTCGCCATTGTCGTCCACCAGGGCACGCGGCGCATTGCCGGTCATTGCGCTTCGGGCATAGGCGCGGACCCCGTCTATGAGCGATTGGCGCGCGCCCTTGATGGCCATCGGCTCCAGCCTCAGCGCTCTGACGACTTCGTCGAGGGTCGTGTTCGGATACCGTTGCCCGCGAAGGACGCCATGCCCTTCGTGTACGTGGCCAAGGACGCTCTGAACGAGAATGAGCTGCTCGATCGCCCACGTGGTCCGAAGCGTGTCACGGGCGTCGAGGTTCTCGAAATCGAGATGGATCAGGTCCGGCGGAGCCGATCGCCGTTCGTTTGACATTGAGTGTGTGCCTCTCGGGATTGTACCAGAGGGCGCTTGATCACTCGATCCAGACGGCCTGACGCCCCATCAAGCGCTCCAGGGCAGCCTGGGTCCCGTTGCCGAGGTCAACCGAGAGTCCGGCGCTGAGACGCCGCGACCGATTCCCCTCGCGGACGTGGAAGTACACCGGATGGTTGCCCGGGTGGCTTTCGATGGTGGCACGGAGGAGTCGCAGCAGATGGCTGTGGCCCGGGTCAAGACGGATGTGCACCGAACGGCCGCCGAGATCGCTGCTGCCGCCAAGGTCCACAGGCGTGATCGTTTCGGCTATGACCTCAACGCTCCGCTCGCGATCGTCGGGGGTAGCGCCGGTGTCTCGTATGGATACCCGTCCGGTTACGCAGATGGCCTGCTCTTCGACGACGAAGCCTTCCACCGAAGGCCAGACTTTCGGAAACACCGTTACGGCGCAGGTGCCGGACGCGTCCTCAAGGGTCAGGTAGGCCATCTTGCCGCCCTTCTGAGTGACGCGGCTGCGGACTTGCGTGACCAATCCGATCATCCGAACCTTCTCGTCCGGTCCGGCTTCGGCCAGCTCGGCAGCGGACGTGATGGTGGTGTCGAAAATCGCGCGCGGAAGCCTGTCGAGCGGGTGGCCCGACAGATAGACGCCCAGAAGGTCGCGCTCGGACTTGAGCCGTTGATCCATGGGGAAGTCCGGTATGTCCGGAGGAACGACGCTCGCGCCGCACTCGACGTCGTCCAGCGAGAAGAGTGAGCACTCCGGCTGCTTGTCGCGCGCCGCTGCCGAAGCCGCGCGGATCGCCGGTTCGACGGTCGCCATCAGCGCGCGCCGGTTGGCATGGACCGAGTCGAACGCGCCCGCCTGGATCAGCGTCTCGACCGTCGCGCGGTTCAGTGTCGTTGTCGCACCGAGCCGCTCACAGAAGTCCACCAGCGACTTGAACGGTCCGCCCTCGCGCCGGGCCATGACGATGGCCTCGGCAATGCCGTGGCCGACATTCTTGATTGCGCCGAGTCCGAACCGGATGCTGTTCTCCTCGGGCAGGAAGTCCTCGCCCGAAGCGTTGACATCGGGGCCAAGCACGGTGATGCCCATGCGGCGCGCCTCGGCCAGGCCGACGGCCATCTTCTCGGGCTTCTCCACATAGCAGGCCAGCAAGGCCGCCATATACTCGACGGGGTAGTTCGCTTTGAGGTAGGCCGTCTGATATGCGAGCAGGGCGTAGCAGACGGCATGCGCCTTGTTGAACCCGTATCCGGCAAACGGCTCGATCAGCTCGTATATCTGCTTGGCTAGCTCCGGACCTATCCCCCGCTGCCGCGCGCCCTCCATGAACTTGGCTTCCATGGCCGGTAGCATGCTCGTGATCTTCTTGCTGATGGCCCTGCGCAACAGGTCAGCCTCACCCATCGTGAAACCGCCGATGGCGCGCGCCACCGTGAGGACCTGGTCCTGATAGACGATGACGCCGTAGGTTTCGCTGAGGAGCGGCTCAAGCGCCGGGTGGAGGTATTTCACTTCCGTGAGCCCGTGCTTGGCTTTGATGAAATCGGGGATGGATTGGATGGGTCCGGGCCTGTACAGCGCGACCATGGCCGCGACCTCTTTGATCGAGGTCGGCTTCAGATTCCGGATGTGCTTGCGCATTCCGGTGCTTTCCAGCTGAAACACGCCGATGGTTTCGCCTCGCCCGAGCAAATCGAATGTGGCCTGATCATCGAGCGGTATCTCGGATATCGCCAACTCGATGCCCCGCGTCATGCGGACGTAGTCTATGGTCCGGGCAAGGATGGTCAGGTTGATCAGGCCGAGGAAGTCCATCTTGAGCAGGCCGATCTCAGCCAACGGCTTGGCGGGGTACTGCGTTACGTAGCCCCCGTCACCGGCCTTCTGAAGCGGAGCATGCTCAACGAGCGGCTGGCGGGATATGACAACTCCGGCCGCATGGACAGATGCATGGCGGGCGATTCCCTCGAACCTGCGCGCGGTATCGAACAGGTGGCGCACCTCGGGATACTGCGCGATGAGCGCCTGCAGCTGAGGGCTCTTTTCGAGCGCCTTATCGAGGGTCACTTGCGTTCCGCCGGGCACTGCGGCCGCAACACGGTTCACGAGGCCCTGAGGCATGTCGAGCGCCCGACCGGCGTCCTTGAGCGCTGCCTTGGCTGCCAGGGTGCCGAATGTCGCGATCTGGGCGACGTGCTCCTTGCCGTACAGGTTGGTGACGTACTCGATCACCTCGGCCCGACGCGTGTCCTCGAAGTCCATGTCAATGTCGGGCATTTCCTTCCGCTCGGGGTTCAGGAAGCGCTCGAACGTCAGGTCATAGCAGATCGGGTCTACGTCGGTGATGTCCACGCAATACGACACCAGCGAGCCCGCCGCCGATCCGCGGACGCCAAAGTGGATCCCGTTGCGATGGGCAAACGCGGCGAAGTCGCGCACGATGAGCATGTACTCGGGGAAGCCCAGATCGCAAATGACCTTCAGCTCGTGTTCCAGTCGCTCCACATGCGCAGGGGTAACGTCGCCGATCTTGCGATGGAGGCCCTCGTAGGCCAGTTGGCGCAGGTACTCGGAGGCGCTGCAGCCTTCGGGCATGGGCGGGACCGGCAGGCCCGTGCGCTGAAAGTCCAGCTCCAGGTTGCACATGTCGGCGATTTCGGCGGTCATGCGGAGCGCGTCGGGATCGTCGGGAAATGCGGCCTGCATCTCTTCGGCCGATTTCAGATAGAGCTGATCACTCGAATAGCGCATGCGCTTCGGATCGCTCATGCTGGTTCGCGTGCCGACGCACAGGAGCACCTCGTGAGCGTATGCGTCCTCGCGGGTCAGATAGTGCACATCGTTGGTGCAGACGGTTCTGAGGCCCAGCTCGGCAGCAAGCCTCCGCGTGCCCTCCACGACCTTGTCCTGGCCGGCTATGCCATGGTTCTGCAGCTCGAGGAAGTAGGAGTCGCGTCCGAGCATGTCGGCGTAATGGGAGGCCGCATTCCGCGCCGAGGCGTAATCGTCGCGCAGGAGCGCCACGCTCAGCTCCCCTTGCATGCATCCGCTCAGGACGATCAGGCCGTGCCGATGCTCTTCGAGGAGCGCCCGATCAATGCGCGGCTTCTGATAGAAGCCCTCGATGTAGGCGATGGTCGCCAGCTTGAGGAGGTTCTTGTAGCCCTCTTCGTTCCGGGCGAGAAGGGTCACGTGCCAGTATGCGCCCTTGCCTCGGCCTGTGCGGCTCTTGTGGCCGTCGGGCGCCACATAGGCTTCGAGCCCGATGATCGGCTTGATGCCCTTCTTCTTGCAGGCGAGATAGAAATCCATGGCGCCGTACATGACGCCATGGTCCGTAAGCGCCAGCGCCGGCATCTGCAGATGCACGGCGCGCTCAATGAGCAAGTCGAGCCTGGCTGCCCCGTCGAGCAGAGAGAACTCGGAGTGAGTGTGCAGGTGGACAAACGGAAAAGCCGACATGATCCCTCAAGATGGCCGCCGCCGCAGTCGGGCCCGGCGCAAGCGAGGCTGCCGCGGAGGCGACGGCGCACGTTGCGCATCCCGGCCGACGCAACATGTTGCGCCACACCGGTTCCCGGACCCCAACATGTTGGGGCAACGCCTGCCGATATTCTAGTCGTCTCGGGCCGCCATGTCAACGCGTCGGCCGCGCCAATACCTCGCCAAATCGGAAAGCCGGGCGTAACCCGCCCTCGGCCGCAACGGCAACGAACGATAGAACGGATCACATCCATCCGTGGCCGTCATTGAACGCGCAGCGTGTAGCCGTCGCTTCTTGCGACGCTCAACGTCGGCCCATCACCGAACGTCGCGCGCCCCGGTTTCCCCCGCCCCCTGGGTGGGCGGGGGCAAGGGGGAGGGGGGATGCCGTCGCAGATCCGAGCGCGGGCCAACTTACGCGCAGCGTGTAGCCGTCGCTTCTCGCGACGCAGAACGTTGGCAGCGTGCGGAACGTCTGCGCGGGGTACAGGCCCGGCGACTGAAGTCGCGGCTTCGGACGGCACCAAGTCCGCCTCCGCGGACTGGGGCGGAGAGTTGTGTCCCTCGGATTGGTGTAAGAACTGATCATGCGGACGGCCATGGCCGTCCGCATGATCAGCGGCCATCTTGCCTCCAGAATCCTGGTTGTTACCACTACAAGAAAGGAAGACAAGATGGCCAAGGACAGTGTAGCAGCGTGCGGCACGTTTGCGCGGGAAGAACCCGCGGCTACACGGCCTGCGGCCG
>JBBIQU010000188.1:0-7956 GCA_037442185.1 Chthonomonadales bacterium | reverse complement strand
GGCCTCCGGACGCGGCCTTTGCGCCGTCTCATTTGATGCAGGGACCACACTGACCTTGCCACAATGGAACCAGGTCTATTACGCGCCACCGAACGGTGGGGCCAGGGTGACGTTCGAGAGCATCTTGACTTATGTCCGCGTGACCGGCGGCACGCCTAACGCCAAGGCGAACGTTCAATGGAACATGGAGCTTGGCTGTGACGAGGCCTTGCTTGTCGACTGGGACAGGGGCCCCATAGCGGGGCTGCTTACGCTCGATGAGGATGGTGCATTCCGCCGAGACGCACATGGAACAGGCGCGATGGCAGGATATGACGATCTGATTCCTGGGAACTACCATGCGACCGCGTACGCCAATATCTACTCGCCGACCCCTGGCTGGCCGCCATCGAAGACTGCCACGGATAGGCATCCTTTCGGTGTGGTGACGCAGCAGGGCGGTGGCGGTGGCGGTGGGAGCTAGCCTGAGACATACTCCTCCCCCCGTGAGCCCCCGCCACGTCTTCCTAGTGGTGACCTGTGCCGCCGCATTGGTCCTCGCTGATCTTCGTGCTTGGAGTTTCGCTGACGGTGAGCTATGGGAGGATAGCCGGCTTAGCCAGCGCGTTACTATCCATGGCGCGCGGCTGTACATCGCCGAGGTGGCAGAGGATCTGAGTCGCCAGACTGGGGTCGCCATAGACGCCGACGAGGCGACGGGAGCGTCGGATGTCAGTCTCCTCGTCTCGGTTGACAAACTCCCCGCGTGGAAAGTCATGGACGCAATAGCAGGGCTCATGGGCTACAACCTCGCACCGTGGCGATGGGAACAAACGGGTGAGGCCTCCGCGTCCGGATATCGGCTCATCCAGACCCGCGCGGCTCGTGGGCTTGCTTTCACCCTCCAAGATGAGTCTCAGCGAGCATTCGAGGCCGATCTCGCCACGCGTCTGGAGGCAGCCAGGATGTCCAGCGGCGAGTGCGCCGCCCGCCTCGCCGATCCGACACCCATGTCGCTTCAGGAGCTCAGGCCCCTAGGCGTGCGCCTCGTTGATGAGTGCGTACCTCCTGAGGTTCGGCCAAGCCTGCTTCGCGGTGAGATGACCTACGACCTTCCGGTTGCGGGCTTGCCCGGTTGGGCGCAGAGGTTCGTGGACGATACTTATCAGACGGTCGAGTTGTACAGGCTGCTCCCTGACGGGTCCAGACAGCGTATACCGCCGCCTCGCAGCGTGCGCGTGTCTGCGGATAGACTTGGCGCCGACGCAACGCGCACTCTGTGGCTGCACCTTGAGGGTATCGGGGCTCGTGACTATGCTGGCGGGCCGCGGCTGGAGCGGCAGTTCCTGGCCAAGCTCCAGCAACGGTGGCTCAGCGCTAGCGACCGCCGCTCTGACGCTAAGGCGGAAGCCATCGTCCTGCGTGACCCAGAGCCAACGGCCCAACAGAGCCCGCCCCTTCCATTCCTGCATGGGGTGCTAATGCAGGCCAGTCAGCGATCAGGCGTGCCGATATTGGCCCGGCTGCCGGACGACAGGACGACGCTGCCCGATGGCCTTTCGGCGGAACCCGGCACGACACTCGGGCGTTACCTCGCCGCGCTCGATCGCTCGTACCCGTACCTCGCGAGGAAGTGGAGGAACGACATCCTGCTGGTAGGCTATCACTCATGGTTCGTTCGCGAAGAGGAGCTCCACCGCCCGCCTTGGCGTGTCGTGCGGCAACTCCGCGAGGCTGCGACGAAGAACGACGGCATGGTTCCTTTGACCGAACTCGTGGCCGCAGCAACCGACCTGGCGCCTGAACAGCTTGGCGCCCTCGGGATGGTCTGGCCCAACGCACGTGGACTGCTCGCCATTCGAGATGTGTTGGTATGCGTGCGTCGGAACGCTGACGCGCTGAAGTCGCTGACAACGAACGGACGAACAACATTGTATGGGGCCGGCGCTCGCTTGAGCGCCGCAGGCTATCTGAGTGGGAGCGCAGTGCTCGACCGCGTTGACCGCGTCGCTCTGACCGCGACCGAGTCAGGGTCGGGAGTGACCCGCAGCCTCGATGTTACGGTTGTCGCGTCCGACCGTTTGGGAGCGGAGTTAGGACGCATGGGTGTCCGTTTCGTAGCCGGTACGCCGTAGGCGCGCGCCACAGGAGCAGCCGCCAAGCTGTCGTCGGCATGGTCTGAAACCGCTCCCGTGCTCCCGGCTCGCGGTAGGGCGTCGCATCCGGTCCCTCTTCGAGTTTCACATCGTCAATCCACGCATCGGTTGCCGGGTGCTCGGTGGTGACGCGCACGACGCAATCTGCATCGCCCGGGCCGGGCACGAACGTGACGCTCAGGGGACGCCAGTCGGTTCCGGTCTGCGCCGAATAGGCTCGGAACTGCCAGCCGCCTCCCGTCAGCAGACCGATCGAGCCGGGTTTGGACGAGCGCACCCATGCCGAGAGCGTGTAGGGTTTGCCCGGCTCCAGACGGACCGGTTCGGATCGCCAGAGCATGCCATAGACGTGCGCGCCGAAGGGCGTGCCGTTCGTGATCCGAAGCGAGCGCTTGCCCGATCGCGCCACCGACTCGTCCGGTGCGCATGTGGCGTCGGTGTTGCGTTGGTCCCATTGCCATCCTGCCGCCGGCTGTCCCACACCGGCCAACTCGAAGCCGCCGTTGGTCAGCAGGTTTGCGTTCGAGACTACGGGCCTGGCGTCAATCGCCGTAAGGATGGGTTCGGGACTGGCGGATGCCAGCGCGACGATGCAGCATGTGGCTATTCCGAAGGCAATCATTCCTTCATCCCCCCGTACCTACTTCGGCTTGGAGGGCAATCGAACCTGCTTCACATGCGCCGGTCAGGGGAATCACGGAGGACCATCCGGCGCGCCCATCGAACGTGCGTCATGCCCGAATCGAGCATTCGCACGTGCGGGGCTGAGAACAGGAGGAGAATATGGCATACCGCCTCACCGAGCCTGAGGTGATCGAGCGCGGACCTTACTGCGTCGTTGGGGTCTATGCGACCATTGAAGGCGACAACGAGGACCCTGCATGGGGAGCGGCATCAACGGGATACTACAGCCGTGCCGGCGAGGTCCGGAACAGGATAGGCGATGCGGTGCTGGGCTTCCTATACAGGCCTCACAGGGATGATCTTTCGATACCGGAAGCCACGCGCGCTTGCTTCGTGGGGGTCGAGGTGGCCGACTTCAGCCAGGCGCCTGAGGGCATGGCGACGACCCGGTTTTCAGGCGGCAAATTCGTGACCGTTCAGTCCAGCGGTGATACCGAAATGGATGCGGCCATGGGCGTGGGTGAGGCCGTGGCAACGCTGGAAGCCTGGGCCAAACAGCACGGCTTCGATGAGGGCGACTCGTGCTTCTGTTTCAGCCATGAAGGCCGGCCCAAACCACCCTATGTCGAGCATGTCCAGATGAAGATTGAAGCTCGAAACGCGTAACGGGTCCCGCTGACGCACGAAGGGTGGGTCGCCCGGCGGACGGAGCGGATGGATCGGACGGTGCGGACATCATGGGGCAGTGTCGCCCGCGGCTATCCCGGACAGTTGGGATGCCACGGCGCAGCCCCGGGTATCGGGTAGCGCCGCATCAGCGCCACTCCCGACCAGGGTTCGCCGCAGGGGTCCGAGAGCAACGTCCCTCGGCCCATCCACTTGGCGTGACCATCGAAGAACGTGCAGTTGACGCCCTCGGTATGGCGGCGCATGGCGAGTACGGGCTGGTTGTACCCGGCCTTGTCGTATAGGTTCTTGGGCGGCTCGTACCACGAGTCGTCGAAGGGATCGCCCTTTTCCGTCACGACGATCACTTCGGCGGGGTTGTCCACGGCGGAGAGCTGCAGCCATTCGGCAGCGCGGTTGGCCACGTAGGATCTCGGCACCAGCGGATTGCCGCCGATACCGTTCTCCGTGGCGTGCGGCACGCGTCCTCCGTCAGATGGGCATACGAGCAGTCCGCCGTTGTTGCGCGTGTAGGGCAGTATCTGGTTCCACCACCGGTTTTCTCGCGTTGCACCAAGAGGCGCCGCCGGATTCGCCCGGCTGAGCTGCGAGTTGTGCCCGAAGAAGAAGCACCGCTCGTCGTAGTCGCTGATATACATGGCCAGCCCCATCCCGAGCTGGCGCATGTTGGATAGGCAGGCTGTCTGTCGGGCTTTCTCGCGCGCCTGAGCGAACACCGGGAAGAGGATGGCCGCCAGTATGGCGATGATGGCAATGACGACAAGCAGTTCGATCAGCGTAAAGGCGTGGCTCGGTCTCAATCCGGAAAGGCCTCCTTGGTCATATCGAACGGTCATCTTACGAGCGGCAGAACCTTGCGAAACTCAGGCGTACCCGCGCGTTCCATGATCTCGTAGAGGGCCATCTCGGTGGAAGTCACCGTGATGCCGGCCCGCTCCATGCGCGACAGGGCAACGACCCAGTTGCTCTGTTTGCGCGAAGACACCGCGTCAGCCGCGACATGAGGTCGGTATCCCATCGCCAGCAGGTCGTGTGCCGTCTGATGAACGCATACGTGCGTCTCGACGCCGCAGAGCAGCGCCTGACTGCGTCCGAGACCGGCGACAGTCGCGGCAATGCCCTCGTCCCGCATGCAGCTGAAGGTCATCTTGTTGAGCACGTCGTTCGCCGGCCCGACCCGACTCAGCACCTCGGGGATCAGGTCCCCCAGCCGGTCGCGGTTCTGCGCCGTCACGACGATGGGCAGATCGAGAGCCTCGGCGGCTTCCATGAGAATGGTCGTATTGGTGACAACGCGGTCCCGATCCCAGATGACACGCATGAGTGGCTCCTGAAGGTCAATGACCATCAGGAATGCGTCATCGGCGCGCAGGAACTCGGGGGCGGGAGGCGTGACAATCGCATTCACGACAGCGTCTCCTGAAGTGTGGTGGAGCTTGAGCCGGATTGTACCCGCGCTCCGATCTGTGTCAGGACACCGAACATGATGCGATCATGGGAGGGGAACCGGTTCACCTGTCGCCTTGACGACCGGCATGCGCGCTCGGACTCTGCGCAGATGGGAAGCCAACGAGCGTGAAAGAGACGCAACGAGGCTCGGGCTAGTTGCGGCAAGGTTGCGCGTCTCGCCGATGTCCTGCGCCAGGTTGTACAGCTCCTTGCGTCGGTCGGCGTGGAAGTAGATCAGCTTCCATTCGCCCTTCCGGACCGCGCTGTACGGCTCGATGCCGGGTCCAGGGGCGCCCCAAACATGCGGATAATGCCAGTACAGAGCGCGTTCGGGTTGCGGCCTGCCCGGTGTTTCGAGCAGACGCGTGAGGTCTTTGCCGTCCGAGCGGGGAATCCGGTCCGTACGCATTCCTGACATGCGCAGGATCGTGGGGAACAGGTCGTTGGTTACCACCGGGGCCGCGCAGACCGAACCGGCGGGAGCCCTGCCCGGCCAGCGGACGATCATCGGCACCCGCACGCCGCCTTCGTAGGCCGACCCTTTCCCGCTCTTGAGCGGAAGGTTGTGGGTATGAGGCTCTCCGCTGCGACCGTGGGCGGACAGTCCGCCGTTGTCCGAGATGAAGATGACGACCGTCTTCTCTGCAATGCCGTGGCGGTCAAGGTTATCCAGGATGGCTACGAGGCTTGCATCCATCCCCTCGATGAGCGCCGCATACATCGCCTCGGTGTGATCGAGGCCGGATTGCCTGTAGCGCCCGTAGAACCTGGGATCCGGCGCGAACGGGACGTGGACGGCATAGTGGGCCATGTTCAGGTAGAAAGGCTTGCCCTCGGCGACCGCCAGATCAATCTGCCGGTTCGCTTCGATGGTCAACGCCTCGGTTAGGAACGTTTCGGAACCATGGTACTTCTCCAGGCCCGGGACGTCCCACACGTGGTCCTTGTTCAGTCTCGCTCCATAGCCTTCCTCACCGAGATAGCTGCCCGGGCCTCCTGCCGCGTGTCCTCCAATGTTGACGTCGAAGCCCAGGTTGCGGGGGTCTGCGCCGGGCGTTCCCACTGCGCCGAAGTGCGCTTTGCCGACGTGGATGGTCCGGTAGCCGCGCTCACGGAGCAATTGTGGGAGTGTTGGCGCGCACCATGCGCGCGGCGTGTCCGGCGTGTTGCTCAACCCCGCGAGATCCCAATCGGGGGTATTCAGCTCCGAGTGGGTGCCGCTCGTATCCCTGTCCGTGCGGAGCGTCCAGTTCGTAATGCCCGTGCGAGCGGGCCACAGCCCTGTCATGATGCTGACGCGCGTCGGAGTGCATACTGCGCAGGCGGCATACGCGTGGGTGAACTTCACGCCTTCCCGAGCAAGCCGTTCCATGCCCGGCGTTCGATACCGACGGTTGAAGTCGGTCATCTGCCTCCAGAACGGCACCGATGTATCCTGCCACCCCATGTCGTCAACGACGAACGTGATGATGTTCAGGGGCTGTGCCGGGTTCTGCGGCGACCCGCCGACAAGCATTGGCTGATCTCCCTCTGTCCTTTGGGGCGCGCCGTGAACACGACCGCGCGCGCAAGTATAATACCGCGCGCTGAGCTACTCGGCTTGCGCGTCGTCGGTGGTCTTAGCCTCGGCGGGTCTGACCAGGAGGCCTATGTTTTCTGAGGGCGAGCCGGGCATTGCGGGCCGCACAAGGGTGTCCTCCGGCGTGCCGGGCGCTTCGGCCGGTCGGAGCAGTGTCTGGTGGTCCGTGTGAAGCTGTGCGCGTTCAAGTAGAACGGGCAGGCACTGCAGGGCCGCCTCGCGAATGGCCGACATTCGGGCGGAAGCGGCCGGCGTCCGGGCGAGCGCGCGGACGTAGGGCACGGCCGCCATATCGCCCACCTGTTCGAGCGCCTTCAGCAATCCGACAACGAACTCGGGGTGCGTCCGCGCCTGCGCGGGCGTCAGGAAGGTGTACAGGCAGCCCCGTTGGGCAGACGTCAGCAGGCGGGAGTCTGAGGCCTGCAATCGGGGCAGAAGTCGAGTGAGAGCGCTCATGGCGGCTGCGCGAATGCGGGGATCGGGCCAAACGGCAGCCTCGGCCAGCCTGCCGATCGCTTCCACCCTATCCTCGTTCATCAGTTCGCGCGCCTTCCGCTTGTGCCGTGAGAGCATGGTGAGGCGGTAGAGCTGCGTTGCGGCGATGCCGAGTCCGCCGAACGACGTTGCTGGGAGCCATTCATTGTGTCGCGCGAGTTCCAGAGCCTGCATGAGGCATGCCGGTACGATCAGGACCCACGCCGCCAGCAGGAATCCGAACCGCATCTGTGGGCGATCCCCGAACTCCTCGCCGAAGGTCTTCCAACGCGCCGGCTCGCCACCGTTCGCAACTGGAGCATCGGCGGGGCCTGTCTCCGCCTCCGCCTCGCGCAAGGCAAGGATGCGCCTCTCCACGAGCGGCAAGACGCTTCGGGCGTGGTCCCGGATGCGCCGGAGGCTGCGCGTCCACGCCTTCATGCGCATGAGGGGCTTGAGCGAATCTGCCGCCTGGCCGTCAGCCAGGATCGGCAGTGCATCGAGAACGGACTCCACGAACCAGGGGTATTGAAGCGCGGTCATCGGCGTCAGCGCATCGTACAGGCGGGCAAGCTGCACCTTTTCGAGGGTGATGGGCATATCGGCGCGAAGCATCCTGAGCAGCGATGCGATCTTCCATCGGGTGACGGCGCGCACGCGCGGAACCGGCCATTCCAGCAATTCCATCAACGTGCCAAGCGACTCGATGCCCACGTCCTGGAGCATGGTCGCCGCCACAGCAGCCTCAGCTCGTTTCGCGACTGCGTGAGCTGTCCAGGCAGCCATGCCGGACACCACCATGAGCCACGGCGCGCCGGTCAGGAGCCCGAGCGTGGCCAGCAAAGCGAACCAGAAGGCCCAAAGACCCAGGAGGGCGTTGGCCGAACTGCCTGCGCGCGTCTCCGTAATGCGCCGGACAAGGTCTTCGGCTCGGAAGGGCTCGGACGAGACGGGGTGGTCGTTCATGGGCGCGGGTGGGACGAATGGGACGGATGGGACGAATGGGAC
>JBBIQU010000187.1:0-8002 GCA_037442185.1 Chthonomonadales bacterium | reverse complement strand
GGAGGCGACAGTTGCCAGCATCTCGGAGACGCCTCCGACAAAGGCACGAACCGATCTGGCGGCGACGCAGCCTGCCGAGATCGCGACCTTGCCGTCTGCGGACGAGCCTGCTTCCGTCGTTGCCGAACTTCGCGCGGAACTTGCGTCGGCCCTTGCCTCCGAACCTGCGGAAGCCGGCGTGCCGCCCGAGACGGAGCCTGCTCAGGAGCCTCGCAAGCGGAGGAGGCGCAGGGGCGGGCGAGGGCGAGGACGCCGTCGTCCGTCGGATTCGCCCGCGTCCAACGGCGGCTCCGACACCGCGGAGCATCAGTGAGGTGTCTGAGCGCGACCGTGCGCCGACAGTCGCGCTGACCACGCTCGGCTGCAAGGTCAACCTCTACGAGACCGGCCGGATGAGGGCGCGGTTCGAGGAGCTGGGCTTCCGAGTCGTGGATAACGAGAGCGACGCCGACGTTTGCGTTGTCAATACCTGCTCGGTAACCTGCGCCGCCGAGGCGAAATCCCGTAAGACGATCGGCAGACTCGCGCGTCGTCATCCATCGGCGCTCCTGGTCGTCACCGGCTGCGACGTTGAGATGGCTCGCATCATGGGGCGATCGTTTCCGGCGTCAGTGATGGTCGTGCCGAACGCCGCGAAGCTCGACCTGCCGCGTGCGGTGGCGCAGCGCCTGCCCCATTACGTATCTATGGGTGCGGAGACCCCTGCCGGCCAGGCGCAGAGCGCTGCCGAGCGCACAAGAGCGCTCATCAAGGCGCAGGACGGTTGTGACATGTTTTGCACATACTGCTCTGTGCCGCTGACGCGCGGTCCTGTCCGATCGCGGCCCATGCAGGAAGTCATTGCTGAGGTCCATCGGGCAGCCGATCTGGGCCACAGGGAGGTGGTTGTAACGGGCGTCCTGGTGGGCTCGTATGGACGCGACCTCGGGGACCACGCTCCGGACCTTGCGGACCTGATCGAGGCGATATGCGCCGTTCCCGGAGTGGAACGTGTGCGGCTTTCGTCCATCGAGCCGACGCAGGTGACCGATCGTTTGCTCTCTGTCGCATCAAGCGCCCCGGAGTTCTGCGCTCATCTGCACCTACCGCTTCAGAGCGGCGACAATGGCATTCTGCGCGCGATGAACAGGCCCTACACCCGCGAGATGTATGCCGACATCTGCGCCCGTGCGAGCGCCATGATTCCCGATCTCGGTATCACCACGGATATCCTTGTGGGTTTCCCCGGCGAGACGGCGGCAGCCCATGAGAACACGCTGGCCTTGGTGGCGCAAGTCGGATTCGCCAGGGCGCACGTGTTCCGGTATTCCAAGCGACCGACAACGCCGGCTGCGGAGTATCCGGATCACATTGCGGATTCGGTGATTTCGGAGAGAGCCGCTGAGGTCGCTCAGGCGGCGCGCAAGACGCAGCGGCAGTTTGCCGAGAGGTGCATCGGGCGGGCGTTAGATGTGCTGGTTGAGCCCGGTCAGGGAGAAGCCGGCCTGTCTGGGTACACCCCAAACTACATCCGCGTCAGCTTCAAAGGACCGCGGACGCTGGTCGGACAAGTCGTGCGTGTCCAGCTCGACGCCGTCGCACAGGACGGCGTTCTTGGACACCTGGCGTCAGACGCGATGCCAGCGGTCGCGTAAGCCATCCACGCTTTGGGCGGGCGGCCTCGGTCCGAGGTGCCCTACAACCGATGCGGCGAGGTCAGCGCCCAGGGCGGCTGCGTCCCGGTGGGCAAGGCCGTGCGTAAGGCCGTACAAGGCTCCGGCAGCGAACGCGTCACCGGCGCCGGTTGTGTCAACGGGATCAACCGGCGCCGCCGCAACGTGGTCAACGTTGCCGTCGCAGGCAACGTACGCGCCGTGAGGCCCAAGAGTGACGAACGCGACACGCCCGTGCGCACCCAACCTCCGGGCCGCTTCCTCGGCATCCGGGCAGTCGGTCAAATGGCAAGCCTCGTCATTGTTGGCGAATACGATGGAGACGCGATCATCGAGAAGACGGAGAAAGTCGTCCCTATGGCGCGAGATGCAGAACGTGTCGGACAGACTGAGCGCAACGGGAATGGAACACTTACGGGCTTCGTCGAGGGCCGTCTCCACGGCCTGCATCTGCGATTCCGTGTCCCACAGGTAGCCCGTGACGTAGAGGATGCGGCTTTGCGATAGCGCGGTGAGGTCAACGTTGTCCGCGGCAAGGTTGCGGCTCTCGCCGAGGTAAGTGCACATGGTGCGTTGCTTGTCGGGAGTGATCAGGACCACGCACAGGCCGGTGTTGCCGTCACCGTTTGCCAGTATGGGAGTTACGCCAGCGTCGGATAGCGAACTGCGGTACGCCGGTCCGAACTCGTCCTTTCCTATACGGCTGGTGAAGCATGCGGTCCCGCCGAGGGCGGCGATGCCGATCGTCGTGTTGGCTCCGGAGCCGCCTGCGGCTCGGTTCACGACCTTGTGACCGATGTGTGAGACCAAAGCGGCATGTTGCTCGGCATCGAGAAGGTGCATGCCGCCAGGCGTGAGCGCCAGATCGGACAACATGCCATAATCTGCTTCCGCCTGCAGGTCAAACAAGGCGTTGCACATCCCGAACACGTCGTATTGCACGGTTTTCTCCATGATCCTTCTTGGTGAGCGGAACGGGTGATGTTGTACCATCAAATGGCCTTGGCGCATTCATCTGGCGGTGCTCGGGACGAGGTGGAGGGGCAGATCAGGTTCATGGGGCGCGTAGTCGTTGCCGCCCGACTCATGCAGGAAATGCCGATGTGCGCGGCGTAACCTGGATAGACAGCAACAGGGAGGTGCGGATGGTGTTCTCCCGATTGGGAGCCATGCTGGGCATGGGGTCTGCGGTGGTCGAGCTCGAGATACCCGGCGTGCCAGTGTTCCGAGGGTCCGAGATCGCCGGCGCCGTGGTGCTTTCGGGCGGACGGGTGCCGCAGAAGGTCCGGAAGGTCACGGTGGATTTGTTCGAGTATTGGATCACCGGACACGGAAAGAACCGCTCATACCACCAAAGAAGCCACGAGCGGTTGATTCTGGGCGAGTTCGTTCGGATCGAGCCCGGTCAGACCGAGCGCTACGAGTTTAGACTGACGCTTCCCGATACCGCCAGATGTTCGCGGCGTCGCGAAGGCTGGGAGGTTCGGGCAGAGGCGCACATTCCGTGGTCTGTCGACTCACGGGCCAGCGCGCCGATTCGGGCGATCCCCCACGCCGAAGTCCTCGCAGTCCAGAGAGCTGCCCGCGACTGGCTGCGCCTACAGCCGCTAGAGTGGGACGGCTCGAGACCCGAAGTGTACTACAACTTTCGGGCGCCCAACGAAATGCGCCATGTCCTGGACGGCCTATCGCTTCGCATGAGCGTCACGCCCGACGCGGTAGAGGTCATGGTGGACCTGAACAAGCAGGAGCGGAACATGCGTGAGCGCCTGACCGCCCTGCTCGGAGCCGATCATGAGCGCACGCCGCTTCGGATACCGCGCGCGGAGCTTGTGTCCAGACGTGGCACGCCCAAGCCGGCTGGAGCATATCCGTATCTGGGCGCCGTACTCGAACGGCTGGGACTGGTGTTGCCGACCCCGCCGGAGGCAGTTTCGGCGAATGGAGGTTCTGGAAGGTGATCGAGGAACGCAAGTTGGGCCGCAATGGCCCGGAGCTTACGACCGTTGGATTCGGCGCATGGGCGGCCGGCGGACCATGGCATTTCGGCTGGGGTCCCCAGGACGACGATGACAGCATTGCGGCCATCAGACGCTCCCTCGAACTTGGCGTCAACTGGATAGACACGGCCGCCGTCTACGGCTGGGGGCGCTCCGAGGACGTCGTTGGGCGCGCGCTGAGCGGCCTGCCTCGCGATGAGGTCTTCATTGCAACGAAATGCGGACGGGTCAAGGGCGACGGCGACGCACCGCTCGGCGACCTTAGGCCGGGGAGCATCCGACGACAACTTGAGGAGAGCCTTCACAGGCTTCGGACAGATTACGTTGATCTGTTTCAGTTCCACTGGCCCGATACGACCACTGGAACGCCCGTAGAAGAGTCCTGGCAAATGATGGCGCGTCTGCAGGACGAGGGCAAGGTGCGCTGGATCGGGGTCAGCAACTTCACGGTGAGCCTCATGGAGCGGTGTGAGGCGATCCGGCATGTGGACTCACTCCAGCCGCCTTACAGCCTCCTCAGACGCGAGGTCGAGGTCGAGATACTGCCCTGGTGCAGGACCAATGGCACGGGTGTGATCTGCTACAGCCCGATGCAGGCAGGCATTCTGTCCGGATCGTTCGACATGAAGCGCGTCGCTGATGACGACTGGCGTCGCCGAAACCCCATGTATCAGGAGCCGCAACTGTCGCGCAACCTCGCATTAGTAGAGGCCTTGCGACCGATCGCTGCGCGACACGGCAAGACGGTCGGGCAGCTCGCCATTGCGTGGGTGCTGAACAACCCCGCTGTGACCGCCGCGATTGTGGGCGCCCGCAAACCTTCTCAGGCTGAGGAGAACGCCGCCGCAATGGGCTTCAGCCTCGATCAGCAGACGTTGGCCGAGATCGAAGCGGCCTATACCTTGCTCGGCTGAGGCAGAGTCGCCCTATTCGAGGCAAGTGCTCCGCGATAGAGATCGGCGAGCTCAGGATGCCGGACCCACAGGCGCACACAGTGAACCTGTCCCGCCAGCGCTAAGGCCGCCTCACACAGAGCCGTGGCGACAATCTCGGCCGTCGCGACACGTTGCGCTGGGCCGGAAACGCGAGGTTGGCGCATCAGGTCCGGTGTCCAGTCGGGAATCGTGACCGACGCAATGGAACGCTCCGCCGCCAGCGCAACGGCACGCCTGATGCCGTCCTGCATTGCCTGAGGCGTGTACTGCTTGCGGCGATCCATGACTACAGCGAGTCCGGTCTTGCCGAAGCGGTAACGGGCGCCTGCGACTATGGCAGCGTCGCCAAGTTCCCTGGGGGCCAGGGCGTTGGCCTCTTGCTGCGCGCGTCCGGCCGTGACTCCGCGGACCCACAGCGCTGATCCGGCGATCAGTGTGAGATCGGGAGCGACCGGCACGATGACGAGGTCCGTGGCCTTTGGTAGCCGACCGCTGACCCACAGCTCGATCTTCGTGCCGCCAAGGTTCGCGGAAAACACCGGCCGCCTGGAGCGGAGCTCCCAGAGAAGTCCGCCCAGCACTGCAAGTACAGGCAGAGCCACGATAGCGGTGCCGGCCCATATCCACACCGGCACACCGTTCAAGGCCATATGATGCGTGTCTCCATTCTGCGGCGCTGTTTGGCGTGATGCGTCGGCGCGGATGCTCTCTCCAGCTCGCACGCGCAGATAAGCCGGGCTCGTCTGAGCACCTCCAGACAAGCCCGACGAATCTTACCCCAGGCCGGCGAGAGCGTGCCTATGCCGCCTCCGGTTCGGCCTCCGCTTTGGGCATTCGGAACAACGCAGCGAAGATAAGCATGATGATGCCCGCGGCGACACACGGGATAATCCAGACGCTGAACCACCGAACAGTCTCGCCAACGGTATTGGCGGCGACGATCCGTCCCGCGACCTGAGCGCCGATCAGCATGCCTATGCCCTGGGTCACCAGCACGAGGAAGCCTTGCGCCTGACCGCGGATCTGAACCGAGGCGACCTGGTCAACGTAGATCTGACCCGTGACAAAGAAGAAGTCGTAGCAGATGCCGTGTAGGATGATGCCGATCATGATCAGCGGGAAGATTCCGCTGGTCGCCGCACCGGCGAAGAGCCCGTACCGCGCAACCCACGCGAACATGCCGACCAGGAGCATCCACTTGACGCCGAGGCGTCGGAAGCAGAGCGGCATGACCAGCATGAAGAATATCTCCGACATCTGGCCGAACGACATATTGAACGCAGGGTCGGCGACGCCGACGGATTTCACGAAAACAGGGGCGAAGCTATAGTAGAACGCCAGCGGGATGCAGATGAGAAACGAGCTGACCATGAAGACGGCGAACTCGGGCCTGCGGAGCAGTCCGATAGAGTCGAGGCCCAGAATGTCGCGTACCTTTGCCTTCTGTCCGGCGGCCGGGGCCGGTGTGTGGGGAAGGGAGAAACTGTAGAGCCCGAGCGCTACAGCGGCTCCTCCGGCGACATAGAACTGAACCGGCAATGTGTCGCCATGAAGGAGCTTGCTGACAACGATGTTCGCCACAATCCAGCCGATGGTACCGAAGACGCGCACCATCGGGAACTGCTTCTCTGGGTCCGACATGTGATGGAACGCGAGCGTATTCGTGAGACCCAGCGTCGGCATGTAGCAGAGAGTATGGATCAGCAGGATCGTGATGAACACTGTTGGCGAGGCGCTCCCAAGCGACGGAGCTACAAGCAGCGCGGCTCCTCCGAGTATGTGCATCACCGCAAGGACCCGCTCGGTCGCAAAGAACCTGTCGGCAACCATGCCAAGGAAAAACGGGGAAATGATGGCGGCGATCGGACAGAGCGAGTACGCCCACGCGATCTTGTCTGACATGCCGTTCGCATCCATGTAGTTCCCGACTGTGACGTACCAACCGCCCCAGACGAAGAACTGGAGGAACATCATTGCCGACAGGCGCGCGCCCGTGCCCGCATATCCGGGCTGTTGAGCTTGGGTCATGCGCGGACTCCTTTCACTGATGGAGGGCCCGATTGCCGTCGGTGTCCGACAGTTCGGTGTCCCGATTGGATATTGCACGCGCTTCGCCCGTGCAGGACATCTCTTCGCCCCGGTTTCGCGTGAGTCCTTCCAGGCTGGACTCCTCCGAATCCGCCTCGCGAAAATCGGCGCTGTAATGGAGCAGTTCCGGCGCCTTGGCGGCAACGACGCCGACTGCAAGGACGCACCCTATGCCGCCGGTGACGACCGAGAACGGAGCGCTGGTGAGTTCGGCCACAAAGCCGGCCTCGGCGTTGCCCAGTTGGGGGCCTCCCATGACGAAGATCATGTTCGTGGCAGTCATTCTGCCTCGGACGTGGTCGGGCGTGATAAGCTGGCGGATGGTGTGCCGCAGAATCGTACTGATCGTGTCGGATGCGCCGACCGCACACAGCGCGAGCCAGGTCAGCCAAAACGAACGCGACAGGCCGAACACGATCGTTGCAAGACCGTAGCAGAGCACCGCGATGAGAATGGTCCGGCCCTGCCGCCGAGCCGACGGGCGCACCGCCATGAAGCTACCTGCCCCCATGGCGCCGACACTCTCGGCCGCCCAAAGGAGACCATATCCACGGGCATCGGTCTTCAGGATATCGGCCGCGAATATGGGCAGCAGAGCTGATGCCGAGCTGAAGAACGTGGCGGCGAAGTCCAGCATCATCGTCCATGCGAGGATTGGAGTCCGAAACACAAATCGAACGCCCTCGAAAGCGGCTCGGATGCTTCGGTCAGACGCTGACTGGCCGGATGGGGTCACGGGGTACGGTGGGATTGCGATGAGCGCGCCGATGACCGCAAGAAACGTGGCGGCGTTCGCCCAGTATGTCCATGCGAGGTTCCCATAGCCGATCAGCATGCCCGCGAGCGTTGGACCCACTATGCGCGCCACCTGGTGGGAGATTGATGTAAGCGACACGGCGTTGGTGAAATGCTGACGGGGAACGAGATTCGGAACGAGAGCCTGACGCGCCGGATTGGCGAACGATGCCAGAGCCGCTCCGGCGGCAACGAGGACATAGATCACTGCCGGAGTGGTGCGCTCCGACTGTGTGAGCAGGGCAAGGGCGACGGCCGTAGCGCACATGAGGGATTGAGTGACCAGCAGGATGGTCCGCCGATCCCGTGCGTCGGCGAGAGCGCCGCCCGCAAACGAGCAGATGGCGATTGCGGCAAGGCGATACACGCCAAGCATTCCCAGGGCAGCCGCGGAGCCGGTCAGGCTGTGAAGGTGCCACAGGATCGCGGCTTGCTGCATCTGGGTTCCTGCAACCGAGATGGATTGACCTATCCACAGCAGCCTGAAATCACGAGAACGAAGCGCCGGAAACCGTCCGATGGGCGGTCCGTC
>JBBIQU010000186.1:0-8044 GCA_037442185.1 Chthonomonadales bacterium | reverse complement strand
GGGGGGGTGCAACGGCAGTCAGACACTGACGATCGCGGTTTCCGGTTATCCTGGAAACTACCTGGCAATGATACGGATGTCTACCTTGCGGGGGGGCGGGGGAGTCACGATATACTGATTACCGTATTCCTCTATGACGCTGGAGGCTCTACGATGCGTGGTGCAAACGCGGTAGTAGCGGTAAGGGCCATCGTCGGCGCTGTCCTCTTGACGGCGGCGATACTGCAACTCGTCGCGATGGGGGTTTTCCAGGCCGTTCTGGCGCTTTCCGGTCTGGTTCCCGGTCCGCTCGTGCCCATAGCAGCGTGGGCAGTCAGCATCATCGAGGCCGTTGTCGGGCTGCTCCTCCTGTCTACGGCTTTCCTCTCTCCTGTTCTCACTGAACGCGCCCTATGGGTCGCGGCCTTACTTCTCACGGCGCACGTGTCTTATGACGTTGTCCGCGTTGCCTTTGGCGCAACGCCTCCCGGACCCTATTTTGGTATATGGTCGGCGGTGCATCCCGCGGTCTCCATCCTAGTCGGGTTGGTCATGCTCGCCGTGGTTGTCATCTTGCTGGGGCGACACCACGCGAACCCGGTTCGTCGTTACCTGAACGGAACGGCTTCCACTCTCGAGCTCTGACATTGCCATCGGCGTTGACGGCTCGGTCTGGTCTCGAGAGCCATCTCAGTCCGAAAGGAGTGGTTCGATGGTAAGAAGGCCGGCAACAGTAACCGGTGTGCTGGTCGTGAGCTTTGCCGTAGGGTTGGCCATTGCGGCTCTCGCGCAACGCAGTTATCGGATAGCGTCAACCCAGGGAATGGCGTCCCCATGCGGAAGCGTCAGCAGTACCTCGTTACCGTGGCCATTCGGTCACGGCAAGTGCGACAGTCACGAATGCTGGAATGATCCCAACCCGGTCTGTGAATGCCAGCAGGACGCATGGGGCATGTACTGGTGCAACAAGCGAACGTACATTGAGGGGTATGCCTGTCGGTGGGATCCGTTCGGCTCTGAGGACTGCGTCAACACCATCGTGAACGGCGTATGCTACTACACATCCTACTACAATGCCTCGCCGGTGCCTGGCTGCGTTGGCGATCCATACACGACGTCGGTGACTCGACGCGACTTCTGCGCAAGACCATGAGCCGAATCGTCCGCGACGGGGCCAGCAGGCTAGCGCGCAATGCCGCGCTAATGGTGGCGGTCGTCCTGTGTCTCCCCGTTTCCCGCTGCTACGGCGACGGCCTTGCGGACATTCTGAAGCACATGCGTGAAGGAATGTCCGCCATTCGTTCGGCCGGTGCGCGCATCACGGTCAGCGTAACACCAAGTGCAGGCTACCTCGCGTCCTTGAGGCTGGAGCCTGGCCAGACGTTACTCACCCACCGGACGTTCGACTGGTCAATGAAGGGGCCGAAGTGGCGCATTGATGAAGTGGACGCGAGCCGGGACGAAACCACAACAACCCTTTTCGACGGTCGCACCACGCTTGTCTCGAGCCGTTACGGCGTACAAGAATACGCCCGCGGCACTTTCCTTGGCGCGGAAACCCCGATTGGCTATACTCCGCTCGACCACGCATACCGGATGAGAGGTCGTCCTGCCGCTGACGTCCTCGAGTCCGATGGCTTTCGCGTGGTCCGCGTCGAACAAGACGCAGCCTACGGCCCCCTGAGCGTGCTCGAGGGCCACGAGTTCCGAGCGCCCACGGCAACTACGACGGTATGGATTGCGCGTGAGCGCGGCTGCCAGATCGTTCGCCGCGAGATGCGAGTGACGAAACCGGGCAAGACCGTCACCTCCGACCGCACAGAGGCAATGGAACGCATCGGTGGGGTTTGGATGCCTACGAAGGTCGTGAGGGAACAGCGCTATCCTGGACGCGAATGCACGGTCAAGATCACAGCGTCTGCGATACACGTGAATGACGTTCCCGAGAACCGGTTCAGGATCCGTTGGAGCGGCCGGGGCCTGCTCGTTTCGCATGGTGTGCCCCTCGCCATACAGTCGAACGGGACTCTCGGGCTGGATCCAATAGGCGCTCGGTTTCCAGTGGGCAGGTGGTGGCCAGGTGGAGCCATGAGGCTTGCCGCGGCCCTGATGCTCTTCGCGGGACTCTGGGTGGCATGCGTGAGCGCCGTTCGCGAGATGCGAAGGCGAGCCGGAACACTCAGGTCCTGACGCGGGTGTGCCCTTTTCCGAGGGAGGTATCGCATGCATTGGACACCAGCGCAACGCAGCATCGGGGTGCTGGGTCTACTCCTCCTGATGGGGCTGGTCCTCTGTCCCAAGTGGCAGATCCGAACGGAATGGGTGCCTATGGACGTTGGCGGAGGCAGGACGGAGCCGGTCGCAACGATCGCTGTTACCTGGCATCGGTGGTTCTGGAAACGCCCGGCAGACGCGGTCGGCATTGCATGGCCGTACATGGTCAACGAAGCTGCTGCCATCGTGGGCGGGACAGTCGTGCTGATGGCTCTTGCCGGCATATTACCAAGGCCACGTAGCGCGAGGCCGTCGCCTGGAGACACGTGACCAGAGGGTCGAAGATGGGACCGCGAAACGCCGACGTCATGCCGCGCCGACGCCGGCTCGAGCGATCGGCGAGGACACCTCTCTGGCGAGAAGTGCTCCCCAGGCACGCGCACGGCACTTGCCGGAACGGGTCAAATCCTAACTGCGGCCAGTGGGAGGAGCTGCCTATGTTAGCACTGCTTGTTTGCGCAGCCTGCCAGTGCACGCTGATCTCCGGCTCGATCAGCAGTGTTGGCCAAGCCGGGATGCCCGAGCAGCCGCCCGGCGTCGCTCAAACGGTCGCCGGACGGCCCTTGCGCGAGATCGCCGCCCGGCTGACCGAGCAGACCGGGGCATCGGTCAACGTGGACGAACGCATCGCCCAGTGGAAGGCTACCGTCGTCTATCGTGGCCCTCTCGATGTGCTTCTCGAATGTCTCTGCGAGACCTTCGGCCTGAAGATCGAGCGCGGCGACGTCCAGTCCGATCGGGAAACCGACACGCCGAGGTACTTCCTGAGGCTTGATGACGAGGAGGCCGAGCGCCTCGAAGGGCTGGCTGGCGTACGAAACCGGAAGGCTGCCGAGATGGCGCGGCGCGATGCCCAGCAGATGATCGGGACAATCAGGGATCTGCTGGTCCATCCCGATCGGCGTGTCCGCGTGACCGACGAGGGACCGATATCGCCTCTTACGGAGGGGGCTGAGCCGATGCTCGATCTGATCGGGTCCCTGGACCCTGGACTCACCGAGAAGGTCGTCGCGTCACGGCGGCGCGCGATTCCCGAATATGACAAGTCGCCATCGGTTGTCCTGGCTATGGCCGAACTGTCACCGCCGCAACGCGCGCTCGTGCGCGCGTTTCTGACAAGCACCCTGAGCGGTTTGCACGCGGCAGGCGATACAGGCACCACATATGCAGACAATCTGCAGGCAGCGGTCAGGGAGCTGGAACGGTCCCGGATTGGTTTCTGGGTGCTGAACAACCGAACGGCCCAGACACTGCACATGTCGGTGTACACGCCGGGACAGCTGTGGTCTCCTGATTTCCCCATCGTACACGCTGAGGCGTCCGGCACGCCTACGGCCCCAGCGCCGAACTCACGGGCCACTTCAAAGAACCTTCGCGAGCCCCTGCCGGATGCAAAGGTGGATCTGACCCTCGACGATGTTGGCTACGCCGAGGCTGTCCTAACGCTGGCGGAATCGGCGCATCTGCAGGTCGTGGCCGACGCATTCTGTCTACACACGCGAGCAAAGGGAAGGTGGGTCAAGCGGTCCTTACGGGTTGTGCTGGAGGAGTTCTGCAACCAGCTCCAACTCAACCGAGACTGGCTCGGAGAAGTCCTGCTACTGAGGGCTCAAGGCTGGGAGGATCTACTCCCAGAGGAGCCACCGGCTTCGGTGCTCGATACCCTCGGGAAGGCGCTTGACGATACGGGTAGTGTCACGCTGGATGTGTTGGCGAATGCGGCCGCGTCAATGCGCCGAGAACACACCGCGGGCCTGTGCCGATGGAGTTCGCCGAAAGGAGCCTCCGGTACGCCCGTCGCCAACGCGCTCGGCACCGGGTTCGCTGTCTGGAAGTAGTTGGGCGGACTGCGACCGGCCCAACGGCGAGCTCTCGTCGGCGAGGGACTGAGCGTTCGCGACCTGAGCCCCGCCCAGCGAACGAGTCTGCAAGCGCTTGCCGCTTCCACGCATGTGCCGACGCCGTCGGACCGTGCCACATTGCGGTGTACAGTCGGCCCGACTAGCCCTCCGCGAATACTGCTTTCCTATCACGAGTTGGGAGGCGGTCCTGTGTACGACTTCAGGTAAGCGGGTTCACCTCGATGAGGTAGCTGTTAGCCAAAGGCGACGTCCTGGCTATGGTGACGGGGGTACTGAGATGCGGCTCCTGCCGGCTATCGTTGCACGCGCCTCCCGCGCTTCGTCTACAGCCGATAGTATGACACCGGCACTACATAAGGAACATGAAACGGACAAACTGGGTGGTGATCAGCGCGCGTCTCGCGGCTCTCATGCTCTTGGTGAGTATATAGCGTACGGCTTGCAGCTCTGTGAACGTCCCGCAAGCTAGCGCAACCGTTACCAGTCCGGGTTGGATGCAGAACATCATGTGCCCGGAGGGCGAGATCGAGGCCACATTCAACAGCACGGCGAACTACACCTATGGGATCTCCATGTCGGGCGTCGCCCACAGCTACAACGCCATCATGTGGCAGCAACTGGACGATGGCGCGAATCCTGGCCAGGCCATCATAGGTGGGCAGTCCGACCCGGACGAGCTCGGCTTCTGGTCTGACAGTTGGACGAACACCGTGAGCCGCACTGCCGGGATTGCCAGCCATCAGATAACCGCCTATTGCTGGATCGGCATTACCGATCTGGAGCCAAACAAGACGGCGTCCTCGACCTATGTGAGGTCATTCTGTGTCATACCGTACGAAGGTTGAGCCTCGATGCTGACGAACAGACGGCTACATGGAGTGATTCACGCATGTGCGTGGAGGCGTCCATCGCGCCGGGCGCTGTTGGCAAGCGTTGCCGTCTTCGCCGCCTGGGGTACCTGTGACGCCGCCCCCTTGCCGGACGCAGCCGTTGCAGGCGATTCTCGCCTATCGCAGAAGATGACGGTGGTCGCGGAGCGGGTTTACCTTGGCGACCTGATCCCTGCCCTCTCGCGGATCGCAAAGGTCCCTCTCGCGCTCGAGGATCGAAATCGGGAGGGTGACCCTCGGCTGACACTCTACGTTCGAGAAGCCCGCATATTCGACGTCCTAAACGGGATTTGGAGCGCCCTTAGCTACCGCGGTGCCGAGTGGCACTGGTCGGTGGAGGGCAAGAGAGACTCGATTCGATACCGGCTGTCAAGGTCCATGCGCGCGGCCCAGTTCGGTACAACCATCAAGGACTGGGTCAGCCGCGAGTTCGCACATCAGGCTGAAGCGTATCTGGCTGCAGCGGCTCTCGACCCGGAGTCGCGGAAGTCCCTGCTTACCCAACAGGCTGCGAGCCTTTACCCGGCTGAGCAGCGTGATCAGATGCTGGCAACGGCCATCTCAGGACAACGCAAGTGGGACGGACTCGCGCTCTTCTTGCGGACGTACATTCCAGACGAGCGCGCGAGGATCCTGAGCGGTCAGAGCAGCGGAAGGATATCACTGACAGACCTCGGCGAGGATGCCGTCACGTTCGCACGCAGCATCTGGGAGCGTGAAGCCGTAACGGTATCCGAGAACGGCGGCCCGCAGGTTCGTCGAGCGATGCCGACCCACATCGAGTTCAGCGCCGAAGCTCAGGGACCGACGGGTATTCCCTGCCTGATGATCTGGATGCATCGCGAAGATGGGAAGAGCGGCTATGCCTACCTTGGTGGCATGCCCATTGCTGTGAAGCTCGACAGGATGCTGTCCGATCTCTGGAGTCTCGATGGCGATTCCCATGAGGGACCTGCAGGCGAGCGCCAGATCCGAGGAGACACCAAGGGCCGAGAGCGCGTCAGTGAGCCGCCATCCCTGCAAAACCGGGTGCGGCGCTTGGCGCGGATGGCGCCTGTCAACGTGGCTGCAGTCCTCCCATTGTCTGTATCCGTGGATATCCCGGATCCTCTGGGGTACCGCCTCGAGGAATATCTGGCGCTCCTGAAGGACCAGGCGGGCATCATGTGCAAGTCGCGGAATGGCGTGCTCGTTCTGGCGGCCCAGAGCTGGTACCGAGATGGAACGGCGGAGGTCCCGTGGCGCGTGGTGAAGCGGCTGCGTGAGATGCAGACAACCGAGCGCGACGGCGTTGTGGGATTCGATGGGTTGGTATGGATGGTTCGGGAACTCACTCCCGCCCAGCTTGCGACGTTCGCCAGTGAGTATTCCGGCGCGGCCGCGGCATTGGCTCTGCGCGACCTCCTGCTGATCGAAGGAGCCACGCCGGGCTTTGTGCGTGCGCTCACGGCCCCCGGTGGTGTGCGGCTGACCCCAGAGCAGTCTCGGACGCTCCGAAGAAGTTGGGCGGTCGTTTCGTCGTTGCCGGATACTGAACTGGCCGTACGCATCACAGGGCAGAAGCCTGCAACTGGAGCGAATCGAGCGCGCCGCCTTAAGGTGTCTGTGCGCTCAGGCGACAGGCCGTGGGTGCGTGTCCTGGATCTCGGATATGGTCCTCTCGGACTGCCGAACGTGGAAGAACGCGCTCCGTAGCGGCACGTAGATCTCCGCGACAACCTGGTGTCAGCCGCGCTCCTAGTACTCACTTGCGCAGTTCCGCGTATGTATTTCGCATCTTCTTCTGATGGACCTGAGCCTTGGTCCACTCGAATGGTGCCGCGGTCTCGTTGTACGCTGCCACGAACCGATCAATGGCCTGGCGCAACTGCTTGACGTTGGCGAAGCTGGCGGAACGGAGCGCGTGGCGCGACAGAATGCTGAACCATACTTCGATCTGGTTGAGCCAGGACGCGTGGGTGGGAGTGTAGTGACAGTGCACATTGCGATGTCGAGCAAGCCATCCGTCGCGTTTGGGCTTGTGGGTGCTCAGGTTGTCCATGATGACGTGGATCTCTCGATCAGGATAGTTGGCGATCACCTGGTTCATGAACTCCAGGAAATCGACCCGTCGCCTGCGTCGGAAGTGGCCGGCCTGAACCTGTCCCGTCGCGACCTCCAGAGCCGCAAAGAGCGTTGTGGTCCCGTTTCTCTTGTACTCATGGCTGTAGCCGGTCAACGCGCGACCGTCCGGCAGCTTCAGATAGCCCTGTGTCCGTTCCAGCGCCTGGATGTGCGGCTTCTCGTCAACACACAGCACGACGGCATTCTCCGGAGGAGCAAGATAGAGACCGACAACGTCGGCAGCCTTGCTCGCAAACTCCGGGTCGGTGCTGATGCACCAGCTGCGCCTGCGCTGCAGCGCGATCCTGTGTTTGCGCAGGACCCGCCAGATGTAGTCTGCCGAATACCCGAGAGCCCTGGAAAGCCGTGTTCCGTTCCATGTCGCATATCCGCTTGGAGGCGGCTCATCCAGTTTGGCAAGCACGCGCCGTTCCGCGTCATCGCCGTACACAACCCTGGCTCCAGGGCGCGGAGCATCGTTGAGGCCATCCAGACCCGCAGATGCCCACCGCTTCCGCCACTTGCTCACCGTTGCAGCACGCAGTCCAAGCTCGGCAGCTATTTGTTCAGTCTGCGCTCCTGTCGCAGCCATCAACACGATCCGGGCTCGGACAACGTCGCGCTGGGCGCTCGTCGCAGCCTTTATGCGCCGCTCGAGCGCCGCCCTCTCTTCGGGCGTTACGTTCACTTCCGTCGCTGGTCGTCCCATGCAAGTCAGTATACCACTTATCACATGAACTCGTGCAAGTAGGTACTAGGTGGCCCACTCCGCTCAAGCCTCATCAAGAGGCAAGAAGCTTCAGGTTTGGCGGTGTGCCGCGGTCTGCACGAAAAACAACTGCACGACGGTTGACACGCATACGGTATTGTGCGGTATCCTGCTCTTCGCGCCTGACGGAGGGCGTGATTTAGCGGCGAGTGATCGTCGTTTGATGT
>JBBIQU010000185.1:0-8083 GCA_037442185.1 Chthonomonadales bacterium | reverse complement strand
GCGAACACGTTCAACTCGAAGATGCGTCGCCATTCGGCATCGGTGTAGTCCACCATGAACTGGAAGACCGTAGCCGTATCGCCGACTGTCTGCGACACCGTCTTGTAGTTCAGCGGCTTATCGTAGGGATCCGGCAGATTCAGCACCGGAACGACGTTCTCGTTCACGACCGGGCCGACGGTCTGCTCATACCGATAGGACACGCGCACCACATCCGTCGCCGTGGCGGACGGTATGGTCAGTCGGCCGGCGGCGGCATCTACAGTGTAATCCGTCGGCGGCAGGAGCGTTGTCGTGCCGGATGCGTCGGTGAGCCACACGAACAATGTGGCGTCGTCGAGCCAGGCCCGAGTGCCGGCCGGATCATCGTACACGTTCGGCGCGACCATCCGCAGGACGCGCGCTGTGTTGAGCTGCGCCGACGTTGCGCCGGTGCCCACCGTCACAACCGCTGTCTGGTCAACGCCGTCACTCGTGGCGAAGCGGAAGCGGTACTCCTGTCCGATACCGGATGGCGCGAGCCTGATCGGGGCGGCCAGGTGGTACTGGATGCCCGAAGCATAGTTCGTGCCGGTCTCGGACGGAACCATCGAGGTGCCCGGATCGGTGGTGAGCCGAGCGCCGGTCGCGGTGTCGTACAGCTCGATGAAGATCTTCAGGCTGTTCGGCGCGTTGTTGTCGGCATCGCGGTACCGGGCGAAGAAGTCGTACTTGGTCGCCGAGTTGAATGCGCTGTCGCTCGCAGCCGCGCTTACTTCTCTGAGTTCCGGCGCGCTGTTGGCGATGATCGTCGGGCCTTCAACAACGTTGCTGGGATTGCCGCTGTCGTCGCCCTGTGGGAAGGTGACCCACTCGCCGAACTCCCTGCGGATCGGGCGGTTGGCGGTCGCCCAGTTGTCGCGGAACTGGAAGTAGAAGTTGTACTTGTTGAGCGGCACGCCGGGGAGCTGGTTGAGGACCAGCCGATAGCGGCGCCCCTGCGCATAGCTGTTGCCGGCATCTTCCGGCGCCTCGGTCATTCGGTAGCGCCAGTGCTCCGGCTTGTTGTTGATGATGACCCAGGCATCGGTCGGCGGATCGTTATCCGCGTCGCGGTACAGAACCTCGTAGGTGAACGAAGTGCCGAGGACGCCCGACAAAGGCGTCACTCGCCCGTTCGTCAGAACCGGTCTGTTGTTGACCCACGGCTCGAGCATGTAGTTGCGGCCGACCCTGTTCACTGAGCCAAAGAAGGCCGGGTCGTTCCGGTCGGGAAGCTGCAGCCCTTGCGGGTCGTCCGCGGGCCTTCGGGGCCAGATGCACCGATTGACGCCGTCGTCGGCCTCGAAGTAGACCGCGTGACGCCCTTCGTTGCCGGGTCCCAGCACCGTATCGTAGTAGTAGAGGACGCCCTGCGAGTAATCAATGGCGCCCTGGTTCGGCGCAACCTGCATCATGTACGGTCGCATCGAACCGTCAGTCGTGTTGCCGATCCAGACGCGAACCGCCAGCGGGCCCGATATGTCGCCCTTGGGCACGTGGACCACGCGAACCTGTAAGCGCACCTTGGTCTTCGTCGTCACCCTTGACCGCCGCGCATTGGAGGCGAGAGCGGTCGTCGGGTCATCATAAGGCGGCCAGGGCTCGATCCCGATCAGGTAGTTCGGCGGCTTCTGCAGGTTTCGGTTCTCAGCAAGATCGTCAGACCAGTGCCCGTCCGCCATGAGCGGTGTCACGTACGGATGGACATAAGGAACTTCGGCATCAACGTTGCGTGGGTCCGGTTCGTCGCTATCTTGCAGTCTCCGGTATCGAGTCGGCGTCGTTGCCCAGTTATCGCGGTACGAGCGCACGGCATTGCCGGAGAACTCGACGAGGAAGTTGTCGGCGTTTTGGTCGTTTCCGAGCGCAGGGTCTGGCCGGAAGTCAATGGAAGACCGAATGTAGTAGCCCCACTGACCGGCTCGTCCTCCGATGCCGGTGCTGTAGATGGGCATGGGCGGCGGCGGAGACATGAACGCTGCGTAGAGAATGGTTGAATCGAGCTCGTTGAAGGACGAATAGACGTTCGCGAACGGCCGTCCGGGGAACTCGTTCCCGATTGCCCCGCCGAGGGGGATGGTGGGCAATCCGTCCGGCACGGTGAACTGAGGAACCATGCTCTGGAGGTCGCCGCCGAAGAATACCGCCATGCTGTCCCACCAGAACTCAGTGGGCTCCATGGTGTATGTGTAGATGACGCCGCTCTCCAGTGCAGGGTTGGCCTGCGGCCGTAGGATATTCCCCTCCCACGGGTACGTTGCCATCGGGTCTATGTCCGGACACGTCATCGGACAGACCCTTACCGTTCCGGATGGGTCAACAAGGTACAGAAGAACGCCGGACCGGAGCCTGTCATACCGCGCTTGACTCCCGAACCACAGGGTCCAGTTATCGTACGTGTTCGGCCGCTGGAAGAGCCCCGGCGGCAGTCCTCCGTATGTTCGCACGCGGACACGCCACGTATACCTGTGGGCGCCGCCTCCATCGTTGGGTCTGGTATCGTCCTGCGGATCAACGCGCAGTCCGTTGCCGTTCTGTCCCACACCAGGGGCGATGTCATCGTTGCCGTTCTCGTCAACCGGTGTCAGGTCAACTGCCCAGAATGCCGAGTTCGGATCACGCACAGAGGGATAGACCATCAGATCCCGCGTGTCGCTGGCGGTCATGGACGCAGTTCCCTGACTGTCCACTTCCCAGGCTTCAACTGCCCAGTTGGAGCTGACCGGACTGCCGACACCAGACTGAGGAACCGTAGCGTTCGTGTTCGGATTCGGGATTCTGAATCCCCTCTCGAAGGCGATCCAGAACGTATCCCGACCGAAGCTGCTCCGCGACAGGTCACGCTGCATAGGGATCTGACGGCGGGACACGATGATCCCGTCGGCGGCATTGACGAACTGAACGCCCAGGTGAAGCCGCGGCGTGCCCGTAAGGGCTGACGTGTCTGCGCTGGGCGACACAACCGCACGGAATACGAACCACGTCTGCTCGGTGCCGGCTTCCGTGGTGTCGTTCACCCGTACTGCGAAGCACTCCGCAGTCACGTTTGGAGCGGCCATGACCGGTTTGGCCATGACAGCCCCAAGCACCCCCGCTGCTAGGAGCCAGCGCAGTATGCCGCGAAAGGATTTCATATGTCTCTCCCTCAACCCCAACGTAGCCTGTCTGTGGGTGGATGCGACCACTATCGTGTCACCACGAGCGGAGCTACGACTCTGGCGCTCTGCCCGTCAGCCGACACAGCCTTGATCTCAACCGTGTATGTACCGGCAGGTACAGACACGCCCTTGGCATCTCGCAGATCCCATGTCACCTGAGAGATGTCGCCTGAGCCGGCCGCCCTGCTCGTAAGCCTGCGCACGGTTGCGCCCGCCGCGCCCACAACGCGTATGGACAGCGCCGCGCTCTGAGTTGTTCCAACAGCGATCGTCGCGGTCGCCTTGCTTCGAGACGCGGCAACGTTCCAGGTTGTGATGCGGAACGCACCGCCGGCTGTTCTCGGCTCGGCAGTGACGGTAATCATGCGCGTGCCCGTCGCTCCGGTGTTGACCCTCAGAGAGGAGGTCTGGCGCATGGACCGTCGCGGGCCGCCGCCATCGTCGGTGACATACAGCTCATGGGTCTTTGGCAGCGTTCCGATGTCGGGCCAAGTGACCGTCACATCGGTGTTCGGTCGGGGGCTGACTACCGCGATGCGCCATTGCTTAGAAGCGCCTGACGCCGATCGAATATCCTGGGCCAGCACGCCGCTGCGACCGGCAACCTCATCACCAACGATGCCCAGCGACACCGCGTCTGTAACGGCCGGCGGCTTGGCAACGTCTCGCAGGTCATCGCCATCCGACGCATCGGTCGCCACACCGATGTAGTTGCAACCGTCCCTCGTGGTCCCGTCCGTCGCCTGAAGCCTCAGCCGCCATCCGCCAGCCATAGTCGCTGCGCCCCGGGACGGCATCTGCACCACTGCGGCGCGTCCGCTCGGCTTCGTGATCAGAAGCTCGAGGTTCGACCGATTGGCCCGAACCCAGTAGCCCACGAACGGCAGCAAGTCCGTCGCGAAGTCCTGATCGAACACATACGTGCCTGCGGCCGGATCGTACCGGAAGATTGCCGACGAGATCCATCGCTTGGTGAACCCCGACGCCTCCTGTATGGTCAGCGGTCGCAGGTAGTCACGATCCGTCGCATCCGTGGTGATGACCCGAATGTCGGCCCATCGAACGCGAAGCAGGAAGGGATTGGCGATCTGGTTCCATCCTGCCACCAGCTTTACGGAGAACTCACCCGTGGGAACCTGAACAGGCTGCGCATCCGCAAGCGTGATGCTTGCATTGCCGACCAGACGCAACCAGTAGCCTTCGGCCGGGTTCAGGTACTGAACTGCCTGATATTGCCCAATGGCCGGGTTCCATCGAACGAGATCGTAGAACGCCGGATTCAGGTTGATGGCTCCTGCCGGGGTCCGGTCATCCAGCACGTACGGGAACGAAACCATCTGCCACCCCGCGCCAAACTCCTGTGTCGGCAACGCCGGAATGTCAATGTCACGCGCGACACTGACGCCCTGACCGCCCGGATCGGCGCTGAGTGCAACCGAGTACGTCAGCCGTCCTGAGGCCGCGCCGGTCGGCACTACCTCCCAACGGAAGGTGACCTCACCGTCCGGCGCGACGGAAGCTGCCGTCTTCAGCGCGTTCTGCCCGGGCGCGAGTTCCAGACCGGTTGGCAGAGACAGGACGGCTCGAACGTTGCCGAGGGCGACCGTATTCATGTTGTGCAGGAACGCGGTGATCGTGATCGGGTTTGGCTGAAGTTGCTGACCGGCCGGCTGCGACGGATCGTAGGTCAGCGAGACTGGCCCTTCGAGCCCCGCCGCCAATCTTTGCCCGAAGTCGTAGGAGCTTCCCGCCGCCCCGAAGGCCATCGTTATCTCTTTCTTTTGGCCGGGGGCGTAGGTTGTCGGGTTGTAATAAAGAGCGGCGGAACCGTCGAGCAAGTCGCCGACGAAAGGCTCATCGGCCGTTGGAGTGAAGTCCCAGAGCGGCGCCACGACGTTGGCCGTCAACCCGAAGACAACACGGTCCGGTCTCGTCGGATACGGTGAGCTCCCCGTGGGAATCAGAACGCTCCCGACCGAGCTTGGGCTCTGCGCGGCAGCCGCTCGCCACCAGCTCGGAATGAACGTGCTGAGGAGCGATGTTTCCGTTGTGATCATGCCGGTGCGCGATGTCATGATCGGCCCGTCAACGTCGTTGGGAACGTTGTAGTCCTGAGCGAACCGCAGGCCAACCGTGTGCGATCGCGTGTCCTTGTTGGTGACCGTGAAGGTGTAGAGCACCATGTCGTACACGAGGCGCATCTTCAGGTCAACCTGTATCTCCGGTATAGCCGGGTCGGCCGCCGCGTCGGGAACCGTTCGCCACTTCGCGACAACAACGGTGGGACTGACAACCGTGGGAACCTGGACCCATTCGCCCGTTATGTCCGTATCCGGCGTGTCCGCATAGCCCCACGCAATGTCCCAGCCCGGTTCGCCTTCGGCAACCGTTCCATCGGCCAGGAACGGAGTGCCGCCGTCAATCCTGACGGTCACGTAGCTGCCCAACTGGTTCAGATCCGTCGAGCGGGGCAACTGGAGGAGCACGCCTGCCGACTGTCCGACCTCGATCACGCCGAAGCGGCCTGCCACGTCCACGCCGTTCAGGCTGTCCTCCTGTCCAACGGACGCGGAGAGCTTCCCGTTCTGGATCGTCACAAGCGTCTGGGCGTCGGACCTCACTGCCGAGATTGCGAGCAGCAGGACCGCCGGCAGCAGGATTGCCCACGGCTTGCAGCTGATGCTGTGCGCTCTAAGCCACCCCATCAATAGTTCCTCCCGTTCGGCTTCGCGCCTGGCGTCGCCGATCAAACCGTCAACCCCGTGATCGCGCATCAGCGGACCAGCGCGAACGGCTGGATGACGCGGACCACTTCACCATCTGAACCGATTGCCCGAATCTGCATCAGGTACGTCCCGGCGGGAACGCTCCGTCCGTTGCCGTCGCGTCCGTTCCAGACCAGATGCACATCTCCCGCATCGGCTGCGCGCGACGTCACCGTGCTCACGCGCCGACCATCCGCGCCGAGAACCGTTACGTTGCAGGTCGCGGCGTTCGAGAGCGTGAAGTCAATCTTGACCGTGCCGGTCGCACGGGTCGTGCCGGTGCGCACTGCAACGTTGCTGATACGCGTTGCGTTCCCATTGCTCGGCGCGGCGCTCACGCGGAACACCCGCGGCGCAGGCGTCTGGCCGGACTGGAACGTCACCGAGCCCCGCGTCCGCATGTCAACGGTCTGTCCCGTTGCGGTGTCCGTTATGATCATCTTGACGTTGCGCGGCCATCCGGAAACCCCGGCCCACCGAACCGTAACGTCGGCATTCGGAATGTCCGTGGTCACAACAACGTCCCAGCTCCTGGCGCCGCCCACCGAGCGGACGTCCTGTGCGAGGAGCCCGCCGCTTCCGTCGGACGGCTGAACTCCAAGCGTAACGAACGGGCTCACCATTGGCGGCTTCGGAACGTCGTTGCGGTCCACGCCATCCACAGCCGAGCTAGATACGCCGATGAAGTTGAACGTGTCGTGGAGCCCCGATGCCGTCGCCGACAGTTGCACCTTCCACCCGCTCCGGTCGCCGGCGACCGTGCTTGCCGCCGATCGGCTCGTGCGAACCGGAGGCACCACGAGAGCGATGTCACTCTTGCTCGTGACGCCAACCCAGTGTCCCTGCCACGCGCGCAGAGCGCCGTCCGGCAGCGTGCGGAATGTGTATCCCATCGCGCCGTCATACGAGTAGATGTTCGGAAGCAGATAGCCCCTGTCCACCGCAACCCCGATGTTGATCCGACCCTCAGGCGTATCTACCAGCAGCGCATTGAACGGAACGTCGAACGGGAACGGGCACCCCACCATATTCCAGTTGATCCGGCCGCCGAGGCCGCCCAGCCCACGCAGCGGAATGACGAAGGACTTGGTAGGCGCCGGTTGCCCCTTGGTCAGCACCGGCTTCAACGACTCGGTATCCATCCAGTAGGCCAACCCGAGGGGATACTGCGGCGCGGCATCGCCGTCCGGATGCGGTCGCGCGTCGGCGGGCGAGAACGACGCGCCCGGGTCCGCTCCTACCATCGGCGAGTAAACGGCATAGCGCCCCTCAAGCGGCAGCCAGCGCGCCAGCCGGAACGTCTGACCGAAGTAGACCTCGGGCGTCGCAGTCGCATCGAAGTACGGGATTGAAATCAGCGTCCGTCCGGCCGGTATCTGCCGCGGCTGAATGACGAACTTGCGAAGATCAGTGACGACGCGATCTGGCGGCCCGGGCTTGACGCCTGTGACCTCAACGATGTTCTGACCGGCCGGCATATCCACTCCGCTGACGACCGCCTCGTAGGTGAGCGGAATGACCGTACCGTCGGTATCCGTCTTGGATCGGGTGACGTTCTCGATCGTCCAGTCGGTCACCAGCTGCCCATTGAGGTCCACCGTAAGGTTGGACGGCTCGATCTGGTTCACGGCGATGCGGATGACCGGTCGTAGCGTCTCCACCGGTTCGGGGTTCCGGGCAATGCCGCCTTGCGAAGCCTTCCCGCCGGTACCGTCAGGCTCGATCACGGTCACCCCGACACCCGCCTTGAGGATCGCCGCGTATGCATCAATGACACCGTAGCCGTATGCCGGATCGGGTACCTGCGTGATCATCGAGCGGTCTGCTGTGCTGGTGACCACGTCCTTGATATCTCCGGGAGCAGCGCCCGCGCTCAGAAGCAACGCGACGACACCCGCGGCCGCTGGAGCGGCCATGGATGTGCCCTGAGTGAACGCGTAGCCTCCGCCCGTCGAGAGCAGGTAAGTGCTCAGCACGCCATCCGCTTCGCCGGTGCTCTGATCGCCGCCGGGCGCGCTAATGGTGGTATACGGTCGCGCCTCCGAATAGGACGCCTGCCGCTTCTGTTTGTTGCACGCCGCCACGCAGAGGATGTGCTTGTCCAGTTGCGCCAGGTAAGCAGGAGTGAATGGCGGGTTC
>JBBIQU010000184.1:0-8086 GCA_037442185.1 Chthonomonadales bacterium | reverse complement strand
TTCGACAGTCGCCGACGTTCAGCGTCGCAAAAAGCGACGGCTACACGCTGCGCGTACCGTTCACGAAACGGTTCCGTGTTCGGTCAGCCCGTGCCGGTCACGACACGGTTGTGTGTTCGGTCAGCCCGTACCGTTCACGAGACGGTTGTGTGTTTGGTCTGCGCGGGCCAATCAGTCTACGGTCGGAACGAAGTACTGCTCGAGGTACTTCTTTCCGATGAGGAAGCCTTCCTCGCGTCCGACTGCTCCGTCCTCGTGTTCGATGGAGAGCACACCGCTGTAACCGTTGCGGCGCAGGGCGGCAACATACTCGCCCCATCGAATCACGCCGAGGCCGGGGATCACGTAGCGCCACCAGCCGGTATCGTGCTGGTTCCCGACCCAAGCCTTCTTGCGCGCGTTAATCTCGGTGTCTTTCGCATGGGTGTGGAAGATCCTCGGCGCGAACTTCTCGACCGCCGCGATGTAGTCAATGTCCTGCCATGCCAGGTGCGACGGATCGAAGTTGAGGCCGAAGTTGGCGTGCGGAACAACCTCGAAGAGCCGATCCCAGTGGCCCAGATGCTGGATGTTCGTTGCGTACCAGTTCTCCAGCGCGATCTTGATGCCCTTGGTCGCGGCGTATTCCACGAGCGGCGTGAAGACGGCTGCCGCATCCTCGTCGATCGTCTTCATCTTGCTCTTGCCGGGCACGGGCATGCCGGCGAGGGTGCAGACTACCCCGACTCCCAGCAGGGCCGCGGCGTCAATGGCCTTGCGGACCGTATCGTTGGCCGCCGCTCGACGCTCGGGATCGGCGTCCGTGTTGTTGGTGTAGGCCGCCACTGAGGAGATGACGAGAGCGCGCCGCTCCATGAGTTCATTGATCTTCGCTGCCGCTGCGGCATCGAAGCCCGTCAGGTTGATGTGATTGCTGCCGGGGCCTGCCACGACCTCGAGTCCGCCGAAACCGTACTCGCCGGCGAATGCCACGACATGCTCCAGCGGTTCGCCGCCGAATGGAGCGGTCAGAATGCCAACGTACATCTAGATTGGTCCTCCCTCTGATATCGCAGGATGTTCCTGCATGAACGACGTCCGAACGGCCACTGCATCGTTCGGACGGGCGCGACCGGAAGCGACAGGCCGTCGCCGGTCCAACAATCCCCGCATACCATACCCCTAACAGCCGACGGTTGCGCCATGGCTCCTATTGCGAGCCGAGCATGATCTCAACGTCTTTCCGCCTCTCGGCCGGCTTGACGACCAGTGGGCTGAGTCGGCCGTTGCGCAGCACTCCCTCAACAGTCGTACCGTACGGCGCGTGGAGCTTGAACTCAGCATCCCAATCCCGTGGCCAGGCGGGAAACAGGAGGATGCGCCTGCCTTCGCACTGCATCAGCATCGTCTGAAGGCCCATCAGCCCGTTCGCCCCGTGGTCCTGATCGGGGACCCAGTCGAAGTTCGGTCCCCAGAACGCCGGGAACCTGCTCTCGGGGTGTTTCGTGGCGAACCGTTCCACGACGGCGCGTCGCGCCTCATCCGTCAGCCCGAGGTAGGCCGCCTGCGTATCGTCTTGCTGCCAGCCCCGATGACCGGGATGCAGCCGGCGCGCGAACGTCTCCCGGGCCATCGCCAGGTCCGGCTTGCCGACACCGAATAGTCGGTACGGGAAAACTGCGTACAGCTCGGGGTTCTCCATGTTCGAATGGCGACCCGTCGTCTGCGCCGGAGCAAGCGCGCGCTTGCCGTCTACGGTCCGGGTCGGCATCGGCGGGAGCTCGGACCTGAGGCGCTTCCACACGGCCGCTCTGACAGGCCCCACATCTTTGGCAGGCAAGGCGAGGAGCTTGTCGAGGACGAAGCGGAGGCCGGCGATCTCGGGAAGCGGGTTCACACAGTCCCACCACGTCTCGAGAGCCTGCGCCGGCTCAATCCTGAGCTTGCCCGACGCGTCCCGCCCGTAATGCTGATCGTAGAATGCCAGCACGGCGTCGGCAAAGGGCAGCAGCGTCTCGACCAGCAGCTTCCGATCCTTTGTGTGGAGCCAGCAGTCATGCATCATGGCGGTCAGCTCGAGCGCGCCCGACCAGTAATAGCGGATGTACTCGTTGTCGCCCGGGAAGAGCCCTTTGCCCTGCCGATCCCACCCGTAGCCCATGCCGCCGTTGTTGTAAGCTCCCCAGAAGTACATCGTCTCGGGGAAGCACGCGCCGCCATGGCGGAAGTACCTTGCCGTTCGGTGCGTGGCGAGGTCGAGCGCCCTGCGATACATGGCAAAGAGCGGGGCCATCATGTCGAAATCGCCTGCAGCAAGCATGGGCCAGTACGGAAGCCGGGTGTTCTGGAACCAGTACATCCCGCCCCAGGCGCGATAGTCCGGATCGAATCTCCTGTCCGTGTCCACGGTGAAGATGGAGCCGTTGAACTTGATTGGGAACGCGCCGCGTCCCGCACATGCCGAGACAAAGCGCTGGAGCGCATAGCCCTGTGACACGACAAGGTGTTCGCGCCTGCCGTTCGAAGCCCCGCTGGCCGATGCCACACGTCTGCCGTTGACATAGAGCTCCTTCCGACCGGTTCGCGCGTCATAGACGCCGGCGACATGGGAGAAACGGTCGGTCGGGAGTTTTGCGTCGTACGACAGCGCGCCGTCGGCAACGATGAGCCTCAACGAGTTGCCCGGGTAGGTATCCAGCAGGTAGCCGTCGTCGCTCCCTGCGTGGGACTTGTCGAGGATGCGACCGCCGCCCGGCGGCAGCGCGTCAGGCTTGATCCAGGCCTCGATGGTCACTGCTTCCGAGAAGTCCGTGGCCGCCGAGTGGGGCGTCTCCAAGTAGCCGCTGCCGTCGAATCTGGCCGAGCGCCCGTCGGGCCACGGTGCCGTTGGCTCCAGGGCAAGCTTGCCGACTGCCTTCATGGAGGGTCCGGGCGGACCGTAGCTGGGCAGATGCCCGTCCTTGAGGACCCCCATAGGCCACCGACCGACGATGCCCGGCTTCCATGCGCCTCCGCGAGCCGCGTCCGCTATTTCGGCCGCCGTGCGAGCGCGCTTGTACAGGGTCACCTCGGCAATGAGCCCTCGGAAGCGATTCTGACCGTTGCTGTCGGCTCCGATGCGAACCGGCAGCGTGTTGCGCCGGATGCCGGGGCCGCCTGCCGCGCCTCTCGATGCGGTTACGCGGACCCAGCTGCGGTTCCAGAAAGCGTTCCACCAATCCGCGTGTTTGGTCCGAGCCTCCTCAACCGAAACGGCTTCGACGGTGTGGCGCGTTCGGGCGAGCAACGCCAGCCACGCCTCCGGCGTGTCCGTCTGCGCCGTGAGGCATGTGATCGTGATCCGAGCCCCGAGAACGGGCTCCGTCGTGCTCAGCGTCCGGTCGTTCGGCTTGACCACTCGTCCCGTGCGCGGATAGAGGCACATCTGCCCGCCGAACGTGCGATGCAGCAGAGGATCCCGCTGGGTGGCCAGGAGGGCGTCGAGGCCTTGATGACGCAGCGTGATTGGCCAGAGCGATGCCTCGTTGCGGTGGTACCAGGTGACGTTCGTTCTTGTGTCGCTTCGGACGACATCGGGATACGAGTGAGGCGGCTCACTTGCCGAGAAGCCGTCAACGCCCGGGCTCTCCTCGGGCGACAGGGCCCGCTTGGCGGTGCGCCAGACCTCCAGAGCCGCCCGGATGCGGACGGGCGCTTCGGAGGCGTACTCGACGTGGATCACTGGCCGGTTGGCATCCACCCATGCGCGGATGTGCGTTTGTTGACCCTTCGGTCCTGCAGAAACAACTATCTCGCCCTGACGCAGACGCAGCGCCTGCCTGAACGGAGCGCCTCGGCGGAACGGGGTCGGCGTCAGCGTGACGCGCACGCGCCCGAGCTTGAGCAGTCGGCAGTGTTCGTCCCAGGCGTCCGTCTTCGAGACATAGAAGAGCAGGTCGCCATCCTCTTCGATCCACAGATTGATCCCGAGGTCGCCGTTGCCGAGCGGCATGGAGCCGTTCGAGTCACGGCTGGGCGTTGTCCATGTGACGTTGTAGGCGTCGAGCGGATCCGGCGCTCGAGTGTCGGCACCGGCGTCCAGCGCCGCCAGAGCAAGCACGGAACACAGCATGATCAGTGCTCCGCGTATGCGACCTGCTCGGCCCCGGTCCCTTGCGCTCATCGAGGGTCTCCTGCTGCCTCGGCCTCCACGCGCTTTCGCACCTCGCCGAACCACTCGCGTATCTCCGTGCGCGTTGCCAGGGCCTCGGCAGCGCCCGGATAAAGGAAGCTCGGGTCGGCCAGCACGGCCGTCATGCCGCCGTCCACAACGAAGTTGGCTCCGGTGCAGAAACGGGCCTCATCGGAGGCCAGATAGAGCGCGCATGAGGCGACATCCTCGGGCAGCCCCGCAACGGGCAGGGGTTGCTGGAGTTCGCGCATGCGCTGGTGCCAGTCGCCGAACTTCGCATGGAACTCTGCGGCGATCTCAGGCCCATAGCGGCGTTCGATCCAGTTCCCCCGGTCGTCCAACCAGATGCTCCCCGGCGATATGCAGTTGACGCGTATCTTGCGGCGGGCCAGTTCAACGGCCATGGCGCGCGTGCCTGCAATGAGCGCGCCCTTGCTGGCGGCGTAGGCCGACATATGGTCGCCGCTGGCCATGCCGTGAACCGAGGATATGTTGATCACGCTGCCGCCGCCCCGTTCGGTCATATGGGGGAGCGCCCAGTGGATTCCCATGATGACGCTCTTGACGTTGGTGTCCATGAGGCGGTCGTATTCGGCCTCAAGGTCGTCGGCGTCCAGGTGCCGCGAGAACGAAGCGATGGCCGCGTTGTTGACGAGTATGTCGAGGCCGCCGAAACGCTCGACGGTGGCCTCGACCATGCCTTTGAGATCGTCGGAGACCGACACGTCCGCCGTCACGGCAAGGGCGGCTTCCGCGCCGATCTCGGCCGCGAGCGCATCGAGGCGATCCTTGCTGCGCGCGGCGAGCGTCACGCAGGCGCCCTCCGCGGCGAAACGGCGAGCGATGCCGGCGCCGATGCCCCGACTGGCGCCCGTAACGATGGCGACCTTGCCCTTCAATCGTTCCATGGATCGTGCCTTGGCCGGACGATGCGCTCCGGCTCTTTCTCTGTTGTGATGGTCATGGCGCAGGATCGCCATATCGTGGTGACTGCACGGGACCTTCGTCGCTGAACAGGTAGGCAAGGTTCGGGTCGCGCAGCGCGTCCACTATGTTGCACGGTTTGCCGTCTACCTCGGCGGTTCGCCAGACAAGCCTGACCCCATGGCTGTAGTCTACGTATGTCGCGGCGTGCGCAAGGCTCACGGGCTGGATCGGCTTGCCGTCGTCCCGGTGCCACCCATAGATGGCCACTCTGCCGGCTCGCTCGGCGAGGTCGCGGCTAACGACGATGTCCTTCTTGTGGCCAGCGACGATCGGCCCGTTCGGTACGGTGCGGCGCTGCTCCTGAATGATGGTGTTGTGTGCGACGAATGTGGTCCATGCCTCTCGGGCTGACAGCATCGGGCGGGGCTGGAGCTTGCACTCGGCCGCCCGCCACACTTCGTCGGAAATGCGCGGCGTCGGGAGCATGCATCCGGCCGCATCGGCGATGCGCTGAGCCGTTGCCGGAGTGAGCGGGACACGCACGAAGTCATCGTCATGCCCAACCGAGAGGACGTCCGCAGTCACCCAGATCGTGACTGCGTGTTCGGAGCCGCCGGCATCTCGGGCTGTGTAGCGCACCGATCGAAGTCGGCGCATGAAATCGGGCACATTCCCGCCCAGGATGGCGTCTCGGATCGCGGCCTCACGTTCCGTGGTCGGCAACGAGGCAACGGCTCCGGCAAAGGCAAGTCCGTCGGATTCGCCGTCGCGCCTCGGCGGAAGCTGCAGGTCCGGCCCCGGCTCCGACGGTTCGACAAACTGCGTGTACGCCCGTGGCGGCCCGAACGGTACGGCATTCGGCTCGCCAAAGGTCAGGGCATGCAAGACGCCGTTCATGTCGCCCACCAGGGCCGTGTGGAGGATGGCGTTGGCGTAGTTGCGATGCACCCGAACGTCAATCTGCCCCGCCGCATCGGTCCAGCGGTCGCAATCGCCGTTGAGCGACTTGGTGAGAGGACGATGGGCGTCCATGGCCGACCGCATGCGCGATGTGGCGCGCTGCGTTCCGCCATCAGGCCCAACAACGGGCTTACCGTCCATGGTTACGAACCGGTCGTCGTAGGCCACGATGACGAGCCTGCGCTTCGGTTCGGCGTCGAGCCACGAGAGCAGCGGAGAGGCATGCCTCGTATGGTCAAAGCTGTAGTTGGCGTCCAGGAACCCGATTCGCTCAATCCACGGAGGCAGAGGCCCCGCCTCGATCAAGGCGAAGAGGAGGCTTCCTCCTCCGCTGTGCGCGAGCAAGGCGACCGGCGCATCCGGCGCGATCTTGCGGCGAACGTCTCCGATAAGAGCTCGCGCCTTCGCCGGCGCCCCTTGAGTTGCCGATCGCCATGCCGGCCAGCTCTTCTGCGGAGCCTGCAGGACGGCCAGCGCGACGCTCCGGTGCGCGGAACGTTGACGGTAGGACCGCACCTGCGCCTGCACGTGCTGGATGTCGTATTTCCATTCCGCCGGCGCGCGCGGACGCCTACCCATCGTCTCCTCTGCCGAGCTGCCGTTGGGACATGCGTAGATCACCAGCAACGTCGGCGGCGATCCGGCCGGAACGTCCGCTGCCAGACGGACGCCGCCCTCGAGCGTCTCGTAGCGCACCGTCTCGGCCGCGTGCGCGCACGCCACGACGCGAGCGTCGGCGCATAGCGCAAACGCGCACAGGGCAACGAACACAAGCAACGGGCGATAGGACAACGCGGCGAGCAAGGCTAGAGCCCTGGGGATGGGTGTGTCGCCGCAGACGCCGATCGTCATCAGGAACGGTACCCGCGAACGTCGGAACAACACGCGTACCTCACCCGCGACACCGGCCTTCGCATGCTACGCAATCGCTGCGGCGAGCTCAGCCCGCCTCCAGCCCCTACACATTCTTCCGAATCCACTCGGCGCACTTGCGGTACCCGAGGTCGGTCGGCGGCGGGCCTTCGTACTCCGCGCACCAGACGCCGTCATAGCCCGCGTCCTTGAGGCGCTTCACCGCGTGGGCAAGGTCAATCTCGCCCTCGCCGAGGGCGGCGCCTTTGTAGTTCTCGCGCGAGTCGAACCCGTCCTTGAGGTGCGTGTGGAACGTGTGCTTGGCGAGGATCTCATAGTAGCGGTTGATGGTCGGGATGTCGTGACCGAACCAGCGGTAGTTCATCGTGTCGAGGTTCACGCCCACGCGCGGCGAGCCAACCGCCTCGATCAAGGCGAGCTGTCTGTCGCCGTCGTTGGTGCAGTAACCGTGATTGTCCACGGCAAACACCACGTCGCGCTCCTCGGCATAGTCCACCAGCCGCTTCAGACAGCCGGCCATGGCCTCAACCCATCGCTCCTCTGGCACCGAATCCTTCGGCTGGCCGCCTTCCGTTCGGATGACCGGACATTGGAGGATGTTGGCCAGACGAATGACGCGCTTCATGCGCTCGACCTGGTACGCGACGACATCGGGATCGAGGACAATGAAGTCATTGCTCGCCGCGAGGGACGAAACCTGAAGCCCGCGGGTCTGCACCATCTTGAGCACACGCTCGGCATCTTCCTCCGGGTTCGGCGCGTCCTTGGCCCAGACATCGCCGATTTGCAGTTCGACAAACCCGAAACCCGCATCGGGGCAGTAATCGAGGAACTGCTCGAACGTGAACTGCGGGAAGTTGTAGTGTATGACGCCGACCTTCATTGAGCGATCCTTTCGCGCTTGGCGTTGATTCAATGGGCATGGTTCGTTCCGGAAGCCGAACGTTCCTCCCTGCCTTCGTGGCAGCGTTCGTGTCGATTCCTTGTGAAAGCTCCCGCGTAGGGTTGGATCGCAGCCGCGCACGTCATCGCTCGCGATGACGTGGATTGCGTGACGGCGGCGTGGTTTGGCCGGCTGCCACGCGGGCGAGCCCACCGCGGCGGTATGATTGCCAGCTCATCGAGACGTGGTGCGTGCGGTGGACTCGCCCCTACAACGGCGGGTGCGCGCGTGCT
>JBBIQU010000183.1:5173-8105 GCA_037442185.1 Chthonomonadales bacterium | reverse complement strand
TTCAGCCTTCAGCCTTCAGCATCCACCCCATTGTGGTGTACGATGATGACTGCTGGACCGTAAGGAGATGCAACCGTGTCGGTCGAAATGAAGACAATGCGTGATATTGCCGACGCTCCGATCCCGCGGCGCTATGTATGCTGCCGAGCGCCTCAGCCTCCCATCATCAACGGTCGCCTCGACCAGCCCGCATGGCAGCGCGCGCCATGGACCGAGGACTTCGTTGATATCGAAGGGAGCGCGCGTCCTGCCCCGCGCTTCCGCACGCGAGCGAAGCTGCTCTGGGACGATGAGTGCCTCTATGTCGGCGCGGAGCTCGAGGAACCGCACGTCTGGGCGACGTTTATGGAGCACGACTCGGTCATATTCCATGACCCCGACTTCGAGGTGTTCATTGATCCCGACGGCGACAACCACAGCTACTTCGAGATCGAGATCAACGCGCTGAACACCGAGTGGGACCTGAGACTGGTAAAGCCCTACCGCGACGGCGGCCCCGCGCTCAACGAGTGGGAGATTCCGGGGCTCAGGACGGCGGTGCACATTGACGGCACGATCAACGATCCGCGCGACACGGATCGCGGATGGTCAGTCGCACTCGCCTTTCCGTGGGCGGCATTCGCGGAGCATGCCGGATGCCGGTGCCCGCCCGAGTCCGGCGATACCTGGCGCATCAACTTCTCGCGGGTCGAGTGGGACATCTTTGTGACGGACGCGTGCTACGTTAAGGTGCCGGGCAAGCCCGAGGATAACTGGGTCTGGTCGCCTCAGGGGGTCGTTGACATGCACCGACCGGAGACCTGGGGCTACGTCCAGTTCACCGACGCGCCTCCCGAGCTAGCCGAGTTCCAGCCCGATGCCGACGAGCCCATACGCGCGTGGTTGATGGCTGTCTACCACGCCCAGCGTGACTATCACGAGCGCCATGGACGATGGGCTGGATCATTGGATGCTCTCGGCGTTACGGCCGATCCGAGCGCCGGCTCCCCTGGCAATGCGCGTCTGGCCATGACGCCGGCCGGATGGACGGCATCGGTGATTACCGGACGTGGGCTATGGTCCGTGCGGCAGGACTCGCGCCTGTGGCTGGAGGCGGCCTGAATCACCGCCCTATCGTGAAGGCAAAGACCGCACCGCCAGTGACGCGAAACACGATCTGCACGGGCTTGCCGTCGAGCGATGCCGGGTCGGCGTCCCGCCAGCGCGCGGGCAAGGCGACGCCGTCGCCTCGCGTCGGCTCGCACTCGGAGAACGCGAATCCCGGGTAGAAACGACCCGATGGTTCGCACAGGCCCACCCTGAGGTCGCCCGAAACCTCGGCATTCACGCTGAGGGAGCGCCCTCGCCATGTCCGAACCGGCGTGCGAACGACGCCGGCACGGTCGGCGTCGGACCGGTAGCCTGCGTAACGGTCCACCTTCAGCGTCGCCAGCCCGATCTGGCGCGTAGTGAACCTCTCGGCCTTGTGACCGAGCTTGTAGCCGCCGTAATAGATGTAGACATCGTCTCCGTAGACGACCTGAGCATCGCCCCACGCGTGCGCTCGATCCCACGTGCCCGGCTTCGGATTGCGACCGAGAAAGGGCTCGGTGTCCCGATGCCAGCGTTCGCCGTCGGAGCTCCAGGCGAGTACCGTGTATCCGATGCCGGCGAATGCCCTGCTGTCGCCCAGGTCCTGAGCGCTGAGACCCGGTTCGGAGTTCAGGTCGTCGCGCAGGACCCTGGCGAGCCCGATCAGCAAGTCCCCTCTGGCAATCACGCCGGACATGCAGTAGAACTGGGTCTCGCCCTGCTCGCGCGGCGATTCAGGATCGGGCCGGATGATCTCCCACGGCGGCCTCCAGTGGATGAGGTCATCGCTTGTGCTCATGTGCGGTATGCGCCGCTCCGACGGCCAGGACGGGTCGAGCTTCTTCACGATCGAGACAAAGGCTATGTAGCGTCGGCGGATCGGGTCCCACGCGATGGCGTTGATGTCGTGGTTGTGGCGCAGCAGCGGTCCGGGAGCCAGCTCGGTCCAGTTCAGCCCATCCGGCGACGTTGAGACCTGCAGACCGTCATTCTTGTACCACGCCGCCTTGAACCGTCGGCGGGGCTCGGGGAACGCCGGACCTTCGTCTATCACAGAGGCGCCAAACTGGATGGGAGCGGTCTCCAGCACGCGCCTTGGCCGCTTCCAGTGGATGCCGTCGTTCGACTCCATTGTCGCGAGGTTCGACTCGATAGTATTGCCCGGCGTCCGTGGGATGCCATACCAGATCCGCCAGCGGCCGGACTGAGCGTCGCGCACCACCGACACGTACGGCTGAAAGTTGCCGTCGGTGGCGCCGTCAACTATGGGCGCGCCGTAGCGCTTTGGCCTGCCGAGGACGCGCTGCATATGCTCCACGGAGAGAACATTGCGCGCGTCGAGCATCAGTCGTGGGCCGCCAAGCCACTCCTCCGGGCCGCTGTCCTCGCGAGCCGTTGCCAGCAGCTCGCACGCGCACACGAGTGCCAGCAGGACTACCGCCAATGCAGTGCGTTCAAGCATGGTTCCACCTCGCGGACTGCCGTCAGGCCGACAGCAGGCGTCAGTCTGGTTGCTGGGTTCAGGAACGAGGGCGCTTCGTCCTTCATGAAACTACAGCGGGCCTACCGGTGGGGCATGAAGCTCCGATATGCGCGCCGCATTCGTTCGGAACGGATCGCACGGCGCAACACCAAGGACTGGCGCCCGTCACTCCGTCACTCTGATCCTCCCGGTTGCCGGCAGGAGCATGGAGCGATCATTCCGGCGGGCATCGAGCACGTACCACCCTGACGGATCGGTCACGGAGAAGCGATAGCGCAATGTGCCGTCGGAGCCGGTATGGCGACGCTCGTTGCCGATGATGAGAGTGACGTCCGGCGCCGGCTTTCTGTTGACCCGGGTCGGGATCACTGTGATCGA
>JBBIQU010000183.1:0-5161 GCA_037442185.1 Chthonomonadales bacterium | reverse complement strand
GGCGATCATGTGCGTCCCGCCCCACGCATCGAGCCGGATGTCGGCGCCGCCGTTCATTGCCCCGCGCAGTTGCGCGTCCGGGAGTATCAAGTATGCTGTTCTCCAGAAGCCAGTTCCGCGTTTGTGGATCCAGGCGCTTCCCTTGTATTCCGCATTGAACTCGCCGAACCGGTAGGGCATGGCAAGGTCGTCCGACGAGTTGTACTGCAGTCGGAACGCGCCCGGAGCATCGTCGAGGTAGAGCAGCTCAACCTTGAGAACCCCATCCAGGCGACGGTCGGCGTCCTTGCTCACCCTCCAGTAGAGATAGGGGGAGTCGGGCGCCCCGACCTTCCAGCAGTTGAGGCCGTCATGCTGGGTCATCGTGTAGTTGCCGTCGGTGAATCGAACCGGTTCGACACCCATGTTGACCCCGCCGGCCGTGGCGCTCCGCCACATGCCTTCGCCTCCGATAGTTTCCTCCACTGTCCGGAATACGACTTCCTCGCCACGACGAACCGAAGTCGGCGCCGCAATGCTCAGCCTTCGTATCTCCTTGGAGCTGACCACAACCGCGCCGAAACCCGAGATCGTGTCGTCCACCTCGCAGTATGCCTGTTCGCGGCTGAATGCGCTTGCCTGCCCCATCTCAGGCACATGGATGAGGAGCGTGCCGTCATCGGCGCGCGTGACGGGGACGGATCTCGAAAGGCCGCTCCATTCACCGGGGTACCACGCGGCACAGGGGATTCGATGAAGTCCGTAGCGCTTCCCGTCGAGCCTCAAGGTGACGGCCGAGCGCTCACGGCGAATGTCAACGATTGGAATGACCACAGCAGGACCCGAAACGAACGGACATACGCGCCTGTCCACCTCGAGCACGCTTGCCCATACGCCTTCGGGGGCATGAAGGCCCTCGGACCCGCGATAGAGCGTGTACCAATTGAGCCCCTTGAGGGCGTTCAGCAACCTGCTCACGATCTCAACCTTGCGGCCATACTCTGTTGCGCTGGCGCCCAGACGCGACCTCGCAAGGAAGGCAAGCTCAATCGAGCGGCAGGCACGAACCACCGCCGGACCGGAGGTGCCGGGCAGAGCCGGATAGTCGCCGCTGAAGACGCGGTCCGGAAACGTCGTTGCGATCATCTCGGGGAAACTGAACGGCATCCACATGTCGTAGCCTGCATGCCCCATGTGCAGGTTCTGCGCGGCCACATCCGATGCGCCTTCGTACCAGATGTAGAAGTCCTCGGGGACCGCGTACTTCGGATCGCGCCAGATTCGCCGGGTCAGTTCCAGCATGCCCTGCGCTCCGGAGCCGGAATCGAGGTGGCCGTGCGACCAGTCGGTGCAGTACTGGATCGGGAATGCCCCGAGTTGATCCCACTGAACCCCGCTGAAGCCGTGATCCCGGGCGTACCTGTGCGTCCACCACAGCACGTAGTCCTGCCACGGGCGGCTCGCGAGGCACGTCTGAGCCAGGTTGCCGAAGTAGTGCTGCTCGACATACCCATACGTGCCGTCAAGCTTGCGTGCCACATCCTTCCGATGGCGTTCCCACAGGGGGCGCAACGCGATCCGGTCGGGCGGAGCCATGGCCAGACGACGCTTGAACTCCGGGTCGTCGGCGTGCGGAATGTCCGGGAACCCTTCCCATGTGTAGATCGGGTTGATATAGGGCACAACGCGCCCGCCTCGGCGTCGGATCCGCCCCATCACTTCACGCAGCTTGTCCTCGCCGCCGAGCGTTGGATCGGGCCACCACCAGCCGAAGTCGTGCCCCATGAACTCCTGCCCGGCAAGGCCGATGGTCGGCGTTCCCAGGGCTACCGCCTCGTCCATGAGCGATCGTTCCACGTCCTCCCACCGGTAACGAGTCGTGAGCGGCGGTCGCTCCATGCCCATGCTCCAGATCATGGCCTGCCAGCGCCAGTTGGGCATCTCGCGGGCCCAGGTCGGCACTTGCGGTCGCGCCATGAATCGCTCGGCCCACTCCCGATAGGTTCGCGCGCCCCAACGCCAATCTCCGGTGTGGATGCCGACAGCGGCTTCGAGACGCAGGCGCTCGCCCTTTCGAATCCGAACGTACTTGCCGATGCCCATGCCGATCCCCGTCGCCGGCGTTGTCTCGAGGAAACCGCCGATGAGACTGCGGTCTTCGGAGGCCATGTACAGCCCGCCCTTCGGATCGGACAGGTCCATCCAGAACATGCCCGCGCTTCCGGGGTAGATGAGGCGCGGCTGGTTCCACCATCCCTGATAGGTCAATCCATCAACGATCTCGCCTGGCTTTCGTTCGAGGTTGCGTGCGGGGTCCGGAATGCGCTGGCCGTACCGATTGGGTCGCACGAGAACATCGTCCGAGCCGTCGTCGCCGATGCGCACATGCTCGAAGGCCGGGAAGATCACCTCCGCGATGTCGTCGTGGCCCGTATTGCGGACCTCGACGCGCCAGTCCGTCTTCGCGCCGTCTCGGGCAACGCGTACGGTCACCGTCGCGGTCACGCCCTCCCCGACGTAAGCCGCCTTGAGCCGACCCCCATCGCCGGCCACCGATGCACAGTCCAGAGCGACCTCCGCTAGCGCTCCTCCGCGGTCTCGGTAGATGCGGACGGGAATGGTGCCGGGTCCGGAAATGCACTCGGTCGCCGCTGTGAGGTTGCGAAGGGATCGGACCCTACCGGAGGCGTCGAACGCCACCTGAACCTCACGGTTCCCGATGGCCATCGTGGAGGGAAGAGACATGCCGAGCCACGCCACCGCGAACCCTCCGATCGCTGTGGTGGCGACCGTGCCCGCAAGCGAACCCCATCCAAGCGCCATCGAGCGTTCACTCCCTCGGGAACACTGCCGGGAGACTGACAGAAGTGGTCTTGACCCAATGCTCCTGACTTAAACCGGCCCGAAGATGATTCGTCGGGCTGGCCCCAATGACGAGTGTCGGGTTTGGACCCCGCCCCGGCCAACGATGGCTGGGTTCTGCCATGATCCCGCGCTCTCCTGCATGGAGTCAGTCAGAGGAGAGCGGTTCGGCGGTATGCTTGACGCAAGGCGATGGGGGACACGCGCATGATCGTCAAGAGACTCGTCTTCGCTCTTCCGACGCTCGCCGGCCTCGCGGCTGCGGCCGTTTACGGCGCGCCCGATGCGCCGCGCGCCGTCAGCCGGGAGGGACTGCGCGGCAAAGTCATGGCAGGGTATCAGGGGTGGTTCCGGTGTCCCGGGGACCGTGCCGGTTTCGGGTGGGTCCACTGGAGCCGAGACTCCCGACGTATCGCGCCGGACTCGCTGACCTTCGAGATGTGGCCCGACATGCGAGGCTATCGGCGGCGCTACACGGCGCCGGGGTTCACACACCCCGACGGATCGCAGGCCACGCTCTTCAGCTCGGAGGACTACTCCACGGTCTTGCGTCACTTCGAATGGATGCGCGAGCATGAGATTGACGGCGTCTGGATGCAGCACTTCGCGGTCGGCCTTCCCGGAGGTCCGTTCGCCTCGCAGCATAACTCGCACCTGCGCGTAATCGGCAACGTTCGGCGGGCCGCACGCGCCACCGGGCGTGTCTGGGCATTGGCCTACGACGTGGCCGCCATGCCGATCGAGCGCACATACGACGCTGTGACCGCCGAATGGAAACGCATGGTCGAGCAGGGCGTCACGCGCGACGCTCGCTACCTCCACGAGGCCGGCTTGCCGGTTGTGATGATCTGGGGGGTCTACAAGGACAACAGCCATGTGCCGATGGATGCTGCGCTGGCGAACAGGCTCATTGACTTCTTCAAGGCGAAGGGTCCCTACAGGGCGTTCCTGGTGGGCGGCGGCGATTGGGACTGGCGAGGCAGGGCCGACCGTGACTGGCGGAGCTTCATCCACCGGCTCGACGCCTATGTGCCTTGGAACATCGGCAACTACAGCCTCGACGCCAATGGTATCCAGCACGCTTCTACGCATACATGGGAGGTAGACCGAGTCGCGCTCGACCGCGCCGGCGTGCATTGGATACCCTCTGTGTATCCGGGCTTCGGGTGGGACAATCTGATGCGCAAGGAGCCCGGCTCGACAACGATCTCGCGTCGCAAGGGCGAGTTCTACTGGGAGCAGTGGGTCAAGCTTGCGCGCATGGGTCAACGATCGGTCTACATCGCCATGTTCGATGAGGTTGACGAAGGTACCGCCATCTTTAAGGTATGCGACACTCCGCCGGTCGAGGCGCACTTCGATACGCTGGAGGGGATGCCGTCTGACTGGTATCTGCGCCTTACCCGTGAGGGAATCCGAATGCTACGAGGCCGACAGCCTGTATCTGAGGCCATCCCAATCCATCCGAGATAGTCGGCGCCGGCGACGCTTGAATACCATGCGCCTTCCTCTCGTTGACGGTCGCAGGAGAAGGCTCGATGAGGGCCGTAACGCACAGCAGCTAAGGATGAAGGACGAAACGTGAGACTGACGTTCACGGCTGAAGGTGTGGAACGCGCCTATCGGCATGGGATCTTCCCCATGGGCGACGACGAAACCTCAGTGATCACATGGCACCGCCCCGATCCCCGAACGATCATACCGTTGCACCGCTTCCATGTCTCACGGAGTCTAGCCCGGAATATCCGCCGAGGGGTGTTCGAGGTCCGCATCAACACGGACTTTGAAGGCGTCATGCGAGGCTGCGCCGATCGTCACGAGGGCACGTGGATCACAGAGGACTTCATCCGCGTCTATGGGGAGCTGCATCGTCAGGGGAAGGCCCATAGTGTCGAAACGTGGCGCGACGGCCGCCTCGTCGGCGGGACCTACGGAGTCGCGCTCGGAGCGGCGTTCATGGCCGAAAGCATGTTCCACCGCGAGACCGACGCCTCGAAGGTCGCTCTGGCCGCGCTGGTGGACCGCCTCCTCAAGCGCGGCTTCCTGCTCCTCGACGTGCAGTACATGACCCCGCATCTCGCGAGTCTCGGCGCAGCCTACCTTCCGGCGGTGGTCTATCATGCATGGCTGCAGGAGGCTCTGAAGCTCGATCGCTCCTTCGCGTAGCCGGACGCCAGACCCGGCATCGCGCCGTCGGCGATAGGACGCGCAGCGTGTAGCCGTCGCTTCTCGCGACGCAGAACGTTCTGTCCGACACCACACGTTTGCGCGGGGTAGATGCCCGGCGACTGAAGTCGCGGCTTCGGACGGCGCCAAGTCC
>JBBIQU010000182.1:0-8114 GCA_037442185.1 Chthonomonadales bacterium | reverse complement strand
CGGGAATCTACATCACGAAGCGGCGAACGAGGAGCCGCTGCATTGCTGCGATGCGAGGGCGTACCAGCCGGTCGAAACGTGATGTCCGGTGATCGGTAGGTGGTCCCGTCCGGCTGATACGCCCCTACGAATACGCGCGCACCGCCCGTTGTAGGGGCGAGTCAACCGCACGGCCAACATCTCGATGAGCAGGCGATCCCGCCGCTGCGGTTGGCTCGTCCTCGTACCACTCAATGGAGCGATCCCACACGTGCCACAAGGGGTCCGTCGCCGATCGGGATCGCTTCGCTTCGCTCGCGATGACGTGAATGCTGTTCGCGATGACGTTTGTTCTCGAACGGTTCGTGGCATCGGAACACGGGACGTGACGCACGCCCGCCTGACCCAAACGAAAACATCCCCTCGGACAGGCCGAGGGGATGTCGGTACGACCGTTTCGTCGTCCTGCAATCGGGGTCGGCGATGCTGTTCCTTGTTGCGCGTTCGCCGATACCCGGGTATGCGTGGACTAGAAGCGGTATCCGAAGAGGGCGCGGAAGCCCTGGGGCACGCCCTGGGACTTCGTCTTGTTCACCATCTCGTAGCGTCCCTCAACGAACATCTTGTCGTTGAGGTTGAGGCCCAGGATAAGACCGCCGCCGACGCGGGTTACCCACGGCTGATCCGGCGTGGTCAGTTCGGACTTGTAAGTCACTGCCGACAGGAAGAAGCCGGCGTAAGGCGTCTTGCCGCTCTGCTCTTCGAAGGTGTAGACCTGGTTGAGCGCAACGGGGACTGCCTGGAAGCGGACATCGTCGCTCGCCTGGAACATGTAGTCCACGGAGAGGACGGTTGACCATGCTTCGCCATTCAGCACCGCAGGAATGCCCGACAGATTGTACTGGAACCCCACGAGAAGACCTTTGTTGTCGGCGAGAAGGCGGGACTCGTAGTTGGTAGCGCCGTAGGCGCCGATGCGAAGCGCGAGCGGGCCCGCTGCACGGGCCGACGACGGGACGAAGCTCGCTCCTACTATCGCCGCAAGGGCGAAAACGCGGAGCGACTTGGACCAGACAACTCTCATTGTCCGTGCTCCTTTCAGATGCTGCTTAGCAGTCGTCCGGCCGAGCGCGCGGCTGTTCGGCTTATCTCGCCGGATTTCGCAGCCGAACCACTGAACAGGGACAGAGGTACGGTTGCCGGCTGCCGCTTGTTGTTTTACGTATGGGAGCGAACAGCCACTCCCACCTGAGCATATTCTAGCACCGTTGCATGGTTTGCGCAACAGGAAGCGCCGCAACCGGCGCAGAACTGCTCTACGTATGCATACGGCAGCCGACCGACCATGTGACGCCGGAGGCTGCACATTTCAACGAGAGCCCGGGAGTAACACGCGATGCCGCTCTTCGACATGCCCCTTGATCAGCTCAAGACCTATCAGGGCACCAACCCGCGCCCAGACGACATGGAGGAGTACTGGGCCGCCGCGCTCGACGAGATGCGAGCCACGGATCCGCAGGTGGAACTCGTCCCGCACCCCTTCAAGGCCTCCTTCGCCGAATGCTTCGATCTCTTCTTCACCGGGGTTCGGGGCGCACGCATCCATGCGAAGTATCTGCGGCCCGCAGGCAGGCTCGATCCCCACCCGGCCATTGTGATGTTCCACGGGTACTCCGGTGACAGCGGCGATTGGGCCGACAAGCTTGCCTACGTTGCCCAGGGCTTCAGCGTCGCCGCGCTCGATTGCCGCGGTCAAGGCGGGCTATCCGAAGATACAGGCGGGGTCAAGGGCAATACGCTCAACGGGCACATCATCCGCGGGCTCGACCACTCGCCTTCCGACCTGCTCTTCAGGCACATCTATCTCGACTGCGCTCAGCTTGCCGGCATTGTGATGGACATGCCGGAGGTGGATGCTGACCGGGTCGGCGCAACCGGCGGCTCTCAGGGGGGCGGGTTGACGCTGGCATGCGCCGCGCTCGAGCCCCGCATTCGCAAGGCAGCGCCGGTGTTCCCGTTTCTCTGCGATTTCCGCCGGGTGTGGGAGATAGACCTGGCTGTGGCTGCCTATGAGGAGCTGAAGCAGTACTTCAGGCGATTCGACCCTCGCCATGAGCGTGAGAATGAGGTGTTCACGCGCCTCGGCTACATTGACAATCAGCACCTCGCCCACCGCATCAAAGCCGAGACGCTGTTCTTCGTAGGGCTGATGGACACGATCTGTCCGCCGTCGTCGCAGTTTGCGGCGTACAACAAGATCACCGCTCCCAAGCGACTGGTCATTTACCCGGACTTCGGCCACGAGGGGCTTCCTCAGTCGAACGACGCGATCTTCGAGTTCATGGCGGACTTGTAGCAGGGGCGCGTCAGCGTCCGGCAAGGAGGACAGGCCAATGACGTCCGTCCGAAACTGCGTGCCGAGAGTCACCGTCTCGTATGAGGCCGGTTCCTATGCCCCGGATGAGATGGTGGCGCTTGCATCGAGATTGGAACCCTGCGCCGAGGTCGGCATGGACCCCGTGTTCATGCCGCACTCGACCGGCATGTGCGAGCTGTGGGCGACGATAGCGTTTCGAGAGCCCTCGATGGTCGGCGGCGCCCTCGTCTCGGACGTTCATGATGCCCTGGCGGCTGTCTGCGCCGAACTTGGCGATTGGTGCCGCGCGACGGCAGCCGAGCGTGTGGACGAGCCCGAGGTCGTGGCGGTCCACCTGGAGTTCGCCGACCTGCGGCTCGCTTTCGACAGCGAAAGCGAGCCCGGCGGCTACCTCTGCAGGCCGGAGATCCGCGCCATACCCTCGCTGTTGCGCGACATGGCTCCGCGTTTGGCGTTGCTCGTCTCCTCATCGGGAGACACGTCGGTCTGCGCAGGCATCCGCGCGCATCGGAACGAGGCCGGGGTCGTCCGTAGTTCGCTGGCGCGTTACTGGCAGCTTGGTCGTGTCGGGCAGGACCCGGACCTCATCTACGATTCGTGGCGGGACTGGGTCTACCGCCGATCGGGCGGCACCGGCACGCGTTGAGCATGATGGCGTTCAGCCCTTCGGCGGGTGAGCGCCAAAAGCGAGGCATTTGGGGGCCTCTGGCAACGCCCGAGGCGCGCGGCCGCATATCATGCCCCCATCCGCAGCCATTGGGTCAACAGGAACCACACGCGCTCTATGAAGACGCTCATGCGCGTCATGATGGCGTTGCTGAAAAAGACGCCGAATGTCAGCATCAGAAAGACGCGGCCTATTCGCGATGTGGCGCGCATCACGGGGTGCCTCTGTTCGACCGAGAAGAAGAAGTACGACAACACCGACAGCATCACCACGATGAACACAACGTTGCTGGCGGGGTTATTGAATGCCGTCATCTCCGAAGCGGGCACATAGGGCGATTTGAACGAGGCGATGATCTGCGGCAGCTTGTCGTTGATCTCGGCCTTGAAGGCGAGGCCCGCCCCTGCGCCGATGGACAGCCCCATCACTATGCGCGACAGCCACACCGTCTTGCGATGGTACAGGCCATACCAGAACAGCCCGAGCAGAAGCTCGACCGCCGCCAGCGTCACGATCCCATAGGAGTGGTCCCGAAGCCCCTGTGTCAGAGGGTTCCACCACTTGGGGATAATGATGTCGGTGATCGTGGCCGCGATGCCGAACCCGATGCCAAGGCCCAGCAGCGTGTGTTCCGCGAAGCGGTAGACGCGGTTCTCTCTGAACAAGAACGAGAAGATGGCCAGCGTCGCGATGGCACCGAGCCATACGGTCAGGCCCTGATAGGTAAACGGGCTTGCGGGATGGGGCAGCCAGGAGTTCAAGCGCGTACGCCTCGTGCCGAGCGGCGCTGAAGCAGCGCCGACACATTGGCCATCACTACGAGTACGATAATGAGCAGATGCCCGAACGACTGGGCCATGATGATCTGGACGCCGCGACCTGGCCGCTTGACCAGCATCTCGTACTCGGCCCCGCCTCGAGCCCCCACGAGCATCCCGACGATCTGCTTCGAATCGATGTACGAGTAGGTCGTGGTTGAGTTGATGGCGGCGATCCCGAAGACGACCTTGGTGCCGTAGACCGACTGGACGAACTGGATGAACTCGCCGATCGGGTTATAGCCGATCGTCACTATGAGCGCGAAGTCCGTTGCGTTTCGCACGCCCTTGAGGGCCGGAATCTCGCGCACAGGCGTTCCTCGAACGTCGCTCTTCATATAGCCGGGAAAGTCGCGCGCCATGGACTGGATGCCGAAGCCGAGAGCGTTGCCGGGGACTTTGTAGCCGAAGTCCACCCAGTCGCGGCCATATACGCGCCCATGGCGCTTCGCAGCCGCTTCGACTATCCGGTTGTAGAAGGGCGGTGATGCCGGGTTGGAAGTCCAAATCACGAATGGCTGACCACGTCGCATGAGATGCTCGATGACGGCGTGGCACTGTCCCTCGCACTCGCCGATCGTCCCAGCATCCCACGTACTCTGGACCATCACGAGCTTACCGGGCGGCACGTTCTCGACGGCGTTGTACGCGCCCAGCGTCTCGATGGTGGGTGGGATCGGCATGCGGACGCGCGCAAACACCGGAATGGCAACCGCAACCGCAAGCGTGACATAGAGGACGCGGTTATCAATGCGCTGCAGCCGCTCGGCCCAGTTCATTCGACGCTCCTCATGGCCGCGCGGTCCATGCTGAGCCACACGCGCAGGGCAGTCGCCAGAGCGCCGACGAAGATGCCGAAGTTGACGGCGCGCACGACGGCGTTATTGTTGACGAACAGCACCCAGGCCATGATCTTGGGTATCTGCAGGAACGGCGGCAGGCTCTGGGTCAGCCAGTTCCCGATGGGCACCTGCCCGAGCATGATAAGGAGCGCCGATGTTGCCAGCAGCCCTCCTTCGAAGCTGCGAACACGAAAGGCACGATAGGCGGCCGAGACCAGATAGCAGGCCAGTAGCGAGAACATGGATGAGCCGAGCGGCTGAAACAGACCGTAGAAGAGCAGGTCATAGCCGCGCGTCGCCCACGTGCGCGCTTCCGGATGGGTGCGCGAGTAGATCGTGAACGACGCCATGGCCACCGTCGCGAGGAAGAATGCGATGCTCTCGGGCCACCCCTTCTGCAGGGCGACGACACGTTTGCCGTGAACGCGCGCAAGTCCTATCAGCCCCAGACCCACGGCGAACGAGCCGATCACGACGAGGATGTCGTCCACCTGCATACGAATGTCTGAGAGGATGGTCGAGGTTGGCTTGGGTCCGGGCGCGATGAGCGACGGGCGAACGACAGACAGGCGGGTCTCGGGAAACTGGAGCGGCGGCCGCAAGAGCGCAATGCTGGTCCGGCCGGACCCGTCCGCCAACGTTGCGAGCGCCGACAGCCCCGGTTGATCCGATCCGATCCGGAAGTCCCTGATCTGCGTGTCCCGCGGTAGGCTGAGCGCGACCGGGTCGGTCACGACGCCGCTGACCGAAGTCCCATCCGAGCGCAGCAGCACGGTCCGAATGCGCCGAGCCCCTGACGGGTCCTCGATGAGGGTCCACAGGACCGTGCCCTCGGCGGTCCGGACGGCGTTGACGCAGATCGGATTGTCGCCATTCTGTTGAGTCAGCCGGACCGGGCCTCGCCTTGCCCAACTGAGCCCGTCGGACGACTCGGCGAGGCAGACGGTGCCTCTGTCCCCCTGAAGGCCCACGTACCACATGCGCCACGGCTTGTCGGCGTCCGGATCGTTCAGCACTGACGCCCATCCGATCCCCGACGAGTCGGGCTCTCCGGGACCGCCATCCCGCAGAACCGCCTTTGGCATGGGACGCCAGCGCCCATTGACAAGCCGAGCGAGGCACGCTCGCGGCGTCCGATCGTCCCAACCCAACCCGATGTAGTACAAACGGTCCGGCTGCACGAACTGGGGAGCCCTCGCACCTCGATAATCGTCATGGCGGGCGAAGTGCGGAGAGATGATCGGAGTTCGTGGGCCTGACCCGTCCTCCGCGACGCGAAGGATTACGGGACTGCGATCCGTCCGTAGACCCGTGTAAGCGATGTACCGGGCGGTGCGCGTATGAACTGGCGTCGCAGCCTCGACGCCGTCGGCATCGGGCGCACCACCTATCCTGGGCGGCAGCATGAACTCTAGCACGTAGTAGAGCCCGGCGAGGAAGGTCACGATGACGATGAGGCGGCGCTTCACGGCTTCATCGGCCCAGCAGACCTACCAGAGCGTTGAACGTGCCGGCGCTCGCTCCCGTGAGCTTCGCGATCGTTGTCGCGGCGATGCCCGTGACCAGGAGCCCTGCCACGACGACCTTGCCGAAATCCTGGCCCGACAGGCTCCCGAGCATGGTGGGCTCGCGCGATATGTAGGCGCTGGCGGCGTACAGCTCTTCGCCGAAGATCGTGTAGTCGCATGCGGCGATGAAGAACGGCACCTGGAAGAACGAGTCAGTCGCGGCGACCTGAATCGCGCCGATCCGCTGCCCCGTTTCGGCGAGCAGCAGCGACTCGAAGCCGTAGGAGCCGAAGTAGAACGCGGCCCCCACCTTCTCGCGTTCCATGATGCCCGTCACGGCCGCGGCGAACGCGTTCTGGTCGCCGGAGAGATAGAGCACATCATTCGAGTCGTACAGCTCGGGCTTGCCTTCGGCGATGCATGCATCGCGCGCCACATCCTGAGCGACTGGGAACATCGTTGCGCCGGCCACAGGCACGATCACGCGCAATCCGAATCGGGCCGCCCTGCGAACCGCATACTCGAGGCACGCAAGCCCGGCATATGTTGACATCTGCCCGAGGTCGCCGAACCCGGGACTGAAGACGATGGGCTTACCCATCTCCGTTGCGCGCCCAAGCGCATCGTCAAGGTGATCCAGCCCGGCGATGCGCCGGACGAAAACCGACCTGCCTCGTCGCGCGGCGATGATGCGCGCCAGAATGGCCGTACATAGCGTGAGCAGCAAAGCTGCGCCTGTCCACGTGGCATGTTCCATGATCGTTGTTACGCGTGGTTTCGGCGGCCGGAAGCCGATGTCCTGCACGCCCTGGCAAACGGCAACTGTTCAGACCTCAACGATGTTGCGCCCGAAGCCCAATGGGCATATACTACCGATGACGGGAAAGGAGCCCTTCTGGGGGATATGGCGATGGGGCGAACCGACAGCCACAACGAGTCTCCCTCGCGCATCGAACGATGGGTCGAGGAGTTCCTGGTACGTATCATTTCGGGGATTGGCATGGGCGTCCTGTTTCTCGCCATGACTCCGCTGTTGCTGGGCGCCCTCAATGCCTGGTGGTTCGTTGCGACCTCGGCGTTGGGGTTCGTGGTGGGGTTCGTCGGCGCCGATGCCATCGGCTCTCAGTCTCGCCGCACCCGCGAGCGACTTCGCCGGCCACTCAGATGATATTCGCAGCGGACATCCCAATAACTACCGCGGGACCCGCACGTGCCCGTCTGTGAGCGGCACCGCAACGAGACGCTGCTCTCGTGCGGGCGGTGCGGCAAGCCCGTGTGTCCGGATTGCTCTGTGTTCGGGCCGGTTGGAGTGCGATGCCGCGAATGCGCGTCGTTCCGCTCGTCCCACATCTATCAAGTCTCCACCGCCAATCTTGCGCCCGCGGCGATTGTCGCCGCCTTAGTTGGGGCGGTCTCTGCGTTGATTCTCTCGCGCGTACCAATCGGCATCCTCGGTGCCTTCTGGATCGCGTTTGTCCTTGGAAGCATCGGAGGCGAAGCGGCGCTACGTGCATGCGGGCGCAAGCGCGGACCCGCGGTGGAAGCCACCTCCGGGGCATCCGTTGCGTTCGGGTATCTCGTTGGGGCTGTCGCAAACGCCGTTGCCGCGCCAGGATCAGCATGGACTGCGGTCATCGTGGCGGAAGCTCCAATGCTGATGGTGGGTCTGGTTGTGACCGTTGTCGTTGCCGTGAGCCGCGTCAGGTATCTCTGAAGCCCAGTGGCTCCACCATTTCAGCGCACACCCGCGGCGTCGCGAGAAGCGACGGCTACACGCTGCGCGTTCACACCATCGGCAGGCTGGCTGGAAACACGTCTCGGAGTCCGTTGCTGTTACGGCCGAATGGTACGTGTCGTGGGCCGTGTGTCGTTACGGCCCAATGGCACTCGTCTCGGGGCGTGTGTCGTTACGGCCGAATGGCA
>JBBIQU010000181.1:3293-8116 GCA_037442185.1 Chthonomonadales bacterium | reverse complement strand
GGCGTCCGGCGTCGTTACGGCCGCAGGCCGTGTAGCCGCGGGTTCTCCCCGCGCATTCGCACGGCCGCAAGCCACCGCGTGGAACCACACGAACACCACGCTTGGCGTCGCAAGAAGCGACGGCTACACGCTGCGCGTCCTATCCCCCACCGCAAAGAAGATATCCGTGCCGCCGTCCGTCCGGCCAAGACACCACCACCCCGGTGGCGCAGGACCAATGCGCTTCCGAACCGAATCGAACGCATGCAAATCACCCGCTCCGGAGGAATCGCATGCACAAACAACCATGGACCCAGGCGCTCTACGCGATCGCGCTCATGCTGGCCATGATGCCCGCGCTCGCCGACGACCCGCTCGCCGGCCTGATCAAGCCCCAATCGGGCCGGAGCATGCGCGCGACGTCGTCGTTCCGCCTTGGCCCCGACGGCAAGTACTGCCCCGATGCGCCGCCGCTGGGCGACACAACTGAGCGCAGCAACTACGACAACTTCCGCGTGGAACCCGGCAAGACCCATGTCTGCATGGACGTCAAGGGCCCGGGAATGATCACCCACATGTGGTTCACCTTCCTCGGACCCGAGCCGCAAGGGTGGGCGCGGCAGGGCTCGGCAACCCACCAGGACATGCTCCTGCGCATCTACTGGGACGGCGACGCCAGGCCCGGCGTCGAGGCTCCGCTCGGCGACTTCTTCGCCAACTGCTTCGGCAAGCGGAGCGAGGTCAAGAGCCTGCCCGTCATCGTCGAGGACGCCGACTCCTACAACTGCTTCTGGCGCATGCCCTTCCGCAAATCGGCCCGCGTCGAGGTCGTCAATCAGGGCGACAAGCCCATCAACCTGCTCTACTACAACATTGACTGGATCAAGCTCAAGAGCCTTCCCCGCAACACGCCCTACTTCTATGCCCAGTATCGGCAGGAATACCCGGTCCAGAAGGGCAAGGACTACGTCGTGCTCGAGACCACCGGCAAGGGGCATTATGTCGGCACGGTCCTCGCGGTCCGCACGCGCAGCCCAAGTTGGTTCGGGGAAGGCGACGAGAAGATATGGATTGACGGCGAAGAGCGGCCCTCAATCTGGGGCACGGGTACCGAGGACTACTTCCTCTCGGCGTGGGGCCTCAAGACCACAAGCACCCCCTACTTCGGCGTGCCCTACTTCGACCAGTGGGGCATCGTCGGCGGCCACACGAGCGCCTACCGGTGGCACATTGCCGATCCCATCGTCTTCCAGAAGGGCATCAAGGTCGCCTTCGAGCACTGGGGCTGGATTTCGCCCGACGAGAATCCCGAGAAGCGCGCCATGAGCTGGAACGAGCGGGAAGACGACTATGCCAGCGTCGCCTTCTGGTATCAGACCGGCAAGCCGACCTTCGCAGCCCGCGCCCCCGAGGGCAAAGAGCGCCGTCTGCCCAGCCTGGAGCGCATCACCGCCTATGCCCGCGATTTCCTCGGCGACGAGCATCGGGGCGAAGGCCCGGCCCAGACCCAGAGCCTTCCTTACTACGACGGCCCGCAGGTCCTCTACCGACCCGAAAAGGCCGAAGGAGCGTGGTTCGAGATACCCTTCGAGGTCAAGGACAAGGAGCCGCTGCGCCTCCTGCTGAACCTCACCACGTCCTACGACTTCGGCACCTATCAGGCCTACCTCAACGGCGTCAAGCTCGGCGGTTCCATGGACCTCTACAGCGCCGACACCTCGAGCAAGGAGTTCCATCTCTTCGACTTCTGGCCCGATCCCGGCAAGTACACCCTCCGCCTCGAGTGCACCGGCAAGAACCCCGCCTCGACCGGCTACTACCTCGGCATCGAGAGCGTCCGCCTGCGCGAACGCCGCCCGAGGGTCAAGGAATGGGGTTTCGAGAAGGACCGTGATTGGAAGAAGGACCCCGTGCTGCATGGGTAGGATCACGCCGTCCGACCGGTCCGACCCGTCCACACACAACAGAGGAATCCACCATGCCGCACATCTATGACAACATTGAGCTTCCGCTTCTCCCGTCGCTCCGGGATGCCCTGGGTGTGGCGCACAGGGCCGACTTCTGCATCGGCTACTTCAACCTGCGCGGTTGGAAGCATGTGGATGATCTGGTAGACACCTTCGTGGGTGGCGATGGAGCCTGCGCCCGTGTGTTGATCGGCATGCAGGCCGCGCCGGAACATGAGTTGGTTCGAGCCCTGGGAATCGGTGGCGGTGACGACGGCGTTGATCAGGCCTTTGTCGTTCGATCCAAGCGAGCGTATGCCGACAGGCTGAAGAAGCAACTGACCATCGGCGTCCCAACATCGGAGGATGAGGTGGCGCTGCGGCGCCTTGCTCGCCAACTGCGAGCACGAAAGGTCATCGTCAAGCTCTATCTGCGTCACCCGCTCCACGCCAAGCTCTACCTTATGTTCCGCCACGACCCGCTTAATCCCGGCATCGGCTATGTCGGCAGCAGCAACCTCACGCTGGCCGGCCTCGTGAAGCAAGGCGAGTTGAACGTTGATGTCCTCGATGGCGACGCCGTCGCCAAGCTCGCCCGCTGGTTCGAGGATCGCTGGACCGACCGCTGGTGCGTGGACATCAGCGCGGAGCTGGCGCAGATCATCGAGGAAAGCTGGGCGCGCGAGGCGCTCATTCCGCCGTTCCACATCTACCTGAAGATGGCGTACCACCTCTCCGAGGAGGCGCGCGAAGGCATCGGCAAGTTCGGCATACCCAGAGGGCTGGAAATACTGCGCGAGCATCAGCGGCATGCCGTGCAGATAGCCGCAGGCAAACTCAACCGACGCGGCGGCGTCCTCATTGGCGACGTGGTCGGCCTGGGCAAGACGCTAATCGGCACGGCAGTGGCCCGCATCTTCGAAGATGACCGGGACTGCGAGACGCTTATCCTCTGTCCCAAGAACCTTGTGGGTATGTGGGAGACCCACCGCGAGCGCTACGGTCTGCGCGGCAAGGTGCTCTCCACCTCCAAAGCCATTGCGGACCTCCCGGAGCTCCGCCGCTACCGCCTTGTGCTCATTGACGAGAGCCACAACCTTCGCAACCGCGAAACCAAGCTCTATCGCGCAGTGGCGGACTACATCGAGAGGAACGAGAGTATCTGCATTCTAATGACCGCGACACCCTACAACATGTCATACAAGGACCTGTCGGCGCAGCTTAGACTGTTTGTCCGCGACGAAGATCGCATGCCGGTCCGCCCCGAAGCCCTGCTTCGCAAGATGGGCGAGACCCAGTTCCATGCTCTCCACCAGTGCGCGCCCGACAGCATCCTGGCGTTCGAGAAGAGCGAAGATCCCGACGACTGGCGCGAGCTGCTCCGATATTACATGGTCCGCCGAACGCGATCGTTCATCATCGAGAACTACGCCGGCGTGGACGAATCGGGCCGCCCATACCTGCAGCTTAAGGACGGGTCACGCTCTTACTTCCCGACCCGCAGGCCGCATACGGTCCGCTTTGGCGTGGACGAGCGCTATGCTGCGCTGTACCATCAAGAGGTCGTTGACATCATCAACCGTCTCAACCTTCCCCGGTACGGCCTTGCCCTACACGTCGCCGATCCTCCGCCCGTCGCTCCAACACGCGAAGAGGAGGAGATCATGGCGGACCTGTCCCGGGCCGGCAAACGCTTGAAGGGCTTCTGCCGCACGAACCTCTTCAAGCGCCTCGAAAGCTCCGGCCATGCCTTCCTCATGTCCATCCGGCGCCATATCCTCCGCAACGAGCTGTTCATCTACGCCCTTGAGAATGGTCTGCCCCTGCCCATCGGCGAACAGGACCCGATCATGCTCGACAGCAGGTTTGCCGACGCCGACCGCGACGGCTCCCAGGACGAAGACGACTCCTCAACCGAGGCCGAAGGTGGGAGTGTCGCGCTCTACGAGGCGTTCAAGACCCGCTACGAACGCCGCTTCAAGTGGATACGCGCGGAAATGTTCGATCCGGCGCTCTGCGAGGCGCTGAAAGAGGACAACCGCAGTCTCGAGCAGGTGCTGGCGCGCTGCCCCGAATGGGACTCCGCAACGGACGGCAAGCTCGAAGCCCTGGTCCGCCTTGTCGGGCGGAAACATGCAGGCGACAAGGTGCTCGTATTCACCCAGTTCGCCGACACCGTGACGTACCTCTGTGAGGCCCTGGCCCAACGCGGCATCCGGCAGGTCGCGGGAGTGACAGGCGCGGCATCTGATCCAACGGCCTACGCCCGACGCTTCAGCCCGAAGAGCAACGAGGCTCGCATCGCACCGGATCAGGAGATACGCGTGCTGATCGCGACCGATGTGCTCAGTGAGGGCCAGAACCTGCAGGATGCGCATATCGTCGTATCCTACGACCTCCCGTGGGCCATCATCCGCCTTATCCAGCGAGCGGGTCGCGTGGATCGAATCGGCCAGACGGCCGACACCATCCATTGCTACAGCTTTCTGCCCGCCACCGGCGTCGAGAACGTGATCCATCTCCGCAATCGCCTGCGACAACGACTGCAGGAGAATGCCGAGGTCGTCGGCACCGACGAGCGGTTCTTCGACGACGACCACAACAACAAGGCTGTCGCCGAACTCTACAGCGAGAAGGCCGGCATCCTGGACGAGGACGAAGGCGAGGTGGATCTCGCCTCCCGCGCTTACGAGATATGGAACAACGCCACCGCGGGCAACCCCGCGTTGCGCAAGGCCGTCGGATCCCTGCCGGAAGTTGTACATTCAACCAAGCACGCGCCAGCAAGCAACGACGCGAGCGAGGGCCGCAGCCTTATCCCCTCTCCCGCGAAAGCCGACGTACCTTCGGCCGACGCCGTTCCGAGCGCGGGAGAGGGCAAGGGTGAGGGCCGCAGCC
>JBBIQU010000181.1:0-3193 GCA_037442185.1 Chthonomonadales bacterium | reverse complement strand
AGGGTGAGGGCTCTGCCGGCGTCCTGGTCTACCTCCGCACCTCCGCCGACCACCACGCCCTGGCCTGGATCGGCCCCGACGGAGAGCCTGTCTCCCATTCGGCCCTGCGCGTGCTCGAAGCCGCCGCCTGCGAACCGGACACTCCGGCGCTGCCCCGCACAACCGACCACTACGACCTCGTCGAGACGGGCGTCCGCACCATCGTGAAGGAGCGCCGCTACGTTGGCGGACAGCTCGGCAGGCCATCGTGGGCCCGCTACCGTGCCTACCAGCGGCTCAGAGACTACGTGAGCGAGGTTGCAGGCACCCTCCTCGAAACCGCCTTCGAGCCCGGCGAGCTTCAGCGTGCCGTCGAGGACATCTATCGGTATCCGCTGACCGCAGCCGCACGGGACGCCATCAACCGGCAGCTCCGCGCCCACATCTCCAACGATGCCCTTGCCGAGATGGTCGTCTCCCTCCGCCGTGAAGGCAAGCTGTGCCAGATCACGACCGACGACGGACCCGAAGAAACGACCGTCCTTTGCAGCATGGGCCTTCGTTGTAGGGGCAATTCATGAATTGCCCCTACCCATGGACCCCGGAGCGGACGCCAGCGCATGGGGTTGGGCCTTCTCGTCGGGCGTTTCAAGATGCGGTCGGCAAAGCGTATCAACGCCCTGCGCGGGGTAGAGGGAGCGCCCGTGTGGCAGCGCAACTACTCCGAGCACGTGATCCGGGACAAGCAGGAATGGGAGCGCTACGGCGAGTACATCGTGAATAGCCCTGGCCAATGGAGTGAGGACCACGAGCACCCGCTGCGCCGGCAAGCGGATACCGACCAACCGAAGCTGAGGTGAGATAACATGCCCGCACTGAATCTTGAGGCCGCCCGAAAACCCCTGCAGGCGTTCGAGTTTGAAGAGCTATTCGTCGAGGAGCTGGGGTGGGACCGTCATCGGCAGGACCTGACGGTATCTGCCGAGGGGCAGGGGTACACCCTCGAGGCAGCGGCACACAAGCGAGGCTTCGTCGTCTTCGTCTGCGAGCCCGCTCCGGGCGCGCCGTTCCCGCCCTACGCAGTCCGGCGCGTTGTCGAAGCCCAGGTCGCCAAACACGCCCATGAGCATCTGATCATCTTCATAGACACGCCACGGACCCGTCAGGTCTGGCAGTGGGTTCGCCGCGAAACCGGTCAGCCCCTCGCCTGCCGCGAACTCCGCTGGCACGCCGGACAGACCGGCGAGCCCATCCTCCAACGCTTGAGCGACATCGCCATCAGTCTCGAAGAAGAAGAACGGCTAACCCTCGTGGAGGTTGCCGGAAAGGTCCGCAAGGCCCTCGACGTCGACAAGGTCACCAAGCGCTTCTACGATCGTTTCAAGGGCAAACGGGACGCCTTCGCCAGGACAATCACCGGCATCGCCGACGGCAAGAGGCGTGACTGGTACGCCTCGGTCATGCTCAATCGCCTCATGTTCGTCTACTTCATCCAGAAGAAGGGCTTCCTCGAAGGCAATACCGACTACCTGCGCTCCAAGCTGAAGGACTGCCACGCGCGCTTCGGGGCTGACCGCTTCTACTCGTTCTACCGAACGTTCCTCCTGCGTTTCTTCCACGAAGGCCTGGGGAGCCCGAGGGCGGCATGGCCTTCGGACCTGGCCGGTCTCGTCGGCAACGTCCCGTATCTCGACGGCGGCATCTTCCTGCCCCACGAGATCGAGAACGAGCATCCCGCCATCGCCATACCCGACGCCGCCTTCGTGGAGCTGTTCGATTTCTTCGATGAGTACCGCTGGCACCTCGACGAACGTCCCAATCGCGACGATAAAGAGATCAACCCCGACGTCCTCGGCTACATCTTCGAGAAGTACATCAACCAGAAGGAGATGGGAGCCTACTACACCAAGGAGGACATCACCGAGTACATCGGCCGCAGCGCCATCGTGCCGCGGCTCTTCGATATGGCCGCCGAGAAGTGCGCCGTGGCGTTCGAGGAAGGCGGACCGGTCTGGTCGCTTCTCAGCGCCGATCCCGACCGCTACATCTTCGAACCCGTTCGTCGCGGAGTCGTCCTCGCCAACGGCAGTGTTCTACCGGAAACTGCGCTGCCGGACTTCGTCCAGATCGGCATGCACGACCCGAAGGCGCGCATGTTCGACAAGCGCTACAACCTCGGCGAGGCCCAACTTCACGATTCCGAGGGGGCCAAGCTTACGCTGCCCACGGAGACCTGGCGCGAGTACGTCGAACGGCGCAAGCGGTGCCTCGAGCTGCGCGAGAAGCTCAAAGCCGGAGAAGTTCACGAGGTCAACGACCTCATCACCTGCAATCTGGACATGCGCCAGCTTGCCGAGGACGCCATAGGCCGCTGCGGTCCTGACCTGCTCATGGCGTTCTGGCGCGCGCTGACGAGCATCACGATCCTGGACCCCACTGTCGGTTCCGGTGCGTTCCTTTTCGCCGCTCTCAACATCCTGTATCCGCTCTACGAAGCATGCCTCGACCAGATGCAGTCCCTCGTCGGCGATGAGGCTTCCCACGCCCCCTCGGGCGGGCGGGGGCAAGGGGGAGGGGGGACCTACGAAGAGTTCTCCACGATACTCGCCCGGATGGCCGAACACCCGAACCGCCGCTATTACATCCTCAAGACCATCATCGTCAACAACCTCTTCGGCGTGGACATCATGCAGGAGGCCGTCGAGATCTGCAAGCTGCGCCTGTTCCTTAAGCTCGCGGCTCAGGTGGATCGCGTCGAGCAGGTCGAGCCCCTGCCCGACATAGATTTCAACATCCGCTGCGGCAACACGCTCGTGGGCTACGCGCGGATCGAGGACATTGACCGTCTGTGGGCCGAGTACGAGACTGCCGGCGGCTTCACGGGACGGATCCTCTCCGAGCGCGACCACACCAAGCTCAAGCAGATGGTAAGAGAGTACGCGGAGATGCTCGACTACTGGCGGCGCGGCCAGCTCGGGCTCGATGCGCCCCGGGCCGTCGGCAAAGCCGACCTCCAACATGCCCGAAACGAGATCGTGCCCGAACTCGACCGGGACCTGCGCAGGCTCTGCCTTATGGCCCAGAAACTCGCCGACCGCGTCACCGTGGAGGAGTTCTGTCGCACCCACCAGCCCTTCCACTGGTTCGTCGAGTTCCCCCACGCCATGGCCACGGGCGGCTTCGATGTGGTGATTGGGAACCCACCGTATGTGGA
>JBBIQU010000180.1:0-8121 GCA_037442185.1 Chthonomonadales bacterium | reverse complement strand
CGGGAAGGGCGCCGACTTCTATGGCGCGCGACAGGAGGTAGGCCCACTCGAACTGGTGGCCGATGTCAATGCGGCCCCCTTCCGCTTCGCTCAGCGGCTGCCAGTCATGGGAGTAGAACTCGGGCAAGATTCCGTTCTCGCGCATCATGGTTGCCATGGCCCAGCGCGCAATGTCCTGAGCGTCAGCGAACGCCTCGGCGACGCCGGCCTCATGGCCCAGGGCGAGAAGGGCTTCGAACAGGTGCATAACGGGGTTCTGGGTCCGCGTTGCCCCTGTATCAACGCCTTCCGGCGTGAGCGCCGGCACGAATGGCCCGTGTCGGTCTCGGAACCTGGTCTTCAGCGCACCGACAGTGGCAAGGGCAGCCTCGAGGAAGCGCCCATCCTGCGTGATCGCGAAGGCATGGGCAAGGCCGAACGCCACGAACGCGTGACCGTAGGCGCTGCGATGGTGGTCTAGGATTCGGCCATCCTCTGCCGCCGACCATGCCCAGAGGCCGGGCTCGTTTCCACCAAACGTCTGCAAGAGCGCATCGGCTCCGCGTCGGGCGGCGTCACGATAGCGCTCGTTCCCGGTAAGCCGAAACCCTACGGCGAAGTTGTAGATCAGGCGCGCCTGCGACACCAGAGTGGCATGGCGGCGGGGCTTGGGCAGCCACGCTCGATCGAGCTGGGGCATGAACAGCCCGGAGGGCGCGTCAACCGCCCGGAGCCATCGGGGAAGGAGGTCATCCTTGAGATGGCTGCGGAACCAGCGATGGTGATCTTCCGAAGACTGGCCCATGCGTTCTCCTTCTACTGCGTCCAGCCGAGCCGTCCGTTGATGGATATGCTGTAGGTCGCCTCACGCGTCACCATGGCCATGGTGCCCCAGACGCCCTCGGCCACCATCTCGCCGAGAAGCAGGCCGATGGCCACCATGCGCAGCTTGTCGTACCCTTTGAGGCCATAGTAGCGCTGGACATAAACCTTCACGAGCAGGACGATGAGCAGGCCGAACCAGTAGTAGTCCACGCCGAAGTTCATGGTCAGCGCATATCCCGCCGGATGCAGCGGGAAGCCCGGCACGCGGAATCGCACAACGTCGAGCAGAAGCACGAAGGCAAAGGACAGCGCGACCGCCGCTATCGCCGCAATGTTCGGCGGTCGAGGACTGTCGGTCAGCTGACCGATGACGCTGGCGGTGTCGCCCGCAACGTCGGCCGGCGTCCACCGGTAGCCGAGATAGATGCGCACAAGGTGGCCGAATATGCTGCCGGCTATCGTGGCGAGGAGGATCGCCATGAACACGCTCCGCTGGTTCACGCGCGCCAGCTCGGCCATCTTGATGCTCTCCAACTGGTGGGGCATTGGATGGGTCCGGTGGATGCGGTTCATGAAATGGAAGGTCGTCACCGTGCGCGCGATGAAGCCCTCGCCCATGCCCTGGGTGCCTCGGAAGTCCACCATGAGCTGGTTCGGTCCCATGAACGCCATCTCGTGGGTGGGCGGCCCGAGCTGCGCTCGGAGGCGCGTCATGGCGACGCTGAACGCGAGGAAAACGAGCGTATAGCCGATGACGAACGGCCACGGCAGACCGATGCCGACGCCGATCCAGCCCAGCAGCCCGAGACTCAGTATCAGCAACGCGAATGACACGCGATGGGGAACGGCGCGCGCCTCGGATCTGCCCGACCGTATCTCGCTCCAAACCTCGCGCAAGTACCCGCGCGACACCCATATCGCTGTGCAGAACAATCCGAGGAACGCGCCCCAGGACTGCTCGCTGAAATAGGGAGCGCTCGGAACGAGGCCCCCTCCGCCGAAGACGCCCTGCTCGTGCCCGAGCGCGGCGGCGGCAACCTGCATGCCCTTGCGAACGAAGAAGAAGAAGATGCACGAGAACAGCAGATCGGTCGGCATGAACAGCCCGATGGCAGCCATGAAGGGGAAGATGCCGATGGGCGTCCATCCGACTTGATTCCACGGCTGGGTCGTGAACCACTGGCTCATGTCGCCCAGGAAACGGACGTTCACCCTCGGAAGCACAGGATGCCGAAAGGCGAAGCCGTTGAGCATGTCAATGGCCAGCATGACGGCCATGGCGCCCAGTACGTACCGGCTCCGCAGTGCCGACCCGCCGCTGCCCTCATTGACGATCGCCATGGGGAGCTGGATGATCGGGAAGGCGAGCTTCTCACGGTTCGTCCACTGGTCGCGCATGAGCATATTGATGCAGAGCATGGCCAGGCAGACCAGGCTGATGATGGCCGTCCAGGCGAAGATCTTGGGCCACCAGAGATGCAGCTGCGACACGAAGAACCGGAACGGCTTGCCCCCGGCGCCAAACGCCTCCAACTCCTTGGCGTCCTTGAAGAACAGCCAGTCGCTGACGTACGGGAGCACCTTGCTGCGATACCGCTCGTTGCGATCGGCGAACAGGCCGTAGGAGTGGATGTACGGCGCGATCACATCCATCCATTCGGATGCCATGGCGCCGCTGACCGTGAGCATGGCGTAGACGATCACCAGCTCTCCAGCGCTCATGGACATGCGCACGCTGCGGGATCGGAGCAGCCGGTTGCCGATCGCCACAAGAAGCGTCAGGACCACAGGCGGGACCATGAGCGAGAAGATGCGGTCCACGCCCTGATCCTGCGACCAGTAGCAGCAGACGGGCGTAAGGGCGAGCGCCACCAGCGCCGCTCTGACAACACGGAACGCCGTCATCGCCGTCCTATCGCCCTGACATGCCGCATGCATGCTCCCATCGGAACCAGAGGATACCGCAGGAACAGGCCGTTCACGTCCCTGATCGCGGCACATGCACAAGAACTGCATCCGAAACTTGAGACTTGAGATTTGAGATTTGAGATTTGAGATTTCAGATTGACGATCTCAGCTCGCAGAGCCGCTGCGTTACCCGCTGTAGCCGATGATCTCGTTGATGTGCGTCTGGGTCTCGACGAGCTTGGCAAAGACACCGTCTTTGGCAAGCAGCTCGGAGTGGGTGCCCGTCTCGACGATTTCGCCCTTGTCCAGCACGATGAGGCGCGTCGCGTTGCGCAGCGTCGAGAGCCGGTGAGCGATGGCGAACGTCGTCCGACCCTGCACGAGCCGACCGATGGCCTCCTGAACCTGCCGCTCGGTCTCCACATCCACCGACGAGGTCGCCTCGTCGAGGATGAGGATGCGCGGGTCGTGCAGTATTGCCCGGGCGATCGAGATGCGCTGTCGCTCGCCTCCCGAGAGCTTCGCACCGCGCTCGCCGACGAGGGTGTCGTATCCGTCGGGCTTGGCAAGGATGAACTCGTGCGCGTTGGCGGCGCGCGCAGCTTCGACGATCTCGGAGAGGTCCGCGTCGGGCTTGCCGTATGCGATGTTCTCCGCTATCGTCCCGTTGAACAAGAACGGCTCCTGCAGAACAATGCCGAGCTGCCTCCTCAAGCACTGGAGAGATATGTCTCGGTAGTCCACTCCGTCTATCTTGAGGCATCCGGCATCCGGCTCGTAGAAGCGGCAGATGAGGTTGATGGTCGTGGACTTGCCCGCGCCTGATCTGCCCACAAGCCCGATCATGTCGCCGGGCTTCGCCGTGAATGAGAGCCCCTTCAGCACGGGATTGGACTTGTCATAGCCGAACCGAACGTTCTCGAAGGTCACGTCGCCACGTATTTCGAGGTTCAGCCCATCCCGACGGTACGCTTCAGGCTCCGTGTCCATGACTTCGAACACGCGCTCGGCGCCGGCCATGGCCCGGCTGAACCAGTTGTTGATCTGGGCGAACCACTGGAGCGGTCCGTAGACAAGCCCGAGATAGGCATGCACCTTCCAGAAGTCACCCAGCGTCATTTGCCCCTGGTAGACCATGTATCCGCCGACGGTCCAGTTGATGAGCCCGCCCAGCGACGTGAAGAACGACATGGCGCCGAACACGGTGTACCACTGGGAATCGGCAATGACCCCGGACTCCCGAAGCTCCTCGTTCCGCCGCCCGAACTTGCGGTTCTCGATGTCCTCCTGGGCGAAGGCTTTGACCACTCGGATGCCGCTGAGCGATTCGTTCAGGTGCGTATGGAAGCGTGCCCACTTCTGGCCGCAACGGTGGTAGAGCTGCGAAACCGGCTTCCAGAAGATGCGGCTGATGATGACCACGGCAGGCAGCGGCGCCAGGATGAACAGAGTCAGCCTGACGTTGACGCTGAGCAGGAAGCCGATGATGCCGACCATGAGCAAGCCGTTCGTGACGAAGTAGGGCACACCGTCCACAAGGAAGCCCCACACGCGGTCCGTGTCCTGAGTGACGCGGCTGGCGATGGCGCCGACCTGCTTGCGGTCGAAGTAGCTGATCTGCAAGAACTCGATGGCGCGATAGAGCTGCGCTCGTATGTCCGAAGCAATCGTTCCGGCAAGCCATGCGATGAGGCGGCCGGCCCATATCTGGACGCCCACGCTCAATGCGAGGACGACGACCCAGCCTGCCATGAGCGCCCATAGCAAGCCGATGTCGCGCTTGGGGGTCAGGACCAGGTCAATCAGCGTGCCCTGGACCCAGGGCGGCGCGAGGTTCAGCGCCGTCGTCGCCAGCGACAGGAGAGCGAGCCCGACAGCCTGCTTGCGATACGGCTTGAGGAACGCCGCAATGCGCAGCATGGTCTTGCGACGATTGATGCACGCAGGGCAGAAGCCGTCCCTCTCCGGCAGCAGTCGCCCGCACTTGGAGCAGCGCGTGCGCTCGTCCTTGAGGACGATCTGGAGTTCCTCACCACGCGCGAGCTGTTCGATGCCACGAGCCGCCTCCGAGAAGCGGGCCGCCACGCTCTGAGTGTAACTGATGATCGGCAGCACATCGCCCGAGGTCGTCGTGACTTCGATGCGGCCGCCGCCGACGAGCGGCTCATTTCGGGCGGAGCGAACCTCGGAGATCGGGATCCGGAATGACACCGCGCCGCCGGACTCGACGACGCGCACGGCATCGGGCCACACCTCCAGACGCCGGGTGCCATAGGATCCGTCCTCAAGGAGGTCGGCCTCGAGCGCGATCAGTGGCGCGTCCGCCACGGCATGCGGATCTGCGCCGAGATGAGCATCTGCAGTTGTCACAACGGCTTCCGACACTGTTGTCTCCCTGAACCATACAAGCGAACGGACTTCGAACTTGAGTAGATCACCAATGCGGGTAACCTCGCGAAGGACAGACGCAATAACGCCACGAGCCGCTCATGCATTGCGCACATGGTCGCTCGTGGCGTACGAGGGGCTGGGGCTGCCGGTTTCGGCTTTAGGTCGTGCGCCCTCCGTCAGAAAGTCGGCGCATCGCCACCCGTACGCTCGCGTGCTGCGGCGCGTGTGCGCGCTCGCAGTTCATGCTTGCCTCCATCATGGCTATAGGGTGGTCCTGTTCATGCCGGCGCAAAACTGCTTTCGTTGGTAACGGCAGGCGGGAGTATACGGCGCAACGAGCGGACAAGTCAAGGTGCGGGCGGGCCGGTGTGCAATTGCCGGGCCCAAACCCAATGCTCATCACTCAGGCGGGCCCGACGATCAACCATCGGGCTGCGAGACGCGTCTCGCGCCGGACGGGCTCAACTTGAGAAGTTGGACCTCGTGCATTGCCCGTCCGGCCTGTGCATCACCGAAAGGGCCGAGCATTGGGCCTATTCCGATCCGCCCCCGCTCCCGTCCACGCGCGCCTTGATCGCGACTGCCGTCGGGACCTTAACATAAGCCGCATACGGCTCGACTACGTTGCCGTCGGCAACGCAGGCGATCTGGCTTGAGGCGCCGCCATCGAGACACATGGCGCGCTCACACTCGGTCTTGAGCTCCCGCCGGAAGTAGCCCGCCATGAACGCCGCCGCGTCGGAATACTCCATAGCCTGCCCGACGGCCATAACCAGGCGGTCCGGCTTGCCCGATCGCGAGCTGTAGCCGATGAACGTCCTGGGGAGACGCCCCGGACTGACAAGACGCTCCTGGCGGTCGGTGACCCTGACCTTGCCCCCAACGACGAGCGTCGGGCCGCAGCCCACCGCTTCGCGCACCGACCAAGTGCCGGAAGCCTGCGACTGCTCGGGGTCGGAATACCACTGGAGGTCGGCCTTGCTGCCGCGTCGTCCGGTTGCCCAGCGGATGCCCGGCGAGCCGTCCAGACCGACGCCGAACACCGATCGAACATAGGGACCGCGACTGCCGCGTCTCTGCGATCCCGATGAGAGCACCATCCGATCGCCGACGAGAAGCCCGACGATCTCCTTGCGCTTGTCGTCGCCGTCGCCGAAGTACCCGCCGTTGATCGCCGCTACCGCGCCGGTCGTCGCGCACCACAGCGCCGCCACATGGCAGTCGCCGTAACGGGGGCTCTCGCGCTCGCGCAGGCCCGATGAGACGACGCGAATGACGGGGCCGGGTATGCCAAGCTCCGCCTCGACCAGCCATACAGGCGAGCCGTTCGTGAGTGGATCGTTCTCGGGTATGGCCCGATAGTGGACGCCGCGCGCGACGCGAACGACTTCGCCGTTGCCGGACGACGTGCCATATTCCGGGCTCGACCCGTGAGACCCCACCGGGTTTCGGCCAACCGAGCATGACGCTGTGAGCAATGCGACAGCTACGCCCGAAACGCACAGAAGCGCCCCAGGCGTTAAGCGTGCACGTAGCCGCGACCTTGCGCCGCTCATTCGGACTGGATTGCGATGCGCCTGCGCTCGCCGAACACGCAACGCCCGGCGGCCTGCATCGTGATCACGATCTGCGCGCCGGATTTCGCCGACGGTATCGTAAGCTCGAGGGTCTCTGAGGAACCGTAACGCGCCACATCGCGGGTGATCGGCATTACGGCAACCAGAGCCCCATCCCGGTACGCGATGGCCAGTACCTGACCCGTTCCCTCTCGCGCTAGCCATGTTGCCGTTCCGTTGTTCCCGGCAACGAGCCGGATGCGGATCGGGTCGTCGGCCGCAACTCGCACGGTTCCGCCCTCGTAGGGCACGGGCGTCCAGTTGCCGTCGGCGTAGCGCACTTCGACAGACTCGAACTCGGCGTTCAGATGCCGGACCGGGTTCGACCCCGTGAAGGGCACGCCGCCTATGCCCACGAGCGGCGCCTCAGCCGAGTTCAGCTCATCTCCGTCGGTGCGCAGGCCGGGGAACTTGCCCGAGTCGGCAAGGCGCCAGAACTCATCCCTGGTCTCGTTGTAGATGCCGAAGATGCCGTCGGGGTGGCGGTCGCGATCAACGGTGATCCACGCATCGGGCGCGCGCGGCTCGAGCGGCGCGGCGAACTTGCGCGCATACTCGTTGATGATCCTGGTGATGCCCCGCCATGTTCCGTCCGGATTGATGATGCCGAAGTCGCTGTTTTCGCCGAAACGGAACCCTCCCGGGTACCACCAGCACACAGTGCCGTCGGCCTGACTGTCGAGCGCCATCTCATAGAACTCGCGGTAGTAGCGCTCGGTGAACGCGATCGTGGCAGGCAGATAGTTGCGCCGGTCGAACGCATCGGCGAAACCGAGGGAAGGGTCGGGATCGGGACGCTCGCCCCGGTTCCAGAGCGTATAGCCGAACTCAGCCCAAAGCACGGGACGGTCCGGCGCGACCATGCGCGAATACGCCGCCGTGAACCATCCCGGCCGCACCTTGTCTCGCTCGCCGATGCGGCCGTATCCTTCGGGCGACATGAAGTCCATGCTACGAGCCAGACCGGTGAAGTCATACGGCATTATGGTCGGTCCGCAGGTCGGATCTCCGGCGATGGACATTCGGAAGGAAAGAAGGTGCCGCTGATCGAGGGTGCGTATCTTCTGACGCGCCTCCATGTGCTTGCGGCTCAGGAAGTCGTCCTGGAACCGCCGGTACGCGGCCACGACGCGCGGGATGCGGCTCTGCGCCGTCACGTCGGCGTCAGCCGGCCCCGCGACCTTGCCGTCCTCTCGCGGAACGGGAGCGCCCCAGTCGCGCTCAGCCGCCTCGATGGACCCGTATCTCTGGCGGATCCACTCCTCCCATTCGCCGTCCCAACGCCGGCGTTGATCTCGATAGCCCCAAGCCGGTTCCCATGCAAGGTCGTAGGCGAACACGGTGGGGTCGTCGGCGAGACGGTTGGCTTTGATGATCTCCCCGATTGCCGGCCACTCGAAGT
>JBBIQU010000179.1:0-8312 GCA_037442185.1 Chthonomonadales bacterium | reverse complement strand
TGGGGTTGGCCTCCCCATCAACAGGGCTGGGATAGGGGGTGCCGTCCCCGTCAAGGGGGATGGGTTGGGTATGTTTGACGTACTCCTCTGCCTGGGCGAGGTTGCCGGTCAGGGGCTTGTCGCAGTAGACGGGCTTGCCGGCGCGATGGGCGGCGAGCAAGGCTTCGAGATGGGCGCTGTTGGGCGAGGCAATGTCAACGATATCAATGTTGGGGTCCTGCGCCATCTCCTCCACGGAAGTGTAGGTGCGGGCGAACCCGAGCGTGTCCATCGCCTTCCGGGCGGTCTCGGGGCGCGACGTGCAGACGCCGTGCAGTTCGCACCGGAAGTCGAGGGGGCTATAGAAAAAGGGCAGGCTCCGCCAGCACCACGCATGCGTGCGCCCCATGAAGCCCGCGCCGACAATGCCTACTCTGTAGGTCCTCATTTCGCGTCGTCCTTCGATGTCGTGAACAGCTCCATGAGCGACAGGGCGAACATCTCATGCCCACGATCATCCGGGTGGTTCAGCGAGTTCACCATGAGCGTGATGAAGGGTATGCCCTCTTTCACAAGGTGGCAGTAGCGGAGAGACGCGTCGGCAAGGGCGACCTTGTGCCTGGCCGCGAAGGCGCGCACACCGGCAACATAAGGGCGCGGGTCCTCTTCGATCTTGCTCGTCTGCTTGCCCATCCACGGTGGCCACACGAGGTGCGGCGTCAGGATGGCCCACTCGGCGCCGATGGCCTTGAAGCGCTCCAACAGATAGCTGTACTTCTTCTCGACCATCTCCGGCGAGAATCCCGAGTCGTTGACGAACTCCATGACCACCAGATCGGGCTTCTGCGAGATGACCGCCTTCTCGAAGTTCCATTGGGACTCGGGCGGCTCATTGAGGAAGCTGTCGCTGTTGCGGCCGCCCCATCCGGCGGTGGTGAGCTTGATCTGCGCCTTCGGGAAGCGCTGTTTCAGCATGGCGACGAACCGGTTCTGCCAGCGCCTCTCGACGCTGCTCGCCTCGCCCCCCGCGGTGACGCTGTCGCCCCATGCGAGGACGTGCAACGGCTTGCCCGAGTTCAGCTTCTCCCATGTCTTCGGCAGCAGACCCACGGCCGGCGCCTTGGCGCGCTTGGGCGGGACATAGGCCGGCTCGGTGATCGGGAACAGGTTGTCGGGACCGAGCTCCTTCAGGCGCGCCGGTATCCAGATGTTGGCGATCGCCGCCTCACGGTAGCCCAAACGCGGCGGCTTCGGCGTGGCGACATGCGGCTCGCCGGTCAGGACCTCTGCGTGCCCGTCGCCATCAACGACGATGCTGTCAATGCGGTGCATGCCGAACTCGTAGTCCACATACACCGTCGCGCCCTCGGGCAGACCGCCGGCGATGCGTCCGAACGTGCCCCACTGCCGCTCGAGGTCATAGCCTCGGCCCTGGACCAGAGCGGGCGACTCGCCCGGCGCAGCTTTGACGACGACGCTCTCGGGCACGAGGCTGTCGGGGGCCGTGGTTTCCGACGTGATCACCCCCTTCAGCCGCGCGCCCCGGGTCCACGGTGCGGCCTGCGGGTTGTAGATCGGCAGGTTTTCGTGCTTCTCGTCGTTGACCTGCACGGTCGTCGCAGGCTGGATCGCCAGCTCGACAGGCGATTTCAGAACGACCGCCCGATCCCGAACACGGAACGTCCCGGCACCCACGCGAACCGTCCACGGACCGACAATCTCGATGGGCGGCGCCTGGGCCGGGGCTGTGGGCGAGGCTGTGACGGCGAGGAAGATCAGCATGTTCGGTGCGCCTCCTGACGCGTAAAGGGGACGACGGGATCAGCCACGGGCCACCATCCGCGCCATGGCGATGAAGTTGCGGGCGCCATGTTCGGTGTAGGTGCCCGATGCGGTGCCGCCGAGGATGAACGCCGTGGGGCCGGCCAGGCGCTCGCGGGCAATCTCAACAACCTCGGCCTCAGGGAGCGCGTTAATGATCTCCATGTCGTCGAGGTTGCCCACGAAGCAGAGGCGGTCGCCTGCGAGCTTCCTTGCCTCTCCCAGGTCGGCCACATCACCCCACGGAGCGGCCTCCAGCGGATCGAGGGCGTCCATGCCAAGCGAGGCCAGCTCCTCCATGAACCGCATCACCTTGCCGTGGTTGTGGTAGTAGGCGATGGCGCCATGCCGGTGCATGACCTCGATGAGGGGCCGATCGAAGGGCTCGATGAGCGCCGCAAACGCCCGGTGCCCGAGTTGGACGGTGACATACTCGCCGCCGACAATCCGAAAGGCGTCAACGCCTGCGGCGCACAGCCGTTCGACATAGGCGATCAGACGTTCGGACGCCGTTGCGACCAGCTTCACCATGAGTTCGGGAGCTTCGGCCCATGCCAGCGCGAAGTCGGCCGGAGAGAACCAATCGGCAGGAACGCACACGGCGTTGCCCAGCGCAACGAGAACGAGCCCGTCATCGCCCATGCGCTCTTTCCAGCTACGGTACGCGCTGAGGTCCACCCTCGGCGGCTCATAGGGTATGGAAAGATAACGCTCGACATCCTCGAGGGACTTGAACGGAAACTCGACTGTGGCCGATGTGATCGCGGTGCGGCGAATGCGGCGGGTCAACGGGCCAAGCGGCGTCTCATACGTGAGCTTCGTCTCGTCGGGGGTGTCTTCACGATGCGCCGTCGCCGCGCTCCCGAGGAATGGGTCGGCTCCGCTCCCCACATCCACGAGCGGATCGGTCTCCCGGATCAGGTCCTGTCCGATGGGCGTATCGGGCGATATGCGCCCCATGGTGAACGGAGCCACCGGGACGCGATCGGGCGTGCCGCCATGCATGGCGACTAGTAGGCGTTCGCGTGAGGTCATGCGTGTCCTTTGATATCGAGCAGCGACCGAGCCGCGGCAACGATCACGTTGGCAGCAACGTCGTAGCCGAGTCGGTCTGCCTGCAGGACCATATGATAGGCGCTCGGGTCGCCAATGTCACGCCCGAACACTGCCTTGCAAAAGTCCCGTCGCTCTTTCTCCGATCGCTTAACGAGTTCCTCGGCTTCGTGATGCCCAATGCTCAAGCGCCTCATCGTTTCGCTGACTCTGAATGCCTGAGAGGCTTCAAGACGCACGTAGAGGGCATGCTCGAGCACGAAGTTCGCGCCGCGCCCCACGATGATCTTCTTCCCCTGTTGGGCCACCGCAAGCAGCACGGGCGCCAGATGGCGTTTGTATGTCTGGGCGTCGAGGTGCTGGCCGCCAACCATATGCTGCACCATCTGGGTCACCCACGACTGAGTCTTCTCGTCCATCTCCTCGACGATCTGCTTGCGCACGTCGGCGCTCTTGGCGATGGCCTCGATCAGCTCGGTGTCCCAGACCGTCCAATCTTCCCCGAGTTGGGGCGCAATGAGCTTGGCGACCGTGAGGCCGCCGGCCCCGTACTGGCGCGAGATCGTTATGACCTGCGACAGTCGCGCGGCCGGGGGTGCGGCTGAGGCGCGCTCCCTTCGTGCCTTCTCAAGCAGACGCCACTCGGTGACGCGTTGGTCAATCAGGCGGCTGTCAGGTCCGATGCGCATACTTCACCTCCCCTATGGGTCGGACGATGCATATCGGAATGCAGTTCGCCAAGCGCATGACCGCCTCCTGCACGCTTGGACCTTATCCAAGGCTCATCTCGTCGGCCCGAGAAGCCGGCACCCCGCCACCATAGCGCCCGTCTTTCGGCCTTCCGGCGGTTGACACCCGTTGAATCCGTGGTATAATGGCAATTGCGGTGCGGGGTGGAGCAGTCCGGTAGCTCGTCGGGCTCATAACCCGAAGGTCGCAGGTTCGAGTCCTGCCCCCGCTCCCATTTCTTTCCCCGCTTCGTCCCCTCCCTGCGTGATCGGCAATACGGGTGCCCGCGCGCGATGGCGTTACGCGCATCTACGACGGATAGGCGCTGGCACAGGGCGTACTCTCCCTCAGCATGTTCGCAGTTTTCAGGAGAGCGCCGGCGGGCGTCTGCGGCGCCTGGGAACAGCCTTTGAGGGTGAACGGCATCCCCGCTGAATACCTTACCTTTGGCCACGCTCCGGAATAGCCGGGATCGGGCGTGTCCGGGAAAGCGCGAGTTCGGTCGAAAAGCAGGTCCCAAGAGGCATGGCGTCGAAACCGGCCATGGAGGACAGCATTCAGATGCCCACAGGCCGTGAACTCATCGAGCTTGCTCTGAGTCGCGACGGCGCGCCGTCGTTTGCCGCATTGACCTGCTATCAAGACATCCTGTTGCGCGACCACTGGGAGCAAGCTACCGATGCGCCCTGGTGGGCATGGCACGATCCGGACCCGGAGGCTGCCGCGAAGCCCTGGCTCGATCTCGTCGAGCGAACGGGCGAGGATTGGTACATGACACCTCTCGGAGCTTCGGCCGAAGAGCGGTGCGATGTGCGCATCGAGGACGGCCCTGACGGCGTGTTTCGGGTGAACATGGCCGCCGGTGAACGGCACCGGCTACATCGCGAACCGATCGGAGGCTTCCAGCCGGGCCCCGAAGACCCGGCCGGCATGCCGGCGCACGGAGTCCGGGACCGCGACGAGCTCCTAGCACGGATGACAGCTCACTTCGGCATGCCTGACCCGCAGCCGCCTGAGCCTGCGCGGCTGGATCTGCCGAACGCCCTCCATGCCCGACTGGCGCACGATCGAATGCCGATCGGCCACGTCTCGGCCCCTTGGTGGCGATGCTCGTTCATCTGGGGCTTTCAGGAGCGCATGACGCTCGCCGTGGATCGCCCCGACCTTGTGGATGCGGCTTGCGAGCGGTTCATGGAACACTGCATCGCCGAGGTTGCGCGCCTCAAGGCAATGGGGGTCGGGCTTGTCTGGCTTGAGGACTGCGCCAGCGACATGATCTCGCCGGAACTCTTCCGCGAGTTCGGCCTGAATCGGCTCCGGCCCATAGTCGAAGCAGTGCGCGAGGCCGGCATGCTCAGCGCGCTCTACTATTGCGGCAAGCCTGACGACCGTTGGGACATGCTGCTCGACACCGGCGCGGACGCTCTCGCCCTCGAGGAGAGCAAGAAGCACTTCCACATAGACATTACCGACGTTGCCGATCTTGTTGGCGGACGCATGGCGCTCTTCGGCAATGTGGACGCCATCGGGCTCATGGAGCGCGGCTCCGACGCCGAGCTTGAGGCCGAGATCGCCCGCCAATCCGAGGCAGGCATCCGAAACCGCCGCCGTTTCGTCATGTGCGTGGGCTCGCCCATCACCCCCAGAACGCCGCTGAGCCGTGTGCGCGCCTATTGCGACATGGCGCATCGTTGGGGGACCTGAAGTCGCGTTCGCTCAGCGTCTCCTGGCCTCGAAGGGCTCTCCGAAGGCGTTCTTGCGCCGGAACTCGGGCAGACCAGAGGGTTCTGCGATCGCTCGGTACCTGTGCGGTCGCCTGAAGGCATCACCCCAGATGGTGGTTGCGCGATAGGCTCGAAGACGGTCGAGGTCCACACGCGCGATGAGGACCTGTTCCGACGCGTCGGCCTGCCCGAGCGGAGCGGCGTTGGCATCGAACGCCACCGAACGTCCTTTGAAGAAGTCGCCCGCGTAGTTCGCCATGAACACGGCCAGGGAGTTCTCCAGCGCGCGTGTCTGAAACTGGGATATGCGCTCGGGAGGAAGCTCGCAGGCGTCAGGCGTAATGACAACCTCGGCACCCTTGAGCATCAGCATCCGAGCCGTCTCGGGGAACTCGCGGTCGTAGCAGATCATTGCGCCGATGCGCACAGGCCCGTGTCGCGTGTCGAGCGCGCTCACATAGACACGATCGCCAGGAGTGCAGGCGGCTTCAAAGTTGGCGAAGTCGCACGTGTGGATCCTGGCGTATGTCAGGACCTCCCTGCCCCTTCGATCGAACAGCGTGACGCTATTCCGGGGCGCGCCCTTCCAACGCTCGAGATACGTGACGGCGATGGCCATCTCCAACTCGCGGGCGAGCGTCGAGAAGCGCGACACCCAGGGGTGGCTGCGCGGTATCGCCCGTTCCTGCCACTGCCGCTTCGCCTCGTCGCCTCCCACATAGCCCTGATAGCCGATGCTCCACATCTCAGGCATGACGGCGATATCGGCCCCGCGACGGGCTGCTTCGCGGCAGGCCGATTCGGCGCGCGAGTAGGCTTCCTCGAGCCCGTCGCCCGGCCTGTGGGGTTCCAGCTGCAGCATTGCGACCGACAAGATGCGTGGCTGCGGCGGAGGCTCGTATCGGATGGTCGTCAGCTGTGTGCCCCGGTTATCGGTCAATCGGAAGAAGCATCCCGCGTGACGATGGGGTCCGGCGACACGATCGAAGTGATGCGCGATCACCAGATAGTTGCGCCCTGCACGCAGATCAATGGCCTCGGTCGGTCGCGCCGGCCGCCCGTTGACGTAGATGCGCTTGACGTCCTCGACATGGGTCACGAGACGAGCCGTCTGAGCGGTGTCTGAGACAACGCAGCCGGCCAGCAGGTACGCCCCCGACGTCAGCTCGCGCCACGCCCCGGATGTCCTGATGATCTCGCAGTCCATGTGGTCGTCAGGCACATGACCTTCGGATCGGTTGTCGCGCCAGCGGTGGTTGACGCCGCCCAGCGTCACGGTCTCGGGAAGGCGCTCCGCTCCAACGAATACCGGATCGAGCCTATCCGCCGCCACCTGATCGGCGGTCAGGGGTCCGATCACCCGAAATGCGCCGTGCGGAAACGATGGGTCTGTGCCCATGTCATACGCGCAGGTTACGTAGAGACGGGAGTCCTGACCTTCCCATCGGAAATCAAGCTGCGCGACCATGTACGCCTCGCCGACGCGCAGTTTGGCATCCGATTGGGCCGCGACATTGAGGACGAGAGCGCGTGAGGCTCCCTTCTCGATCCGGCCCGCCGGACGGCGCACAACACCCGGATCGAAAGCCGGAGGAAGCCGCCAGGTCAGGCGCGCGTCCTCGATAGTTCGCGACGAGCCGTTGACCAACCGCAGGCTGAGTCGCCGCCCGTCATACCGCATTGCCGCTCTGAGGCCGGGGAAATCGGGATCGTCGGGCCATGCGTCCATTCTGAGCCCGTGCTCGCCGCACTCGATGCGACCTATACGAGCGGGCGGCCGGTCCCCCGAAGCCGGCGGAACGTTGATCAGCGCTCGGCCCGGGCGCGAGCGCTCGCTCAAGGTCAGCCTAAGACCGTCGCACTGAGCGGACACGACGTCCTCGGGTCCCACGCCGGTGATCTCCAGCGTCAGCGGCATGGAGCTGTTGGTGATGGCAGCGGTAGGCCGATGCAGCTCCAGACTGACGGTTGGGCCGCTAGACTTCGGCCTTTCCAGGCGCGAATGCCGCCTGAGCCACATGTATGCCGCATACTCGTTCTGATTGCAGTGCCATGCGTCAGGGATACCCTTCAGGATATCCAGCCTGCACTCCAACTCGTCCCATCCGTACTGCGGCAAAGACCGCGATCCATACCACGCATGCATGGAGTTTGAGACCATCGGACTGCTCTCGCGCACTTCCGGATCTCCGAGGACCCATTCCACGGCCTTGCGGAACGTCGCCAGGTCGGCGTTCTCGGGCGGCATGATCGGACTGAAGGCGAGGTCTGACGGTACCGTTGTATCGAAGCCCTTGAACTCGGCCACGTGCAGGTAGCCGGCACGAAGCAGGCACCGAACCGCATCGGCCTGCACGGCCTTGCCGTCCGGCGTACGACCGTAATCAACGTACGAAAATGCGTGGGACGTTACGGGTGTGTCGAGTTCCGACTCCCACTCGATGCGGACCTGTGCCACTTCGCGAAACATCCGATTGCGGTTGATCGCCGAGAAGTACGGATGGGTCAGGGAGCGGCCGCCAATGCTGTTGCCCCCGCGCAGCAGCCGGCGCGCCGTCGGCCTGAAGTCGGTCACTGTATCGAATGCCGCCCTGTTGCCGTTCAGGTACCACGTTCCCTTGATGCCGTGGGCCTGCATGAGCTCCTGTGCGCGCAGGTTCCCGCTGTTGTTGTCGTCCCACCTGCATGAGACCGCGACGGAGTGGCCGGCAAACAGAGGGGCAACCTTCAGCCTTGCCTTGCGCGCGATCTCGGGCGATCGGAAGGTGACTGCCACCCTCGTCCGACGGAGTTCTATGCCCCCTTCGACCGGAACGCGCGCGCCCGAATCGGCGAGCGCCTGGGGAGCAGCGAGCAATATCGCCAGCGGGACGATGATCCTTCCAAGCATCATGTTTGCCCGCGTCGCGCGCTGTTCGTCTGCGCCCAAATCGTCATGTCAATGCAGTCAATGGTCAAGTTCCACCTCTCGCCCCATATGATCATCGGCCGAAGCCTGTCGAGACA
>JBBIQU010000178.1:0-8317 GCA_037442185.1 Chthonomonadales bacterium | reverse complement strand
AAGCGATCCCAAGCGTGCCACAGGGGTCCATCTCCGATCGGGATCGCTTCGCTTCCCTCGCGATGACGTGTGTGATGGCGACCGGTATGTGCGCGGGGCGCTCCATAGAAAGCGATGCGCACAGAGTCGGCCCGGGCAGAAAGTGAAATCGCATGGTCCTTCGCTCGGGTAAGCTTCATGGCGTCAGATTGCCGCCATGGAGGAGTGACGCCGTGCTGGACATTCGCCTCATTCGAGAGCAACCCGACTTCGTCAAGGAAGGCCTGCGCAAGGTCGGTGCTGACCCCGGGCTCGTGGATCAGGTGCTGGGCTTCGACGCTCGCCGCAGGTCCCTGGAGACCGATGCGAGTTCGTTGAGGGCGCAGCGCAACGCGGGTTCGAAGGAGATCGGCCGCCTGAAGGATGAGGCCGAGCGCGAGGCTCGCAAGGCGGAAATGCGCGCCATCGGCGACCGCATCGCCGAGATCGAGGTGGACCTCAAGGCCGCGGAGGCCGAACAGCAGAGCCTGCTGCTCAACATCCCCAACCTGCCCTTGCCCGAGGTTCCGTACGGCGCCGACGAACGCGAGAACGTGGGTGTGCGCACGGTCGGCGAGCCGCGGCAGTTCGACTTCGAGCCCAAACCCCACTGGGAGATCGGCGCGAACCTCGGTATCCTCGACATCGAGCGGGGCACCAAGCTCAGCGGTTCGCGGTTCTATGTGCTCAAGGGGCAGGGGGCGGCGTTGCAGCGAGCGCTCATCGCGTTCATGCTTGACCTCCACATCCGCAAGCACGGCTATATGGAGGTCTATCCGCCCGCCGTCGTCAAGGAACATTGTCTCGTCGGCACGGGCAACCTGCCCAAGTTCGGCGACAACCTCTATCGCGACATCGAGGACGACCTGTGGCTGGTGCCGACGGCCGAGGTGCCCGTCACCAACCTGCACCGTGAGGAGATACTGGACGCCGACGCGCTGCCGATCAAGTACGTGGCCTACTCGCCGTGCTTCCGGCGCGAGCGCATGTCTGCCGGCAGGGACGTTCGCGGGATCAAGCGCGGCCACCAGTTCGACAAGGTGGAGATGGTGAAGCTCTGTCGGCCTGAGGAATCACGCGCCGAGCTGGACACCCTCGTTGCCGATGCCGAGGACGTGTGCCGCGAGCTGGCCATACCGTATCGGGTGGTTCAGATGTGCACGGGCGACCTGTCGTTCGTCTCTGCCATCAAGTTCGATCTGGAGCTCTGGGCGCCCGCATGCGGCGAGGACGGCGGCGAGTGGCTTGAAGTGTCCTCGTGCGCGTGCTTCACCGACTTTCAGGCGCGGCGCGCCGGCATTCGCTATCGCCCCGAGCCCGGCGCCAGACCCGAGTTCGTCCATACGCTGAACGGATCGGGACTCGCCCTGCCGCGGACATTAATCGCCGTGCTCGAAAACTACCAGAACGCAGACGGCAGCGTCACCATCCCCGATGCCGTCAGGCCCTACATGGGCGGAGCGGAGCGGATCATCGCCTAGGCCCGATGGACCAGGCCATACGGTCCTGGCCCGATGGACCAGGCCATACGGTCCTGGCCCGATGGACCAGGCCATACGGTCCTGGCCCGATGGACCAGGCTACCATCCGTCGCCCCTTCAGGGCTTGGGACGTGTCAGGGGGCGACGGGTGGTTACGCCGTCATTGGAGCCAAGGAACCATATCTTTTTCGGCGCGCGCGATTTCGTCGAACATGGCGGCGATCTCGTCGGGCGAGCAGACGGCGGCCGTCAAAGGATCGAGAAGGACGGCCTGCAGGGCCTTCCGACGATCATGTTCGAGAAACGCCTCGACCGCCAAGCCCTGGGATGAGATGTTCGACACATTGAGGGCGGCGAGCTGCGAGGGCAGGGCACCGACGGTGCAGGGCCGAATGCCGGTTCGGTCAACGAGGCACGGAACTTCGACGCAGCACCCCTGAGGCAGATTGGAGATGCATCCGTCGTTGGCAACGTTGCCGTTGATCCGGCCCGGCGTGTCGGTCCACATGGACTTGATGATGAACGAGGCGTACTCGTGCGAGCCTACGAGGCTCATCGGCTCGCGACCGTCAAGCTGCTTCCGCATGGGCGAGTCCTCGGCCCAGCGCTGCGAACGCTTGGCCTCCGGCTCAGGATCGCGATGGCGGAGGCCGAACCGTTCGAGGAGCTCGGGCCGCTTCCGGAAGTAGGGCACGTACTCGGACATGTGGGGCGTCGATTCGGTCACGAAGTAGTCGAAGCGCCGCATGATCTCGAACCGAACGGTGTCCTTGGCGTAGGTGTCGGGGTTGTCGAGCGCCTCGCGCAGGAGCGGGTAGGCGTCGGCGCCTCGCCAGGTGAGTTCGAGGAACCACGACATGTGGTTGATGCCGGCCACCCAGTGGGTCATCTCGGCCGGCGGCTTGCCGATGTAGCTTGCGAGTTGACCGAAGGTGCCCTGCACGCTGTGACAGAGGCCGACCTTGCGTATCGGCGATACCTCGTTCATGATCCAGCAGAGCATCGCCATGGGGTTCGTATAGTTGAGCATCACGGCGCCGGGGCACTGGCGCTCCATGTCTTGGAGGATGGCGCACATCTCCGGGGCCGTCCGCCACCCGCGGAAGAGGCCGCCCGGTCCGATCGTGTCGCCGATCTGCTGGCTGACTCCGTAGCGCTTCGGGATGGCGATTTCGTGGTAATACGGTGCGCCGCTGTAGGCGGGGCCGCCGACGGCAATGGCCATGACAACGAAGTCGGCCCCCTCCAGCAGGCGCGTCCTATCGGTTGACGCCTCCACCTTCACGTCGCATCCGTGGAGCGAGACGACTTTGCGGACGTATTCGGCGGAGAGATCGAGGCTCTCGGGGTCAATGTCAACGAGCCCGATCGTTCCCTCGCGCAGTTCGGGATGGGCGAGGATGTCAATGCTCAGGCGCGCGCCGAACCCGCTCCCGGCTCCTATGATGACTGTTTTCGGCATGGCTTAGCCTCCTCAGCGCACCATCCGATAGCGCGCTTCGCTCGCAGTGGTGTCGCCGGGTCACTTCATCCTGACGAAGACGCGCAGCCGCTTGGCTATGTATGAGCTCGCGTTGGCTGCGAAGGTCCAGTCCGGGTTGTCTGTGGTACGATTGCCGATGCCGATATCGGCGCTTCCGGCGGCCTTCCAGTTGTTGATGGCGAAGATCGTCTGGCGCGCTTCGTGGTTGTGCACCTGCATGCAGCCGTAGCCGTCGCGCGGATCGCCCGGCTCGTCGCCGAAGTCCCATATCTCGCCGGAAGCGTTGGGGACGCTGCCCGAGTTGGTGGGTCCGTAGTTGCTGGGCCAGAACTCGATATTGCCGCCCTTAAGGCCCGTGCCCGGAACGATGCCCGTCACATTGGAAATGACGTTCAGGTTCGTGACGTTCTGCCGGAAGAAGGCGCCGCTCGATAGCACGGGCAGGCCAATCTTCGACGCGTCGTCGGTGAAGGCATCCATGGAGACGTAGGCAAACTGCGTTTCGCCTGAGGCAAGGGTCAGCTCGAGCATATACGCGATGCGGTCGAACGCTCCTCGGATCTCGGCGTGCTTATCAACGTCGTAACGAACCTGGGGGACGAGCTTGCCCAGATCGAGATCGTAGACAAGGCGCAAGTCCCTGTGCTCGGACACATGAAGGGTCAGAAGGTCCCGCTTGGGAACATCACCGGCGCGGAACGAGTTGGCGGGAAGTCCCTCCTTGTTGCACAGGTTCGGCTCGGCCAGCATATGCCAGGCGAAGCGGACGGCGACGGGCTTATTGACGCCGGCGGCGGACAGCACTACCGACGCGCCGTCAATCTCGGCCTGGGCCTTGACGAACCCGCCCTGATCGGCATCTATGATCTCGAACCAGTCGAGGGGCTTGCCGTTGCGGCTCATCAGGCCGGTACCGACGTTCTCGAAGGTCACGCGCAGGCGATCCCCCTCGATCTTCATGGACTTGAAGGTCGGTCCGCGGGCCACGACCTGCCGGCCGTACGTTCCGGCCAATGCCAGCAACGCCAGGCGTTTGCCCACGTCGTGTTTGTTCTTCGGATGGATATCGGCGAGGTTGCCGATGTCGTTGATGACCGCCATGCCAGTGTTGGGTATGGCCTCTGCCGCCGTCTGCGCCTCCCAGAACTCGGGCGTCACCGACGGGTTGCCGCCGTAGTTGAACGGCGCGATCTGGACGTAGTAGAAGGGCAGATCGGGATTGGCGAACACCTTGCGCCATCCGCCGATGAGGGCCTTCATACGTTCCGTGTACAGCCGGCCCTCGTTGCGGTTGGACTCGCCCTGGTACCATATGGCCCCGCGAATGCCGAGGGGAACCAGCGGATGGATCATGCCATTGTAGAGCGCGGTGGCATGCTGCACGTCGGAGGGCGGGAGCAGCTCGGCCGGCATGGCGGGCATGGCGGGGCCGAGCTTGCGCTGCTTGAGAGCATCGTCCGTTGCCGCAATCCACTTCCGGACCTCCCCCAGGAAACGGGACATTCCGGCGACATGCTCGTCCGTGCTGGGGCTTCCGAGCAGAACGCGCCTGTACTCATCCTTCAGTTCGGGAACGACGGCATATCCGTCCGGCGGCGTCCATGTCTGGATGACGGTCCCGCCCCAGGTGGCGTCAATGAGCCCGATGGGCACGTTCAGCTGCCGCTGGAGTTCGCGCCCGAAGTAGTAGGCCGCGCCGGAGAATCCGCCCCAGCCGCCTTCGGCAACCGACGCGGGAGTGCACACCTTCCATGCGGCATCTATATCGTCTTGAGGCACGGGAGTGAAGCGGTTCGGCACCATGAGCAGGCGCATGTTCGGATGGGATGCGGCTGGGATTTCTCGATCGGCGTTGTCGCATGCCGCGATGCCCTGTTCCATGTTGGACTGTCCCGAGCATAGCCAGACATCGCCGATCAGAACGTCCTCCATGCGGACGGAGCTCGATCCCGTTACAGTGAGCGTATGCGGTCCGCCTGCGGGCATGGCGGGGAGTGTGGCTCGCCATGTGCCGTCCGCCGTCGCCTTGACTCGGCCTTCGTTCGGGCCGATTCGTACCGTCACTGTCTCGTTTGGCTTTGCCCATCCCCAGACAACGATCGGGCGCTCTCGCTGGAGCACCATGTGGCTGCCGAAGACCTTCGGCAAGCGTATCTGCGCGACGGCGGCAGAGGCGGTCAGAATGAGGACGGCGCACAGAGCCGCGACCGAGGCTCCGTGGCCGCGAGATGATGGTCGCATGACGATCCCTTTCACTGCAGGCATGTAGTGCTTGGCCTGCAGGCGACCTATTCCGCACCGACCGGTCGGTGTCCTTTGTGCGCAAGGCGATCGCGCATGATCGGGAATCGAGCTTTCAGGCCGACGGTGCATTGTCGGGTCGGCCTTGGCCGGTTCAGTCTGTCCGCAGGCGAACCCTCCAGATTCGCTGGGCGCCGCCCCAACCTCCAAGGAACCCGAATCGGCTGACCACGGCATCGGGGTTCGGGTCCTTGCCGAATATGAACGGCCTGCCGTCGTAAAGGACCCACAGGTTGCCGTCCCGTCGGCTGATCTGGACCGTGTGTCGGCCGTCGGATATGCCGCTTTCCTCGGCTCCAACCTCGCTTCCGAATGCGCGGATGGCCGAACGGGCGTTGCCGAAGCCGCCCAGGAAGGCGACGTAATCATTGACGTTGCTGGGCACCTTCGTTTCAGGCAGCCATGCCCCAATATGGAGGTCGTTGGCGGCCTCAAACTCAGCCCAGAGGTCGAAGGATCGGACGGGCGGAACTTCCAGCAAGAGCTGGTTGGCCTCTTCAGGCCCACCGGAGTACTGCATCGCGCCGTCCGCCGCAGCCCAGCCTTGGCCCGCCTTCCAGTTGCCCACGCCGTCGGCGAAGCTGTGTTCGACGACGCCGGGACCGGCTTGCAGCTCATGCGGCGCTCCGGGCGGCAGCTCCACCTTACCGTGGAGTTCGAGCATCCGGCAATAGAAGAGAGCATAGGGCTCATAGATGGAGAGCGGCTTGCCGTCGTCGGTCCACAGGCTGATGGATGCGCCTACTTCGCGCCCGCCGCCCTGCCAGAACCACAGGCTGTCGCCCCTGTTAGGTATCGCGATCTCGATGACTGCTGTGCCATCCGACGATCTGCCGACCTTCCAGGTCATGCCGGCGCATTTGTTGCCGCTTGAGGGACGAACGACGGCGACCTCAGGTCCTTCGGCACGGCGGATCTCGAACGCGTAGGTGCTGTTGGTGGTGTAGTAGCCTTGACCCTCGCCGTCCAGACCGACCCAGACGCGCTGCCATGGCCCGCGGAGCTTGAAACAGGCGTAGTAGGCGGCTTCATCGTGGCCCTGGCGAAACTCGGCCGCGACCCCGTGATCGGCAACGCGGCCCGAGAGCGGCACATCGGCCCACTCGCCGTCGGAGCCGTCCACCGACGCGGTGACCGGCCAGATGAACGACGCCCACGGGTACAGCGGGTAAGGGTCCAGGCCGTCGGCAAGGCCGTCGGCGTCGGAGTCCGCCTTGCGCGGGTTGGGCCGTATGCGGTTCTGCGGAGCTTTCCGCCAGCTGTCCGTCAGCGGCGCGGGAGCCCAGGTACTGAGCTGTGCTTTGGCGAGATCGCCCATCAAGCCGTCGGTCTTCGGCCGCGCGGGATTGCTGCCGAAACGCCTTTCGTCGAATGGCAGCCGGGGATCGTTGTCCGGCACTCCGTCGTCATCCGCATCGGCGACCGTGATGGTCTCGCCGAAATGGAGCCGCAGCCACTGGACCGGGGTGAGCATCCGATCGAACATCGCAATGCCGTCCCAGTGTTCGCCGTGCTTCCAGCTTGTGGACCAGACCCATTCGTCCCACGTGCCGTCGGCCTTGCGCTCCCTCTTTCTGGGGAAGAAGTGGTCGAAGATGACGCGGTCGTCCTCCCGATTGGCGAGCGAGAACGCTCCGATCGATTCGATCTGGTGGTGGTACTCGTGCGTTGCGAGCCATGCAGTGTCGGACCCACCGAGGTATTGCGACCGACCGGGTATGCCGCGGTCCCATTCGTCCATGCCGTAGGTGCCGCCCCCGCTGCCGTAGAACTCCCAGGCTTTCTTTGCCGGCACCCATCGTCGGGGAAACGCCTGCTCGATCTGGCCGACATAGGGAAAGGCCTCGAATACAGGCTGCTTTACTGTACGACTCACGTTCTTGGTGTCAAGGATCGTGAAGTCGCCTCCTCCGGGGCCGACGTAGTCCTGCCCGCCGTAGCTCCTGCAAAGGGGAAGCCCACTATATGCTCCCGATGCGTTGTCGGGCTCTGGTCCCCAGCGCTGGACACGGTCGTCAACGAAGAACCGGAAGTCATACCAGACCCGCATGCCGCTGTTGATGAACAGGAACCGGGCGGCGACTGCGTACTCCTCGCGCATGCGTTTCAGGTCAGCGTCACTCATGCGCGGCGGCGCCGGCGGGGGACCGGACGGATCGGCATAAGCCGACTGCACATTCCAGACGTTGGGCATGAGGAGGACCTTGACGGGCACCCGCACAACGGTCATTCTGCCCGCTGGAGCAAGGGTGCTGAAGGAGTACTCGCGCCGCCATGGGGCTTCAGCGCCCCATCTCTTTTCGAGTCCCGTCGGCGTGGCGCCTGGATCGTAGATGCGATAGGCGTACCGTTTGCCGGGCGCAAGGCCATTGATGCTGAGGACGTGGTACGTTCGCTTGCCTGGCCTGCCCGCAATGATCCTTGCTTGGGACCCGCTCCATACGGGCCGTGGCTTGCCGTTGGCGTCGGGAGTCATACAAGGAACCGTGCCCTCGCGCAGCTGCAGGCGCGTCTCGCACGGCACCCTTGTGTACCACTGGAGTTCGGCAAACGTGCGACCCAACGCGCGGACGGGCCGAGTCGGATCGTCGAGCCGAACCGGGTCAGCGCTAGCCATGTGGCCGACGAGCGTCGCGAATAGGGTCAGCGCAATGAGCGCGAAGCGGGGTTTCATCACGGGGGCCTCCGAACGCATGTTGGCTGCAACGTTCGGCAGTCGCAGGGAATCCCCCTGCTTGAGCCGACCGGGAGCAGATGCCGGCGGCGCCCGTCAGTGTGCGGGGCTCCGGATTTGTGCAAGGGTGCGGCTGCCCGTAGCGCAGGCGTCCCGCCTGCGCCGACTTCAGCGCCGGTGCCTCACGAACTCCTACAACCCGAGGTCCTCGATTGCGTCGGCGGTCAACACGCGCACCGCTATCTCGTCCAGACGCTGGGCGTCTGTGATCGCCTCGATCCTCGCTATCGTCTCCGGGCCGATCCCGCCGAACCGCTGACGCAACAGCCCGGCCAGCACCCGTCGCTGTCCCTGGATCAA
>JBBIQU010000177.1:0-8391 GCA_037442185.1 Chthonomonadales bacterium | reverse complement strand
CAGAGGATGGCGGTTCTCAGTAGCGACTGCGACCGCCGCCGCCGTAGCCGCCGCCATAGCCGCCGCCCATGCGCTGGTTCGACATGATCACTCCGCCGCCAAGGGCAATGGCTAAGTCTACGGCGTCAGCATACGTGACCGGTATCTTGACGGTACGACTGCGCTTCTCGGGCGTTGTCTCTTCGGTGGTGCCCGTCGTGGACTGATCCTGGATCTCTTCCTGCTTCACCGACACCGTGTAGACATTATCCTGGACGCGATAAGTCAGAGGCAGTTGAGACTGAGTCGTCCTCAGGATGTTCTCCAGCGCGACTCGGAACGAGACATCAGTCAGTGAAGCCGTCACCGCGCCCTGCACGTTCTCTTCCAGCACATAGTTCACGCCGACCATCTCAAACAGCATCTTGAGGGCGTAGCGAATATCCGCATTCTCGAGGTTGAGCGTTACCTTCTTGCTGGACACGTCCGCATCCTGCGCCCTGACAGGCATTGCGGCGCAAATAGCCGTGCCGACCAACGCAACCAGAGCGCCGGTGCGGACCCATCGCATCACCGAGTACATCGTGCACCTCCTGATGGACACATCGCTGCCATCAATATCGTGTTTCATCGGTCTCCCAAAGAATGTTACGCTGCCGCCGGCGGTGCGGTTACAGCTCCGATTCGGCTCCAACGCCACCGCCGCCGCCACCCATACGCGGCGGCCCGCCGCCACGGAACATCATCCCCGCCCCGCCGGGTCCGCCCGGAGCCGCAGGAGCTGCTGTCCTCTGGCTTCCGACATCCGTCAGCGGGACCTCCTGAGTGTAGCTCACATTGCCCACTTTTCGGGTGAGCACAATGGAGCGCGACCGAATGGACTCCACCCTGTAGTCGCCAAGCATGTCGCCTGCCTTGACAACGCTCTGGCCCTCTGGCCCTTCAACCAACGCGTAGACGCCGGCGCCCGTAGCGATGCCCGCCACACGCCGATTGGGCACTTCCTGCACTTCAACGGTCTCTTCGACAGGCTTGACACCGGCCTCGCGCGTCGCAATCCTGTAGGGTTCCACCAGCGTAATCGCAGGTGGTGGCGGGGGCGTCGTGCTCCACCATGGCGCAAACGGATCGGGTCGCGCATTCGGCGGCTTCGTCGTCACCTTGGGACCGGCTGCGCCGCCTCCCGCAGCCCAGCCCGGTCCAGCCGGAGCGCCGGCCGCAGGTCCGCCCATAGGCCCACCCATGGGTCCCCCAAATGTCGGCATGCCGCCGCTGATTGCGGCCGACATTCCCCCGCCCATCTGGAGACCGGGCGCCATTAGCGCTCCTCCGGGCTCTTCGGTGCTGTCATCTTCCGAAGGCCCCGATGCCGTCGTCGTCGTTCCGGTATCCGTTCCGGTGTCGCCTCCGCCGCCGCATCCGGACACACCGAACAGCATGCCGGCGAGGATGACGATCCCCAGCAATCGCATCATATCACGAATCGTGTTGACCACCAAGCTGTCCTCACTTTTGCCCGAAGCAACCACTATTCGGCCGTCATCATCGTCGCACCGCCCGGCGCATTGCGGGCGCCACCGCCCCCTGCAGGAGGTCCGCCGCTCATCATCCCGGGCGGGCCCATCATGCCCTGAGAGGTTGCGCCGGCTCCGCCAGGTCCGCCTCGCGCCATTCCGGGCATTGCTCCCGGACCTCCGGCCATCCCCGGCATGCCGCCACGCATGCCCATGCCCGGCATTCCCATCCCCGGCATGCCCATGCCGCCCATTCCGCCGGTCATACCGCCGCCGGTACCCGTGATCCTCGGCATCTGAGCGGGCGTCTTGTCGCGAACGATGATCGTAGATGTGACGTTGTACGTCGCCGAAAGGTTAGGGCTGTTGCCGGCAATCTGCAAACCGTCTACCACCGGCACGCCGGCCTGGGCCAGCGACGACCACGACCGTATGTGCTGCATCAGCTTGTCCAGCGAGCGGGCGCGCACCGACATCTGATAAGAGTACGTAAGCACCGGGCCGAATCCCTGCCCCTGTGCGCCAACCTGGATGGTATTTGGGTCGGGCCCATACGAAGGCAGCACGAGGGCGCCCGGATTCTCCCATACGATGCCGTTCACCTTCCGCTCGGAAGCCATGTGCTGTCGGATTGTACGAATGAACCTCTCCGGCCACGATCGCCCCTTGTTCGGCACGAACACTTTCAGCCACGTTGTGAGCGTGTTGTCGGTGTAGCCGATCACGGGCATATACTGTCGCTCGTAGACAGCCCATTCCGCTTCCGCCTGAGCCTTTTCCTTCTGTGCCGTCTCGAGCGCGCGCGTCGCCGCCGGCAGCTTCTCGGCCCGAGCGCGGACTGCCGCCAGCTCCGAGTCGGCCTTCTTCTGAGCCTCCAGAGCGCCTGTGATGATGGTGAAGTACAATCCGGCGCCCACCATCAGCGCCACAACGACGCCAATGATGTTGATATGGAGCAAGGTCAGCTTGGACATGGTGGCAGCGCTCCTCCTAGCGTTCCGACGCGCCTGCGGGGCCACCGCCAGGCTGCTGCATTCCGGCCGACATCGGCGCGCTCGGCGCACCCATCATGCCGCCGGGGACCATGCCGCTGCTCATACCGGGCATCGCTCCGGCGCCGGGAGGTCCGCCCATCATCGGCGCGGTCATTCCGGGAGCGAACAGGCTGCCGCCGGCCTGCGGCGCGCCTCCGCCCCATCCGCCGCCCGGAGCAAACGCGGGACCGTTCGGGATCGGCTTGTTGAGCGTGAGGGTCACGCCGAACTCATAGCCTCCCGCTCCCGGAGGTCGCGGGTTCGCTCCTTGCGGCTGTCCGTTGAAGCCCGGGGGTACCGGGAAGCTCGGCAACCCGCTGAGCGAGATGGAAACCTGGCTGATCTCCGGGTTATGCTCCATCCACATCAAGTAGTGTCCTACCTGAGCCAGCGAGCCGGCGTAGGCATCGAGGCTGACCGTCTGGCCCGAGGGCATGAGCGAGTAGTAGAGTACGCCCTTCATCGTGTAGTCACGGATGTTGTAGACGACGGGCTGGTAGACCGTGCTGTTGTGAAGCCGGGCGTTCTTCACGAAGTCGCGCTTCTCGCGGATCGCCTGCGACTCCGAGTTGATCGAGTTGGCCTGTGCCTGAAGCCTGTCGGCCTTGTCGGCGTCCGGCGTCAGGCTATCCTTCTCTTGGACGAGCGCGGCTGTCTGGGTGTCTATCTGCATCTTCGCGAAGACGAACCCGCCGATGATCGCGAGCAAGATGACCACCCAGAGAATGGTCACGTTGCGGCGCTTGGAGCCCTCGTAAATGTAGGGGGGCAGGAGGTTGATGCGTAGCATGGCGCTAGTTCCCTGTCCTCACTTCTTCCCGCGTTTCGGAGGCTTCGTCTTCGGCACAACCGGAGCGGCGACGAAGTCCCGCGCAGCCAGTCCGGTTGCGACCGTGAAGCTCGGCCCAAGATCGCGTATGTGATCGGCGGAGTAGTTCTTGGCGGTTACGGTCGTGAACTTGAAGGGATCGGCCACCCACGCAGGGATGCCAAGCTCGCCGCTCAGGAACGTATCGAGGTTCTTGAGGCTGGCCGTGCCGCCGCACAGCAGGATTTCATCTATCTGCCCGCCGCCTGTTCGCCCCTGATAGTACTCGATGGAGCGCCGGAGTTCGGCAACAAGCTCGCCAAGCGTCGGCGCGATTGCCGAGAAGACCTGAAGCTGGTCCTCGGTGAAGTTGCCCGACGGCTCCGGCGCGGGCACCGTTGCCTGCGGCTCAGGCGGAGCGCCCAGGTCGAAGGCGTCGGCTCCATCGGTCTCGCCGCCGAAATCGAACCCGCCGGTTTCAGGCGCGCCTCCGGCGCCGACATCATAGAAGCCCGTATCCTGCGGCGCAGCCTGAACCGGAGCCTCACCCAGAAGGACCTCGCCCTTGCGGCACTTGGTCTCTTCGGCCTGCTCTTCGTCAAGGCCCAGCTGCTGCGCTAGCGCCGCCGTCATGGCGTCGCCTGCCAGGGGAAGCGTGCGCGGGAATGCCAGCACGCCGTCGCGGTAGATGCCGATGTCGGTCGAACTCGCGCCGATATTGACGATTGCGGTGGTCTTCTTCCCGTAAGGATCGGGGCCAAGCTCGATGAGCGCCCGGGATGCGGCAAGGGGCTCGACATCAATGGCGCTGGGAAACAGACCGGCGGCGAAGAGCATGGCCACATGCCGGTCCACCATCTCCTGCTGGGCCACCGCAAGCAACACTTCCATGTTCTGCGCATCGGGGTCGTCGTCCGACCTGGTGATCGGCTGGAAGTCCATGATGACTTCGTCGGCAGCAAAGGGAACGTGCCGCTCGACTTCCCATTTCATGGTTTCCGCGAGCTCTGCTTCGGTCATCTTCGGCACTTCAATGACACGGACGACGAGCGCCCCCTGCCCAGAAACCGAACTGACCGAGCGCTTGCACGAGATACCGGCTTCTTTCAGCATCTTCTTGACGGCGTCACCGAGCAGCTTCGGGTCAACAATGACGCTGTTTTCCATGGCACCGGGCGGCGTCGGCGCAATGCCGAGAGCCTTCACCGTTGGGCCGTTTCGGCCAGGCACAAGCTCTACGGCCTTCATGAACTTGGAGCCTATATCTAGCCCGACCGTCGGTCCTGCGGCCTTCCCCATACTGGGTACCCCCGATGTGATCGTGAAGCAACGCCTCACGCTCGCTTCATGAAATGAGCGTAAGCGCTAGATTGTAGCAAGTTTCGATGGGAGTGTCAAGCACGAATGCGCACACCCCCATCGAGACTGCCGTCCGGACCGTACATCCGCATCGCGGACATGCGCGCGGCGGATACGGACCGGCCGTATCCGCCGCCGTCGGTCCGGGCTACGGATATGTCTGCGGATAGAACGACGGGCTGATCGTCATGTAGTACAGGTCCGTCGTGCCCGACCGCGTGCTGGCCCAGAAGAGCCACATGCGATCCACAAACGGGTCCTTCACCGCCGTTATCTGCCCCTCATTCACTGCCGCATCCGTCGGCAATGCGGCTTCTCCCGTGGTCTGGTCGCCCGGCGTGGCCGCAACCGTCAGCTCATCTCCCCAGGACACGCGATACTCCGCTTCCACAGAGCCGCCGCCGGCGATGGCCTGCGTCACCCGAACGTTCGCACCCTCATCTATCTCGGTGAAGTACAGCCGTCCCCGCTGCCAGTCTATCTCCACCGGTCCACGATTGCCGCTGATCTGAATGTTGGCGCCGATCGTGCCGTCGGCATTGCGCGGAACAGGACGCGGGAGCCGGACCATCAGCCTCATGGCCTTGAAGTACAGCCCGCCCGAACTCGTCATGTTGCTGCCGGTCTTGCGATAGAAGAGCCAGAGGCGCGATACCGTGGCCGGCCGAACAGCCTGTGAGCCGGGCCGAACAGAGTCGGCTTCCGTGACCCTTCGCGGGTTGTCCGACCGATCGAGTACGGCCACCGGTCCCGTGTTGGCGCCCGGCGATCGCACGGCCGGCTGTGGGGCGAAGCCTGCATCGCTCTGCCATCCGGCAGGAACTGCGACGACGCCCGTATCCGACCGCGTGACGTTCAATCGGATGGTCTGCGGCGTATACGATACCGTCACCGCGTCCGCTATGCGCGGCGCGATGTCCGTGAACGTAATCGTGCCCGCCTGAGGATCCACTGCAATCCTGCCGCCCAGCGTCGAGTTGAAGTAGAGCTTGCCGGTCGGGCTGTCGAATGCCGGCGCGCCCAGATTGACGCGCGTGCCGTTGACCCGAATCACAATCCACGGACTGTTGCCCGAGCCGTCAACGAACGCCTGCGTCTGCGGGTCTCGGTAGACCCAGGCCACGTCGCGCGTAGCCCATGTCTGCGACGCGCCCTGTCGGGCCGCGAGCTCGGATTCGACCCTCGGGAACGGCACCACTGCCTGCCCGGGCCTGCCGTTGGCCAGTTCGCGCAGCAGGTACCGCGTCATGAACGTCTCCGGCTGTGGACGATCCTGGAACTGGCCTGTGTAAACGAGGTCCACGTGCGTCACCACGTTCGCCGCCCTCTGGTCGCCGTCCAGCCGCCGTGGAATCGGGATCGGATTCGCGAGACCCGTAAGACCTCCCGGCGTCGGCAGGGCGCGATCCACCGACCACGCGGTCGGATTCCTCATGCCCTGCGGATTTCTGGTCGGATGATACGCGTTGACGTTGTAGAACAGCCTTGAGCGTGAGGCCGGACCGCCGTACCAGAACAGGTACCCGGTTCCATCCACGACCATTGGCTTCGGTCCGTACTTCGGCAGATTCGGATCGTTCAGGAAGCCGTACGGAACGCCGCCCGGAGCGCCGCCAAGATCGGGGACATACGCGCCGTTGCCCTCCCTGCGGATGGGAACATACAGCGTCCGTCCATCGAATGCCGAGCCGCCGTCCGCAGTGTTCTTGTTGACTCCGCCCTGCCAGAACAGCCAGAGATCCGGCGTTCGTCCGCTCGAAGCCTCGTCGCGAACGAGCGCGGGGGAACCGTGGGCCACAACGGGATCGCCGTCGCCATTAACGACCGGCACACCCGGCACAACCGGGGTCGTTGCAGGTCCGGGCGTGTCCGACGCCTGCGACGGGAAAAGGGCCTGGGTTGCGGAGAGCGCCGGGAACGGCGTTCCGACGCCCGTCGGGCTCCACCAGCGGTCAGGGGAGGCGGCCAGCACATCGAACCGCCATCCGAACAGCGACGGAGCCGATCCTCCAAACGCGCCTGCCGGATCGAACGCCGTAGCTCCGCCCGTCAGTTGCGAGTAGATCAGCCTCCAGGGAACGTCCTGCCTCGTCGGCGCCGCTCCGAATGCCTCCGGCCGGTTCGATGCGAACGCCAGGAGCAATCCCAGGTTCACGCTAGCGCCGGTGCCGGTTCGGTCGAAGATGACCGACGGCATGACGTTTGCGCCGAACGGATCGGCCGACGGATTGTTCGCCGTAGACGCTCTCAGATCCACCTGCGGGAAGGTCCCATCCGTCTGGATCAGTGGGGCGCCCGGCGCAGGCTGGAACGTCTGGGAGTTGGTCAGTCGCGCTTCACGTACCTGTATCTTCAGCTTGAACGGATTCTGCACCATCGGCTCAACCGGCGCGCTCATCGAGCGAAGCCTGTCGGCCGGATCCACGTAGCTACGGAAATCCGGCACGCCGTTGTCGTCAATGGCCGCCGTGAGCGGATTGGCTGCCGCATCGTAGAGGTTCAGCCACGCGCGCCACTGCGGAGGATAGACATCCTCGAACACATACACCGGCGCCGAGTACGTCCCGGCCGGAGCGCCCAGCGGAGGCGCGATGCCGATCTTGGGTCGGACCTCCCTGCCCGAAGCCCGAAGCGCTGCCAGCACGCCGAAGGGATCGCCATGCCCCACGTCGGGGATGGAAAGCACCGTAGGACCGCTGTCGCCGGGTCGTGGTTTGTGCAGCGTCGGCCTCGGATTGACGCCTGCAGGCCACCCCAGCACATTGCCCGCCCTGACGTACGGGTTCCCCGGCTCCACGTCGGGTCTCAGCGGCCCGAATCCCGGCACCGCATTGAGATCGTAGGGCCAGAGCGAGAGCGCATCAATGGCCAGACCGGCCTGATTGCCGTGATCGAGCGAGCTGACAATGCCGTAGTTCGCTCCCGGCGGCAGAGCGCCAGAGAACGGCACCGGCAGAGCCCGCCCCAGCAGCGGCGAGTTCAACTGCCAGGCCATCGGCACATCGAACGGCCGTCCCGGGGCTACGGCAGTGACCAGCGCCCCCTGCGAGTCGTAGACAGGCAGGTACGGGCTAACCTGATCGCTGCCCAGTCGCGCCCATGATCCGGGATACGCCCACGCATCCGGCGCATCGCCCGCCAGCTTGGCGACGCGCAGGTTACCCAGGTTGACGTTGCCCGTGTTCCTGATCGTGAACGGCGCAAACAGCCCTGCGCCGTTCTGAGGATCGAACGGCGACGGCGTGTTCAGATATGGACCAATCGCGCTGGGAGCAAACGGAACGCCGGGAACATAGCCTGCCGAATGCGGCACCTTGCCGAGGTCAATCGTTTCCTCTTCGGCCCGGAGCGCGATATCCGGCGGCACGGCGACGCCGGTCGCGAACTGCCGATAGACTTCCTCGCGAGCGTTGGCAACCGTCTGAGTGGCGCGGGCCTGCAGCCCCGATCCCTGATATCGGCCGTCGCCGTTGTTGTCAACATAGACAACCAGGCCCCCATAGTAACCGGCGCTCGGAGCGATCGCTCCGCCCGGAGCCTCAGCGCGGCTCCGCGCCGGACGTCCGGGACCTACCAGCATGGGCGACGTCAGTCCCGGAATGTCACCCGTTGCGTTGTACGGGCTCCCGTTGATGTCCAGATAGGTGAGGTTCACATTTGCCGGCTGATAGCGCGGCACGCTGACCGTCAACTCGAT
>JBBIQU010000176.1:0-8468 GCA_037442185.1 Chthonomonadales bacterium | reverse complement strand
GGGAGAGGGGAACGCGCCGGCGCGTGGGGCTACCGCACCGACGGCGACGCCGGGCTGATGCACGTCGGTTCACGCTACTACGACGCCCAAGTCGGGCGGCGAGACCTTACGACTAAGGCGACTTGGCCCCTCGCGGTCCCTACCACCGCGCACACGGTGGCTCCGGGCCCGGCAGCGCCCCCTGCGCGCCAACGGTGAACGACCGGCGAACTGTCAGTACAGGTGCATCGTCCCGTCGGCGCGGCGAACGAGCGGCATGAAGCTCCGCTGATATGGGTACCGTGCGGCCAAGTCCTCATCGAGATCAATCCCGAGCCCCGGGAGGTCGCTGGGATACAGGGCCCCATTGCGCATCTCGCACGCGCCCGGGGTGACCTCGTAGGCCGGCTCGGGATGGCGCGTGTATTCCTGGATGCCGAAGTTGGGGATCACCATCTGCACCGCAACGGAAGCCGCCTGACCGATCAGGCCGATGTCAGCCGCTCCGTGGAACGCGCTGCGCACATTGTAGGGCTCGGCCATCACCATGATCTTGCGCATCTCGGTGATGCCGCCGGCATGCTGGGGCTTCATGCGGATGAAGTCAATCCACTTGTTGGTGAATAGAGGGAGGCACTCCCAGCGCGATGTGAGTATCTCCCCGATGGCCAGCGGCGTCGCCGAAGCCGCGCGGAGCAGCGGCCATGCCTCCCGCTGATCGGGCTGGAGCGGGTCCTCGAGGTAGAACAGGCGGAACGGCTCCAAATCGCGCGCAAGCCGGATCGCCTCGATGGGACTGAGCTGCTCATGAACATCGTGCAGCAGCTCCACCTCCATGCCGAGTTTGTCCCTGAGATGGGCGAACAGCTTCGGAACTCCGAGGACATAGGGCGTCGGCTCGAATATCTGCGTCGTAGGCGTGCCGGGACTGACCGGAGGAAGCTCGCCAATCACACCTTCGCCTCCATATGGCCCGACCTGGCATCGCATGTGGCGGAAGCCGCGCTCCATGATGGCCCGAGCGCTGTCCTCGCACTCGACGGGATCCCGACCTCCTGCATGGGTGTAGCAGGTGACGCAGTCGCGGGATGCCCCGCCGAGCAGCTCGTAGACCGGCAAGCCGGCGATCTTGCCCTTGATGTCCCATAGCGCCATGTCCACCGCCGCCAGCGCCGCCATGAAGACCGGCCCACCGCGCCAGTAACCCTGCCGATACAGCAGATGCCACAGATCCTCGATGCGCCGCGGATCGCGCCCGACCATCAGGTGGCTCATGTGACGGAGGGCCTCGGCCACCACAGTCTCGCTTCCCGCCAGCGTGCCCTCGCCCACACCGTACAGACCCGGGCTGTCGGTCATGACCTTGACGAACACGAAGTTGCGGCCCGGACAGGTCACGACCACGCGCATTTCAGTGATCTTCATGGCTTCTCCCTCTCCAACGCGACGCTCTTCGCGCCATTCGGCGCTTGCTGCATCGGCTCCTGCCCAGACAATCACCGAACAGAGCGGAGGTCTGCGTCGCGACCGTTTGCGTGGCTGCCGAGGCGCTTTTCACGTCCCGCGATCCGGACGCAGGGCAACCGCTTTCACACACCCGCCCTTGCTCGCGATGACGTGGATTGTGTGACGACGGTGTCGCTTGGCCGGACCCAACGAGGGCGAGCCAACCGCAGCGGCCCGATTAGCTGTTCGTCGAGACATGGGTTGTGCGGTTGACTCGCCCCTACAACGGCGGGCGCGCGGCTTCGATCCGACCCCCGCGCGGGAGCTTTCACAAGGAGCGACACGCACGCCGGCCGCCGATGCCGGCAGGAATGGACGCGCCTCATGCGGAATCCGTTCCCAGAACCCCATCCGTCACTGGAGTACGTCTATGCGCTGTTGGAGACTGTCACTGCTTCTGCCGGCCATTGCCGCATCCATCTCTGCCGGAGCCCAGATCACGGTACACGTCTCGCCAGACGGCAATGACCGGTGGACGGGCAGACTTGCCGCGCCGAACGCCAAGCGCACGGATGGCCCCGTGCGGTCACTGGAAGCCGCGCGCGATGTGGTCAGGCGCATTCGCAAACAGGCGGCCAATCAGAAGCCAGTCACGATCCTGATACAGCCGGGTACCTACGCCATGAGCCGCCCGCTAGTGATCACGCCGGACGACTCCGGAACGCGACAAGCCCCCGTCAGGTATCGTTCCACGAAGCCGGGCGCGGCCGTCTTCTCGGGCGGCAAGGCCATTGTCGGTTGGGTCCGCGGCCGGGACGGCGTATGGTCGGCTCCGATCCCCGGCGGCACGTCTTGGAAGTTCGACCAGCTCTGGGTCAACGGTCGCCGCGCCATCCGGGCGCGCATGCCCAACGACTTCTGGTTCTATTCGCAGGGCAAGCATGAGCGTGGCTCTGATCCCCTCACCGGCGCTCAGGCCGATCTCACGCGGCGGGCCTTTCGGCCGCGCCCCGATGAGCTCGCTATACTCAAGAGGATTCCTGCCGATCGGCTGCGCAGCGTCGTGGTGGTCGCATACCACTCCTGGGAGACCTCGCGGCATTATGTGGCCGGTTTCGACGGGGACGCGCTCGTGGTGGCGGGACCCGGGGCGCCTTGGCCGTTCCACTACTGGGGCCAGAATCAGCGGTACCACATTGAGAACCTCAGAGAGGCGCTCGACGCTCCTGGAGAATGGTTCGCCGATGCCGGACGCGCCTGCTATCGTCCGAGACCGGGTGAGGACATGCGCAAGGCATCGGTCATCGCTCCGGTCTGCGAGCAGTTCATCAAGATCGAGGGGACAGCCGAGCGGCCTGTCGAGTTCGTGTCGTTCGAGGGTCTGTCGTTCCGCTACGGGCAGTACGTTATGCCGCCGGAAGGCCATGCCGATGGTCAGGCCGAGTTCACCATTCCGGCGGCAATCATGGCTGACTATGCGCACGAGGTTCGCTTCGAGCGGTGTGAGGTGGGCCACGTCGGCATCTACGGCATCTGGTTTCGCAGAGGATGCTCCAACTGCTCACTGACGCGATCGCATCTCCATGACCTTGGCGCCGGAGGGGTCCGCATCGGCGAGGGCGAAATCCGGCCCGAGGGACCCGATCGCACCCACGGCAACGTCGTGGACAACAACATCATCCGGAGCGGCGGCCGCATCCACCATGGCGCAATCGGCGTCTGGATCGGCCAGAGCGGCGACAACCGCGTTACCCACAACGACATCAGCGACCTCTACTATACCGGCGTGTCGGTAGGGTGGACGTGGGGCTATGGGCCTGCCCTCGCGCAGCGGAACCGGATTGACTTCAACCACATCCACCACGTCGGGTGGGGCGTCCTGAGCGATATGGGCGGCGTCTACACACTCGGCAACCATGAGGGCACCACGGTCAACGGCAATCACATCCACGATGTGTACAGCTATGACCTCTATGGCCGCGGCGGTTGGGGGCTGTACAACGACGAAGGCACGACGCATATCCTCATGCGCGACAACTTCGTGCACCATGTCAAGACCGGCACCTACCACCAGCACTACGGCAAAGAGAACGTCATCCGCAACAACATCCTGGCCTTCAGCATGGACGGCCAGATACAGCGTTCCAGACCCGAACAGCACAAGTCGTTCACGTTCACCCGGAACATAGTGGTCTGGGATGAAGGCGACCCGCTGAGCGGCACGTGGGCCGACGCGAATGTGACCTCCGAGGCCAACATATACTGGCGGTTCGGCAAGCCGGTTCTCTTCGCAGGCAAGCCGCTGCCCGAATGGCAAGCTGCCGGCAAGGAGGCGGGCTCCCTCGTGGCCGATCCGCTCTTCCGCGACATACGAAACGGCGACGTCCGCCTCAAGCCGGACTCGCCCGCGCTCAAACTGGGCTTCGAGCACTTCGATCCGGCGAGGGCAGGCGTGTACGGCGACCGAAACTGGGTTCAGCTGGCCCGGGGGCTCAGGTACCCGAAAGTGCGCTTTGCGCCTCCTCCTCCGGCCCCTCCGCCCATGCAGTTGACGCTGGACTTCGAGGAGATTCCCGTGGGCAGTCCATGTCCGGTGGGCGACAACATGCTCGAGGGCAAGGGCGACTTCATCGGCGTAACGGATCAGCAAGCCCATGCGGGAAGCCGTTCTCTGCTCATGCGGGATGCGGTTGGCCTGCAGTATGCCTTCAACCCGCACCTCGTATTCAATCCGAACCACACTCGGGGGACGACCACATGCCGATTCGCTGTGCGCATGGAGCCCGGAGCAGTTCTCCACCACGAATGGCGCGACTGGCGGACTCAGCCGTACAGGGTTGGACCCAGCCTGTGGATCCGCGACGGCAAGCTGACAGTCGGCGGGCGTGAGCTGTGCGCGGTTCCGGACAACATCTGGAACACTATCGCCATCGAAGGCCCCATAGGCAGGCCCGGCGATGGATGGAAACTGACCGTTGCGTCGGAGGGGCACCCGCCGCGCACAATCTCCGATCTCCCGAACGGAAGCCCGGCCTACGGGCACCTCACATGGATCGGCTTCTGTTCATTTTCCGAGCGCGCGGCCGGGTTCTTCCTCGACGACCTTCAGATCGCCAACCGCTAGTCCGCTGCCTGCTGTTCCGGGTGTGAAACCGGCAGCGTGATCGTGAACGTTGCGCCTTCGTTGAGGACGCCGTCCGCCACTGCAGTGCCGCCGTGGCGTTCGGCGATCTTCTTCACAATGGCAAGGCCCATGCCGGTGCCTTCATACTGCTCCCGACCGTGCAGCCGCTCGAATACACGGAATATGCGCTCGGCATACTGAGTGTCGAAACCGATCCCGTTGTCGGAGACCACGGTGCGACATCGTTCTCCCTGGTCGGTGTTGACGATCTCGGCGTTCACCTTCACAACGGGCGGCACGCCTTCGCGCGAGAACTTCAGAGCGTTGCCGATGAGGTTCTGGAACACCTGCCGTATCTGCATCGGGTCCGCTTCGATGGTCGGCAACGGACCGACTTCCACCGTCCCGCCGGTCTGCTGTATCCTTGTCTCAAGGTCGCCAAGGACCTCCGACACCACCACGTTCAGGTCGAGCGGCTCGAACGGCTTGGCCCGTGTGGTAACCCTGGAGTAGGTGAGCAGATCCTCGATCAGCCCCGACATGCGCCCGACGGCGTTCTTCATGCGCGCCAGGTAGTCCTGACCGTCGGCCGGCAGCGTGTCGCCGTACTTCCTGATCAAACGGTCACCGAACGCGCTGATCTTGCGAAGCGGCTCCTGAAGGTCGTGGGATGCGACCGAAGCAAAGTGCTGCAGCTCGCGATTGGAGCGCTGAAGCTCAACCGTGAGGGCCTGTAGCTGTTCTTCGCTCTTCCGCAATGCCGCCTCGACCCGTCTGCGCTCGGCGATTTCCTGCTCCAGCAGCGCTTTCTGCTCGAAGAACTCGCGCAGGTTGCCTGCAACCGATCCGAACTCGTCCTTACGCCGCTCAAGCGCCGCGAGAGGCTGCGTGGCCTGGCTTGCCAGTGCGCCGCTGATCCTGGCGAGCGGTTGACTCACCCACTTCATGAGCGCCAGAGCAACTCCAACGTAGATGACTGCGCCGAAGACAATCAGCAGCATGCGGTCGCGCGATTCGGACTCGGCCAAAACAGCTGCAGCGCGCGACGCCCCCGAGAAATGCAGTTCCGCCACCAACTCATCCCGATGGTTCTTGAGCGGAATCGTGAAGACGTATGCCGCCGGGTTTGTACTCGGCGGCTCCGGCTGCGACTTTCCGACCACTAACCGAACGGTGCAGCGGGTCAGCTTTGCCAGATCCGCGTTGTCCACATCGGTCCAGGGATGGGAAGCCGCGACATAACCGGTGAACGGTCCTGTCCGGTTCGGATCGTTGCTGTAGTGGATGCGCCCGGCCCTGATTTCCACGATGCCGTCGGGGGTCCTCTCGAATGAGTGGAAGTAAGGCTTGTCGGCCATGCGCTCACGCAGCAGGGATGGGGCGAACGGAAGCTCCTTCGGCACACGGGAGCCGGGCTGAACTGCCGAGTACACGCGCTTGGCGTTCTTGTCGTAGACCCATATCGCCGCGAACCTGCATGCTTCGAAGCTCGAATCGATATTGTCAACCGCCCATTGCCGGTCGGGCTTCTTCACGAACTCGGCGAACTCGTCCCACCACGTGTAATCTATGATGAAGCTAGCGAACTTCGTGCGATCGAGGCCGATCAGACGCTCGATATCTGCAGCATTCATGCTTTCCTGACGGCTGCGCTCAACAAGCAGACGCGCATGCCTGCCCTGCATCGCGTTGACGAACGGAACCAACAAGATGAATGCAGCAGCGAGCGCGGCGAGAAGCATACCGATGCGCTTCTGAACGGTGCCCATCTGTCACTCCTGTGATCGTGTGGCCGAGTTGGGCCCCCCAGCCTGGCCAAGCGCTACGGCTTACCCGCAATGGGAGCGCCGAGGCAACTCCGGGATGTCCGGTCATACTGTCAGCATGCCGACAAACCGGCTGTAGGGCTCTTCCCACACGCCCGAGTCTTGTGGTGTGTATTCGATCAGCGGAAAAGAACGCGCGATGAGCGAGCGAGCCTGCGATAGGTCGGCAATGGCACCCGTCGCCATCGCCTGGATCGCAACATTGCCGAGCGCGGTCGCTTCCACGGGTCCGGCCATGACGGGTTTGCCCGTGGCGTCCGCCGTAGCCTGACACAGGAGGCGGTTCTGACTGCCGCCGCCGATGATGTGGATCGTCTCGATGGGCGTGCCGGTGACCTCCTCGAGTCTCTCGATCACCCATCGGTATTTCAGGGCGAGCCCTTCGACGATGGCTCGGACAAACGACGCGACGGAATCGGGCGCGCTCTGGCCGGTTCTGCGACAGTAGTCACGGATGGCCTCAGGCATGTCGCGCGGCTTGAGGAAGGCAGGATCATCGGGATCTATGAGCGCCACGAACGGCTCGGCCGTGGGCGCCATCTGGGCCAGCTCTTCGTAGCTGTACGTTCGATCCGTACGAGCCCACGACTGCCGACACTGCTGGAGAAGCCAAAGGCCCATCACATTGCGCAAGAGCCGGATGGTACCGCAGACGCCGCCCTCGTTCGTCAGGTTGTAGGCAAGCGTGCGCTCGTTAATGACCGGCTGTGGCGATTCGACCCCCACAAGGGACCACGTGCCGCAGCTGATGTACGCCCAGCCCGTGGCGCCCCGGGCAGGCGCCGCCGCCACTGCCGAGCCTGTGTCATGGGTCGCGGGCGCGATGACGCTGACCGCATCGGCCCCGGTCTCGTCGCGCATCGTGGCATGGAGCGGACCCAGTACGGTTCCGGGCGGGACAACATCCCCGAAGAACCCCGTTGGAATGCCAAGCCGATCCAGCATCTCGAAAGCCCACCCGCCGGCAACCGGGTTGAAACACTGGGTCGTCGTTGCGTTCGTGAACTCGTTCGCCTTGATGCCGGTCAGCCAGAAGTTGATTAAGTCGGGCGTCATGAGCATCGTGCGGGCGAGTTCCAGCAACGGCGAGCCGGCCTTGCGGAGGGCCATGAGCTGATAGAGTGTGTTCAGCTGCATGAACTGGATGCCTGTGGTGCGGTAGACCTCGTCCCGAGGCACGATCCGGAACACCTCGTCCATCATGCCGTCGGTCCGCGCATCCCGATAATGGTAGGGCAGCCCCAGGATATCGTCCCGTTGGTCGAGCAGCGCGAAGTCCACTCCCCAGGTATCCACGCCGATCCCGTGCAGCGGTCCCGGATGGTCGGCAACGCACTTGGCCAGGCCCCGCTTTATCTCCGCAAACAGGCGCACCGTATCCCAGTGGAAGCGGTCAAGAATTCTCTGCGGTTCGTTCGGGAAGCGGTGCACGTCGTGCAGCGCGATCCTCTGATCATCAACGATGCCGAGGACCGCGCGCCCGCTCTCGGCGCCAAGGTCGAATGTAAGGAAACGTCTCGTGTCGCACATTGTCGAAGCTCCGTCCGGTCGTGATCGGCGCCGCTCCAGAGGCACGGCGCTGCTGTCGTAGCAATCTTCTGCGCGACGCGGGATGTTCCTGCAAGGCGACCTGGGAGGGTGTGTGTCGCATATTCGTATCCGGCTGCCCAGCAACCGTTTGAGCGTATACGTCATCGCGAGCAACGAGGCGGCGGGACCGCCGAGTGGGTAGCAGAAAGGGGACTTTCTTAGGAGCGCAGCGAAGCGCGGACCCTGTCGTCCGTGTTGCCGTTTGTCTATCGAATGCCCTGAGCTACCGGTGACAAACGCAGGATGAGGTGGCCTGTATGACGGCGGTGCCGCTTCATTGGCCGACACGAGGGCGAGCCAACCGCAACGGTACGATTGGCCGCTCGTCGAGACGTGGGTCGTGCGGTTGACTCGCCCCTACAACGGCGGGCGCGTGCGTCGCTGCGAGGCGGCGTCTCCTCGTTCATGGCCATAACACGTAGAGCCAGACGGCGCACAGAAAACGGGACGCCATTCGATTGGCGTCCCGTGGTCGGTAGGCAGTGTAGACGGCTACTGGGGTG
>JBBIQU010000175.1:7675-8504 GCA_037442185.1 Chthonomonadales bacterium | reverse complement strand
GTACGTTGGCCCAACACCGAACGTGGCGCGCCCTGGTTTCCCCCGCCCACCCAGGGGGCGGGGGAACATAGCGGCGACACTACGCGCTCGCACGGCGGGGCAGGTTCGTCGCTCCAAACGGCGACGGGCGAGGTCAACCTCGCCGCATGCCCCAATGCGAACGCCCATGCGAGCCCTTGCGGTATAGGTATGTATCAACGGTACTACGATCACCCAGAGGAGAACAAGAATGCCCTTCACCTTGCCCATTGGCGCCAAGGCGCCCGACTTCGCGTTGCCTGCAACGGACGGTAAGTGCTACAGCCTTGCCGACTTCGCCGATGCCGACGTCCTGGTCGTCTTCTTCACGTGCAACCATTGCCCCTACGTTGTCGGCTCGGACGAAAGCACTCGCGCGACCGCCGAGAAGTACGCTCCAAAAGGCGTGCGCTTTGTCGGCGCCAATGCCAACAGCGTGCTGACCTATGCCGAGGACTCGTTCATCAAGATGATCGAGCGGATGGAGACGCACAAGTTCCCGTGGGTCTACCTGCGTGACGAGAGCCAGCGCATCGCCCTTGCCTACGGAGCCCTGCGCACGCCCCACTTCTTCGTGTTCAACAAAGATCGCGAACTGGCGTACACGGGCCGGGCTCTCGACAACCCGCGCGAACCGGCGAAGGCCACGGTCAATGACCTGGAAGCCGCGCTCGACGATGTGCTGGCCGGACGACCCGTGGCGAAGCCCCTGACCAACCCCATCGGCTGCAACGTCAAGTGGGAGGGCAAGGAAGCCCACTGGATGCCGGCGGACGCCTGCGACCTCGTCTAGCCGCACCCATACCAAACC
>JBBIQU010000175.1:0-7497 GCA_037442185.1 Chthonomonadales bacterium | reverse complement strand
CGCGTCATGGTAGCCTGGTTCAACGGACCAGGGAAGTTGGATGGCATCCCGGTCCACCGGACCCGCGAATCGGCGCGTCATGGTAGCCTGGTCCACCGGACCAGGGCACTGGCGTTGGACGGCATCCCGGTCCGCCGGACCAAGGGAGTTGGATATTAGCCCGGTCCCCCGGACCCGGCAATCGGCGCGCCCCTTCTGCCGCGGACAACGTGCTATCCTCATTGCATGGACCTGCCTCGGTTGCGCCGCCGGGCCGTCGTCACGTTGCCCGGGTGGATGGCGGATTTCCTTCGTGGGCAACCCGAACCGACGGGCGACGCCGGCTTCATCGAGCTGGCCATCGCGCTCTCGCGGGCCAACGTGGAGCACGGCACCGGCGGGCCGTTCGGCGCGGTGGTGGTCGAGCGTGACACCGGCCGTGTCGTATCGGTCGGGGTCAATCGTGTCGTGCCCCTTAGAAACTCATCCCTCCATGCCGAGGTCGTGGCTGCCATGCTCGCCGAGGCGGCCATCGGCAGCTACTCGCTCGACGATCCGGGCATCCCGCCCCACGCGCTCTACACGTCGTGCGAGCCATGCGCCATGTGCCTGGGCGCCATCTGGTGGAGCGGCGTGCGGCGCGTGGTCTGCGCGGCCACAAAGGAGGACGCTCTCGCAGCAGGCTTCGACGAGGGGCCGGTGTTCGCCGATTCCTATCGCTATCTCGAGGACCGGGGCGTTGCGTTCGTGCACGGGGTCTGCAGGCAGGCCGCCCGTGAGGTTCTGATGAGATACGTCGAGCGGAACGGGACGGTGTACAATGGGTGAAATGGCCCACTTAATGCGCAGTCTACGAACACAGGAGGTGTGCGATGCCCGCCCTCACCTTACGGCGGCAGTTCATCGTTGACTCGGGGGGCCGCCGCGTCGCCGTGGCGCTCCCGATTGAGGAGTACGAGGCTCTGATGGCCGGCAAGGGAGACACTGATCCGCGAGATGCGCTCATGGCTCAGGCGTCACACGATGAGCGGTTCATGAGTGACCTGCGCGAGACCATGGACGCGTTCGCCGTCGCGGACCGGTCGTCTTGGGACCTCCTGCGCGGTGGACACTCAGACACGTCAACCGCCGTGCCACATACCGCATAGCCCTACAAGGACACCAGTGTCATGCTCGCTGCCGTTCTCCATGGCGTCAATCGCCTGATCCTCGAGGATGTGCCCGTTCCGGAGCCCGGGCCGGGCGAGGTCCTCGTGCGCGTTCGGTCGTGCGGCTTCTGCCAGACGGACTACAAGGCCATCAAGGGCATCCGCACCAATGTGACATTCCCGATCATCCCCGGTCATGAGCCGGCCGGGGTTGTCGCAGGTGTCGGGCCGGACGTGATGGCATGGGGCGAGGGCGACGAGGTGATCGTCCAGCCCAGCGGTTTCTGCGGCCTGTGCGCCAACTGCCGCCTGGGCTTCACGCACTACTGCGAGCGCTCATATGTCACGGGCGGCGACGGTCCCGACGATGTGCGCAACGGCAGCTTCGCCGAATACATGGTCACGGGCGCCGAAACCCTGTATCGGAAGCCGCCCGCGCTGAGCTTCGATGCCGCCTGCCAGACGGAGCCCCTGAGCGGCGCATGGAAGGGCGTCGTCCGCAACTCGGAGATGCGCGTCGGCGACGATGTGGTGGTCATCGGCACGGGCGGCATCGGCATCTACTGCCTCATGGTGGCCAGGGCCGCAGGCGCGGGACGCCTCATTGCCGTGGACGTGAGCGACTATGCGCTCGATACGGCCAGGCGGCTCGGCGCGACCCACTGCATCAACCCACGCGCATGCGACGCGCGCAAAGCCATCTACGACATCCTCCCCGAGGGGCCCGACCTGGTGGTCGAAGCCGCGGGTCCCATCGAAGCCGTGCGCCTGATGGTCAGCCTCCTGCGCCGGGGCACGCGGTGGAACGTGTTCGGCATCACGACCCACGAGACATTCGAGCTCGATGGCGGCCTCATGCACTTCCTCGAAGCGCGCATGGATGCCAGCTTCGGCACGAACCCCGAGGCCATGATTCACGCCATACGGCTCATGGAGCGCGGCGTCATTGACACCGAACAGGCCATCACCCATCGCGTCCCGCTGACCCAGATCGCCGAAGCCGTGGAGGTCATGGGCGGAGCGGAGCGGAATAAGGTGGTCATCACTCCTTAGGAGGTGACCGCCGTGTCCCGAGCAATGGAGAAGCCTACGCGCCGCGGCTTCCTCTCCGGAGCCGCATCGGCCGCCGTCGCATTGGGCGCGCCCGGCGGCCAGCCCCAACGCAAACCCAATGTGGTGATCATCCTTGCCGACGACCTCGGATGGATGGACACCGACACCTACGGCAGCCGGTTCTACCGGACGCCCAACATCACGCGGCTGGCGCGCCGAGGAATGCTCTTCCGCAACGCCTACGCGGCCAATCCCCTCTGTTCGCCCACGCGCGCGAGCATCATGACCGGCCAGTATCCGGCGCGACTGCGCTTCACCACTCCCGCGGGCCACCTGCAGGAGGTCGTGCTCGATCCGAAGCTCCCCGACAAGGGCCCGGCCCACCATAAGGCCGTGCAGCCGGAGACGAGGACGCGCCTGCCGCTCGAGTACCGAACGCTGGCCGAGCGCCTCAAGGACGCGGGTTACGCCACGGCCCACTTCGGCAAATGGCACCTCGGCTGGCCGCCTTACGGTCCCGAGGGCCAGGGCTTCGATGTGGTTGCCCCGGGAGGCTCCTATCCCGGGCCTCCCAGCTACTTCTCGCCCTACAAGATGGCGGGGTTCGCCGACGGCCCGCAGGGGGAGCACATTGACGATCGGTTGGCTGACGAGGCGACGCGCTTCATCAACGCCAATCGCGACAGGCCCTTCTTCCTGAACTTCTGGTTCTTCTCGGTGCATGCGCCGTTTCAGGGCGAGGCGAGCCTTATCGAAGCCAACAAGCCGCGCGTCAACCCCCGCAATCCGCAGCGCTGTCCGACCATGGCGGCTATGATCACCTCCATGGACCGGGCGATCGGCAAGCTGCTCGACGCGCTCGACAGCGCAGGCGTCACCGACAACTCGCTCATCATCTTCATCTCCGACAACGGCGGCAACATGTACGACCGCGTCGAGGGGATCACGCCCACGAGCAACCATCCGCTGCGCGGCGGCAAGGCGACCATCTACGAAGGCGGCACGCGTGTGCCCATGATCGTTTCGTGGCCCGGCAAGGTCCGGCCCGGAACGCGCACGGATGCGTTCGCCTCGACGATTGACCTCTACCCGACGATCCTCGGCGCGCTGGGGCTCGAACCCGAGCCCGACGCTCGCTTCGACGGTCTCGACCTGAATCCGGTGCTCCGGCGCGAGGCGCCGGCGGTGCGGGACACGCTCTTCTGCCTCTTCCCGCACTACGTGCCCGCGACCGAGAACCTGCCGTCGGTCTGGGTGCGCAAGGGCGACTGGAAGCTCATCCGGTTCTTCGCCGACGGGCCCGATCAGGAGGACCGCTTCGAGCTATACAACCTGCGGCGTGACATTGGCGAACGTCGCAACCTCGCCGACGCCATGCCCGCGAAGGTGCGCGAGCTGGATGCCCTCATCGCCGCTCACCTGGCCGACACACGGGCGCTGACTCCATTCGCCAATCCGGCTTACCGCAAGCCGGTTGCAGGCTGGATGGGGATTAATCACGCGACGCTCACCGAGCGCGACGGCATGCTGCATGTGCAGTCGTCGGGCGGCGATCCGTCGCTCGTGGCCGAGACTGTGCCCGCCGCCGAGGGGCCTTTGACCTTCACGTGGCGCATGCGCTCGACCAGTTCAGGCCCGGCTCAGGTTTTCTGGACGACGCGCAGGTTCCCGGCCTTCTTCCGCGATCGGTCCGCCGTCGTCCAGATCAACCAGGACGGCGAATGGCGCGAGTACCGAGCCGAACTTACGCCCGACGGACCTATCACCGGCCTGCGGCTCGATCCCAGCGCCGGCCCGGGCGACATGGAGATAGCCTGGATGCGGCTCAGCGACGCCCAGGGCGCCACGATCCGCGAATGGAAGCCGCAGACCGCGAAGCGCCCCAGGTAGGACGTTGACGCGCTTGCAGACGTCGCCCGAGGGCGGGAGTCCGGAATCTAGTCTGTCTGATTGTCTAGGAGCCTGTCTGCGTAATGGTTCGGCTCGTCGGAGAACTGATCCTGTCAGAGTGTTGGTCCCCTGATCGCGCCGCGGGTCATCTGCTTGTTCGGCGCAGGATTGGGCCGGAATGAGGGGGTGAAAGGAGGCTGGGGCAGTTTTGCCGACCCGCTGAGCGCGTGGGCGGGACCCGCGAGCGGACCTCAGCCGCTCTGCAGCGTTGCGCGGGCGAGTTTCAGCAGGTTGTGGGCTGTGCAGACCATCGTCCACTCGTGCCTAACGGCGTCAAGACCGCGCCTGAGGAACTGCCGAAAGCCCCGGACTGCCTTGATCTGCCCGAACACAGATTCAACGCTCTGTTTGCGCAGACGGTAGCGACTTGCCGTTCGCGTCGAACGTAAAGGTCGTGATCTGGCTCGACCCCAGGATCGAGGTCGTGAGCCGGTTCCCGGCGTCGTAGCTCATCGTCAGGGGATTGCTCCCATCATGATGCTTCACCGTGATGTTCCCGGCGGCTGCTCTCTCGGGCCGAGGTCGTGGCCGGAAAGTGACTCGAACCACTGCGCAAACGGGCCAGATGCCACACTCCGTCGAAGGAACTCCGCAAACTCCGCGTGTGTCATACCGGCGGTCTCGGACTGGATACGCTCCTGAGCCTCTCGCTTAAGAGCCATGCAGTCGAGCCACTTCTCAGTCTTCGTCGCCGTCATCGGGAACCACCTCCTTCGGGGAGAGTATTGTGATCAGTCCGTATCCCTCGGTCAGGTTCACTGCATTGTACAGGCGAATCCGGTCGAGGCGCACGATGTGCCGGAAGTTCCAGGATGCGATCGCGTCGGCACGAGAAGCCGTGGCGAGGGCCACATGAAGCGCATCGTTCGACCACTTGGAAGCCACAATCCCCGCCCCAAGATAGGCGTCTCGGAGAGCCAGCGCGGCGAGGGTTGTCTCCACAGGTTCGACGCCGCTCGCAGGCAAGGAGGTTACGAGCTGCACTACCTCCGATGGAGCCGCGGCAAGCTCGTTGAGCGTCACGTCGGAGATCAGCACTACCACTACGCCGCGGTGCACGGCTTCGATGACGCGCACCGAATCCTGCCGGAACTCCCCGTCGAAGCACCCGCCGAACACGGAAGTGTCCAGATACACTCGCATTCGCTTCATCGCGTCACGTCCGCGTCATAGCTCATGGTGAGGGGATTGCTCCCCTCGTGATGCTTCACGGTCATGTTCCCGGCGGGATCATACATGAAAGTCGCAGCCTGGCCCGACTTCTCCTGACCCGTCAGTCTATTCATATGTCCAGGTGGTTACAACGCCGTCCTTGACCCGCGAGACCCTGTTGCCGACCTCATCGTACCCATCCACGAACGTCACCAGCCCCGTGCCGCCCGAGTTGCTGTCCGCCTGCGTGGTCAGCCGGCCCACGGGATCGTAGGCATAGACGCGATACGCGCCGGTGCCGTCCTGTAACGTGATTCTACGCTGAGCGGGGCGGCACTTGGGCCCGCTCCACGCCCGCGCCCCTCTCATTGAGGCCGCCCGTTGGCCGAGGTGGGCGGCAAGGGTCCTCGAACGTCCGGTGTTGCCCATCAGGACTCTCGTGTCTGCCATGCCTTTGCCGCCTCGCGGATCAGTTGGCCGATGGTGATGAAGTCACGGTCCACCAGCGCCGGGCCCTTCGATGAGAACTCGTCAGCCAGGTCGTCTATCTCGTTCCACACCTGCAGCGCGCCGCGCCACCCTGGAGCCGGGCATGCAAGGTCCTGCAACCTATCGAGGGGACGCAGCGCCCCGACCGGTACGCCGAGGCAATCCGCCGCCAGGACCAACGCACGGATGACGTGGCGAGGCTCCAGTTCACCATTCGGGCAGAACGAGCGGTACAGGGCTCCGCCGTCCAAGCGTTCGCGCGATGCCATAACCCGTAGCCTCTGCCTCCGCGACCATTGCCGTGCAGACTGGTCAGCCGCGAAGAACACGGTCACGAGCGCCGCGGTCATACCCAGGACGCCGCCCATCAGCCAAGCAGGTCCCACGGTGAGTCTCCTGCAAGACCGCACCCGACGGCGGTCCCTGCCAACTGCCGCGTAACGCTCGACGGTGCGCCTGGCACGGCGTCGGTCGGGTCGTGTGCGTATACCAGCACATTGGTATCCACAAGCGCGGCCATTCCCCTAGCCTGCACGGCTCGAGTAGAGGGATGCCCGATCAAGCCGTTCGCCGCCGAAGTCAATGCCCTGCTTCATCCGCGCGAGCATCCTCGCAATCGCCACGCGTCTGGTGTCCGTTGGCTCCAACCGGCGCGCGTCTGCCCCTTCAGGCAAGAACGTGACGATCACTCGCGCGCGCCTCACTCCCTCGGGACGTTCGACCAGAGTGATCGCGCCGTCGCAGTATATGCCCTCAATCGCTGGCATGCCCATCTCGCTGACCTCGCCGGTTGGCAATGTTTGCATGGCGAGTACATCCGTGAATCGCGTATTCCGTCGAACGCCTGATGTCGCCCGGAGCGCTCCAACGACCAGAGCTCGGGTGAGCCCAGGCCGCACAGATTACCGGGCTTGCGTGAGGGCGGATTTCCCGATCAGCCGCTATGCAGCGAGTCGAAACGCCGCCGGAGCGGCTCCAGGCGGGCGCGAGCCGGGCGCTTGGTGCGAGACAGCCTACCAGCCGATAGGGACGAGGCCAGAGGCCGCGATATCGCTGTCGCAGGTCAGCAGAACGACCGGGTATGCAGATGCCGCCTCGCGTAACGCCGTTCCTACGATCAGCCGGTCGTGCATCTCGGTCACACCGATGAGCGGGACCGACAGCGTAAGAACCTCCATGTCCAGCGCTGCCACGGTGACCCGCGGGTCTGACGCCACATCGGAGAGCAAGTCGGCTGCCGACGGTATGGAAGTTCGACCGCGAGCAACCACGTGGAGCGCCTCCGCAAGCGCGATCGCAGGGACGATCAGCCGGCAGTCGGGGTCCTCCATCAGGGATCGAGCTGCCGAGCCAAGGCGCGGGTTCCCCTCGAGGGACCAGATGAGCGCGTGGGCGTCCAGAACCGCGACGCCCGCCATCAGTCCCCCAGACCCTCCCGTCCATGCCATTCCGCCTCACGGAAGTCCTCGAGTTTCGACATCCGTTCGCCCCGGTACTTCCCGAACCTGAGCATGCGCGGCGCGCTCGTTGGATCATGCTCCGGAAGCAGCAGCACACGAACGCGGCCATCCACGATGCCGGTTGGCCTCTCACGCAGCGTGACTACGCCTTCACGGTATTCGCCCTGCAGAAGCGTCGGCATTGGCGCACCTCCCGAAATGCATCGCCAACATTCTACCGCAACCGGAACTCGCCAACCAGAACGGGTGAGCCCTGGTCGCTTGGG
>JBBIQU010000174.1:0-8605 GCA_037442185.1 Chthonomonadales bacterium | reverse complement strand
GCTGGGGTCGCCGATAAGGAAGACCGGCTGATCGGCGCGCGCGCGGGACGGCAAGCGCCGGCACCGGTTCGTGACTCCGGCATCGGCGGTCTTCGCCCGTTGACCGTGCCGTTCATTACCGGTCCGCCCGTCTTGGGGGCCATACCGGTCGGCATCGGCATGCCGGTGCCTGTCCCGGTGCCGGACCGAAGCGCTGGAGCCCCTATGGTACTCCCGACATTCGGCGACATGGCATTGCCGGTCCCGGCGCACGGGCTCGAAATGCCTGTACCCCAGCGGACCTCGACATCGGTTGTCTCCCGCGCGCCGGAGCGTTACTACGCGGCGGCTGATGCAGGCCCGGCATCGCGCCGAGTCACGATCCAGCGCGCCTCATCCGCAACCGGAGGTGTGACAGGCGGCCCGCATGTTCCGCCGCCGAGTCCGCATCGGGCCGAAAGGATGCCTGCCGATACGCAACGGGCATCGGTGCTGGCGTCTCGTGAGGACGGAATGACCGCCAACGAAGTGCATCTGCTGGCCAATGACGTATGGTCTCTTCTGCGGCGCAGGCTGGCCCTGGAAGCCGACCGGAGAGGCAAGTGGTAGCGTCCGTGTCGCGCGGCGAACATAGGAAGTGAAACTATGGGACTGACGAAAGCCAAGATCATCAATGAAGACACTCGCGAGACCATCGAGTGTCTGTTCAATCCGACGGAGTACACGATCGCCAAGGCCAACTCGTGGCAGCCAAAGCCTGTTGTGGGCAAGAACGTGCCGAAGCTCGACTTCACGGGCGGTGGGTCGCGCACGCTGGATCTCGAGCTGTTCTTCGACGTGTTCGAAAAGAAGGGCGCGGACGTGCGCACGTACATTGACAAGCTCTGGAAGCTCACGATGATAGACGAGTCGAAGAAGCACCCCAAGACCCGTCGGTCGAGGCCGCCGCTCTGCACCTTCCAGTGGGGCGGCAACTGGAGCTTCAAGGCCGCCATCACGAACCTATCGGTGCGCTATACGCTGTTTCGAGATGACGGGAAACCGGTTAGAGCGACCGCGCACGTTACCATGCAAGAGGCAGAGGACGCCGGCGAGCAGAGGCGGACGAATCCGACATCGGGGTCTGAGCCTGGCCGCAAGCGCCGTGAGGTCCGGCCGCACGATACGCTGGCTCTAATCGCGTTCGAGGAATACGGCGACTCGGCTCACTGGCGCAAGATCGCCCAGGAGAATAAGATCGAGGACCCGCTCCACCTGAGGCCGGGGATGATTCTATCCATTCCGCCATTGAGCTGACGGATGGAACAGATGGGAAGGATAGGCTATGCCTGAAGAACATCACGTATCGCATTTCGCGATGCACATAGACGGCGCGCCGGCGTCGAAGGAGATCATGGACCAGCTGCTCGACTGTGTCATCGAGAACAGCCTGCATCTCCCGGATGTCTGCACAATCCGCATCCACCACGGCGAAGCGGGCAAACAGGGCATGTACGAGTTCATTGATTCGCCCACCTTCGCCGTCGGCAAGAGCATGAAGATAACGGGCGGAGAAGGTCCCAGCGGAGACTCCACTCTGTTCGAAGGCGAGATCGCCGGAGTTGAGCTCGACCTGGCAGCCCACGGGGTTCCCACGCTCGTTGTGCGATGCTTCGACAAGAGCCACCGCCTGCATCGCGGCCGCCATTCGCGCTCGTTCCAACAAATGACGGACACCGACATCGTCAAGAAGGTGGGCGGCGAGGCAGGACTGACCGTTGAGGCCGACGCGACGACCGAAGTCCATGACTGGGTGATGCAGAACAACCAGACGAACTGGGAATTCCTGCAGGAACGCGCGGCGCATAACGGGTTCCGCCTCTTTGTGCGTGACGGCAACAAGCTCTACTTCAAGAAGGTCAAGGACGAAGGTCGTGGGTCGCACACGGTCGAGTGGGGCAAGGAGCTCCGGAGCTTCAGACCACGGGTGTCGGCTTCGCCGCAGGTGGATGAGGTCGAGGTGCGCGGATGGGATCCCAAGAAGAAGCAGGTCATAGTCGGCACCGCAAAGACGGCCTCGGGCGTGCCCAAGGTGCAGCAGGACAAGCAGGGCGGACCGGTAGCATCAAAGGCGTTCGGCAATGCGAAGATGGTGGTAGTGGATCGCCCCGTCCATTCTGAAGGCGAAGCCAAGGCGCTGGCGCAGTCGCTCTGCGACGAGATCGGCGGCGCGTTCCTCGAAGCTGAAGGGCTATGTTACGGTGTCCCGCAGATGCGCGCCGAAGACATGGTGAAGATTGACAACGTGGGTCAGCGATTCAGCGGCGAGTACCTTGTGACATCCTGTCAGCACACGTATACGCCCGCGGAAGGCTACGCCACTGTATTCTCGATAAGCGGCAAGAAGCCGCAGACCTTGCTGTCGGTGCTTGAGGGCGACGAGCTTTCACGACGGGCGCCAATCGGCGGCAATATCGTCGTTGCGGTGGTGACGGACAACAACGACCCGGATAACCAGGCGCGCATCAAGGTGAAGTACCCCTGGCTGACCGAGGAGCACCAGAGCTTCTGGGCACGGGTCGCCACGCCGATGTCGGGCCCCGATCGAGGAATGTTGTTTCTGCCGGAGGTGGATGACGAGGTCCTCGTTGCGTTTGAGCATGGCGACATTCGCCGGCCCTACGTGATCGGGTGCCTCTGGAACGGCAAGGACAAGCCTCCCAAGACGAGGCAGGACAACTACTCGAGCGCAAAGTCAGTGAACGGTGGCAAGACCACCCGCCGCTGGATACGCACCCGCATGGGTCACATCCTGGAGTTCTTCGACGACTGTGACGGCAAGGTCGGGGCGACTCTGCGCACGAGCAAGGGGTACCGGCTGCAGCTTCGTGAGAATGACGAGCGGATCGAGGTCATCACGAAGAACAAGCATATGCTGCTGCTGGACGACAAGAACGACATCATCCGGGTTGTTGACAAGACCAACGAGAACCACATCAAGATTGCCACGAGTGACAACTCGATCCTCGTAGAGTCCAAGGGCGACATTACGGTCAAGTCGAAGCAGGGCAACATCACGCTGGACGCGATGAAGAAAGTCACGATCAAAGCCCAGCAGGGCATCGAGGCGACAACGCCGCAGCAGGTGAAGATCGAAGGCACGGCAGGTTTCAGCATCAAGACGACGGCGAGCGGGTCCGTCGAGGCCTCGATGCTTGACCTGAAGGCTTCGGCTACCGGAACGCTGGACGGCGGGGGCATGCTGACCGTTAAGGGCGGCATGGTTCGAATCAACTGATGGGAGCGATGTAGATGCCACCGGCTGCGCGTCAAGGAGATCCAACTGTCCATGGAGGCGTCATCACCGTGGGCTTTCCAACCGTGCTGATCGGCGGAATGCCGGCGGCACGGCTGGGCGACATGCATACTTGTCCCATGGTTACACCGGGGACGCCTCCGGTGCCCCATGTGGGCGGCCCTATCCTGCCGCCGTGCATGCCGACGGTCTTGATCGGCGGCATGCCGGCTGCGCGCATGGGTGATATGGCAACGTGCGTGGGACCGCCAGACTCGATCGCCATGGGTTGCCCGACGGTGTTAATCGGCTGATGATGCGCTCAGGAGGACGATGCTATGCCCGATAGGACCAGGGACTTCCTTGGGTCCGGATGGACGTTTCCGCCGCAGCTGGACTCGCGGGGGCGCATTGCGCTGGTTCACCAGGAGCAAGACGTCGAGGAAGCGATCCAGATGATCCTGCGGACGCGCAAGGGCGAACGGCCCATGCGGCCCCAGTTCGGTTCCGAACTGCATCTGCTGGCGTTCATGCCCAACGATGCCGCAACTCAGGGCATGGCTTGCCGCTACGTGCGCGAGGCGCTTTCGTGGTGGGAGCCGCGGATTGAGCTGGTCAATGTGACGGCGGATGCCGATCCGAAGGACCCTGCATGCATGCGGATCAGCGTGGACTATCGGCTGCCGGCAACCAACTCGGAACGGAATCTGGTGTTTCCGTTCTACGTGATCCCTGGAGAGGAATGAGCCATGTCGTTGCCCTCACCCAACCTTGACGATCGGAAGTTTCAGGATATCGTTGACGATGTGAAGCGACAGATCGGGCTCAGGTGCCCCGAGTGGACGGATCACAACGTTTCGGATCCTGGGGTCACGCTGATCGAGCTCTTCGCCTGGATGACCGAGATGACTCTGTATCGGCTCAATCAGGTGCCGGAGAAGAACTACATCAAGTTCCTGGAAATGCTCGGAGTGACGCTCGAACCGCCGCAGCCCGCTCGAACGGACCTGCGGTTCCGTCTGTCCAGACCGATCGAGGATGCCGACGGCGAGGAGGCCTTTGAGGTTGCGCTCAAGCCCGGCGAAACCGTTGCCGGCACTGTGCGCACCGAGACCGAGGAGTCCATTGAGTTCGCGACGGACTCGGAGCTCCGCATGCTTCGGCCAAGGCTGGCCTACGTAATCATGGCGCCGAAATCGGACCTTGCCGAGGGCGAGGACGAGCTCAGCCGAGGGATCAAAGAGTTCCAGCCCGGACAGGGACCGTTCGGTATCTTCAACACGGTTCCGCGCACGGGTGATGCGCTGTATATCGGCTTTGAGAACGACCTGTCGGGGAATGTTGTGCAGCTTGACGTTGACTGCGTGCAGGCTGCGGCGACGGGACTGAATGAGGACTACCCCGCACAGGTATGGGAATGGTGGAACGGCGTCACGAATCGGTGGGAGCGTCTGGAGATCCCCTACGATGACACCCGCGGTTGGAATCGCAGCGGGTACATCGAACTGGCTCTGCCCAACAGATTGCTACCGCGCGTGCTGGGAGGACGCACGGCCTACTGGGTGCGATGCAGGTATACGATCGAGCCGGCCGACGTCCCGCCGCGAGGCCCGCGCAACCAGGGACCGGACGAGTACCAGAAACCGCCCGAGCTGCTCAGCATTCTCGCGAGGACAGTGGGAGGGACCGCGCCCGCCAGTCAGTCAACAACCCGATTCCTGGAGGTGTTGGGGCAGAGTGACGGGACGCCTGGTCAGGTATTTCGGCTGCGCGCAGCCCCGATCATGCCCAGAAGAGCCGGCGAGACCGTCCTGGTTGGTCCGGACGGCGCCGAGCCCGATGAGATGGAGCGCTGGACGGAGGTGGCGGACTTCTCGGACAGCGGTCCCACCGACCGGCATTTCACGTGTGACTCGTTGACAGGCGAGGTGGCATTCGGACCGGCCATTCCACAGCCGGACGGTTCGACACGGGCGTATGGGGCGATACCCCCGAAGGGTATGATGGTGGTCTTCTCGGCATACCGCTTCGGTGGCGGCACAAGGGGGAATGTCCGCGAAGGACAGGTTCGGGTGCTCAAGTCGTCAATCCCCTACATCTCGGACGTCACGAATCCGAGGCGCGCCGACGGTGGTCGCGACCTCGAGGACATCGAAAGAGCCAAGATGAGGGGACGGTCGCTCCTGAAGATGCGTGACCGGGCCGTTACTGCTGAGGACTTCGAGTTTCTTGCGGCTAGAGCCTCATCGGGGGTCGGTCGAGCGCGCTGCATCATGCCTGCGCCACGACACCAATGGTCCGATGAAGCATCCATCCCGCCCGGGGTGGTGCGTCTGCTGATCGTACCCGCGCTGTCACAGGCAGTGACCGCTCCGCGTCCGTCGGACCTGCGGGTTCCGGAGCGCACCAAGAGGGACGTAGAGAGGTACCTGGACGAGCGGCGGCTGCTGACCACGGTGCTTGAGGTGGCTGAGCCGGACTACCTGTTCGTCTCGACCGACATCGTCCTCGTCGCCGATCCCCACGCCGATGCCGATAGCGTCGTCAGAGCCGTGCGCGAGAAGCTTACCGAGTACCTGCACCCGCTCACGGGCGGACCCACCGGGACAGGGTGGCCGTTCAGGAGAAGCTTCACCATCTCCGATTTGTATGCGCAGGTCGGATCGGTTCCCGGGGTCGCGTTCCTGCTTGACGCGAAGATATTCGTTTCTCGTGTCGCCAACTCGGAAGAAGGGCTGTTGGGACCCGAGCAACTTGTGCCCAACACGGAAGGGCTGCGGGTTGCCAGCCATGAGCTGCTGACGACGCGTGAGCATCGAGTGAGAGCGCGCTCCATTTACCAGGTCGGCGCGGAAGACAGCCCATTGCTGGCGGACGAAATATGATGGAGGCGGCCGTGTCGGCATCAGGTCAGAACGAACCTCAGTCTGTGCTGGACGAGGTGCTGGTCTCGCTCTATCCGGCGTCGCTCAGCATATCACTGCAGCCGCGCCCATCGGGCTCGCCCCTGGAGCGACTCAGGCCGCTCTGGCATGAGCCTCCGGTACTGCCTCGCGTAGGCGTAACGCTCGTGTCCCGTTCTGAGCGCAACAGGCTGCTCCGGCTCGAGCTCCGTAGCGACGCAGAACTCTGGAACCCCGAATGGGTCAAGTGGAGCCTACCGGTGCGGACGGTGCCCGAGTTGCTCGGCGGCGATGCCGTCGCTGCCCAGGACGTGCTGCTCGCAAACGACACCGTACTGCAGCTTCTGTTGCTGCCGGGCGAGACCCGTGAGATTTGGTTGGAGTTCCGAACGTTCCTCGACGGGGCATCCGCAGCGGGCGACTGCGTGTTCGATATCGCCGCAACGGATGTGAACGACGGCTCGACGTGCGCAACAACGGGGATGCTCAACCTCAGGCATCCGGTCAGCGACTTCGAGGCGTACCTTCCGTCAATCTATGCCGATGAGATGAACGCCATGCAGGAGTCTCTGCCTGACGAACATGGCGCTCCCTTCTTCCGGCGGTACCTGCGCGGCTTTGACGATGCGGCGATGCCGATGCGCGAGACGCTCGACAATCTGCATCGTTTCTTCGACGCGTACGAGACCCCACCGGATTTCCTGCCGTGGCTTGCGACGTGGGTGGGCATCGTTCTGGACGAGAACTGGCCGGAGATGAAGCGGAGAAGGCTCATTCGTGAGGCCGTCGAGTTGTATCGCTGGCGCGGTACGCGACGCGGGCTTGCTCGGTACCTTGAGATATACGCAGGTGTTCGGCCCGAGGTGAACGACAGGCCATTCAGAGGCATGCGCCTTGGTCCCGATACCAGGCTGGGAGTTGATCTGAAAGATCCGTCCCGCCTGCATCAGAACACCGTGCTCGGCGATGTGCCCGCGCACAGCTTCGTCGTCACGATCGCGGTGCCCGATCCGTCCGCAATCAACGAGCAGACGGTGCGTGACATTATTGAAGTGCAGAAACCGGCCCATACTGCCTATGTCGCTCGGATCGTCCGCCGGGCAGAGAGCGCTGCCGAATGAGGTGGCCAAGCCCCGTCCGTCGAGGGACTGCAGGCGTCCTGCCTTCGCTATGGATGGCAGGCGGGACGCCTGCGCTACGATCTAAGGAGACCCCAAATGCCGCTTGAGGATTTGATTGCCAGTCCGATCACGGGTATCAGGCCGTTCAACGAGTTGCCCATAGACGCCGAGATATGGCGAGAGGCGCACGAGCAGCACGCGCTGCATCGTCGCCTCCATAACATCGCGTCGCATCGGCCCGGCATCGTCTACGGTCTCGAGGTGGTGGTGTCGCAGACGAAGGAACGAACCGTCGTGGTGGCGCCGGGCGTCGCCGTAGATTCCGACGGCAACGTCGTCGTCTTGGGCGATCCGCCGGTGGCCTTCACGATGGAGGAGAGAGGCCAGATCTACATAACGCTGTCCTTTCTCCGTGCAACGGACCGGAAGTCCGCCATCACCGTCGGAACCGGGCAGCAGCACTACAGGATCGTTGAAGGGCGCGATGTGCGCGCGACGAAGGAGCTGCCGACGACGCCGTACATCGAGTTGGCCCGGATATGGAGGACCGGCATCGAGAAGCCGGTCAAGGACGCGGCGAATCCGTTCGACCCGGGCAACGACGAACTGAACCTGCTCAATCGCCCCATTGCGTTTCCGCATTGCTACGCCGAGGGGGCGGTAGGCGAGCTGTCGTATGTGCCGTCGGCGAATCCGGCCGCATGGAAGCCCAATCGGGCCGGCCTGTGGCACCTCGTGCGGGAAGGGAACGGCCGCGGGTTCCACCTGGATTTCACCGGACCCATGAACCTTCGGCAATCCTCCGGGCGCGATCCCATCGTGTTGTATGTGGCAGGGTCGGAGGCGTTCCAGCCGCTTGCGGATGCCGAACTGAAGGGTCTGCAGGACTATCTCGGGCGCGGCGGGATGCTGTTCGGCGAAGCGAGCGGCGGCAGCGACGCGTTTGGGAAGTGCTTCGAGGAGCTTGCGGGGAAGCTTGGGGCCAAGCTGCAGAAGGTGGGTAAGGGTAATCCACTCCTGACCGCCCACCACGTTTTCGCGGCGGCGCCGATGGGCAGCCAGGATAAGGGCGCGCTGATGGCCGATCTCGAAACGGGCGTGATCTTCAGCACCTACGACTACGGAGGGGCATGGCAGGGTGATCTGGCCAAGCCAGATGCATCCGACGCTCGCGAACGCATCCGTCAGGCTCAGGAAATGGGGCTGAACATCATCGCCTACGCAGCCCATCGCCTGCGGACTCGCGAACTTCGCAACCTCGGCTGATCGCCCTCTGGGCGCATCGGCGTGCGGAGCCGCCTCGATTGCGGCGCTCGCGGTTGTTCGCC
>JBBIQU010000173.1:0-8660 GCA_037442185.1 Chthonomonadales bacterium | reverse complement strand
GTCGAGCCGCGCCAGCCAGGCCCGGAATACCTGATAGCTCGTGATCTTGCCGCGCCGATCAACGCCCCACATCTTGGTGGCCCACGACTGGCATGTGAGCGTTCCGGATCCCGAGGAAGCCAGGTACGCAGCGTCACCCGCGAATGAGCCAGTGATGGTCCGAGTGGCGTTCCCGGCCGTTATTACCCAGTTGTACGTTGCGCGGCCCGTTGCGGCGGTTACACCAGACCCGACGGGCGTGCCGTCAATGTCGAAGTTGATCGTGCGGCCAACCACGGGGGCATTGTCCACGGTGCGATAGAGCCACGCGCGCAGCTCAACCGGCTCGGTGATGGTGCCTGTTCGGTTCTGAACAAGGACCCATGTCGGTCCCTGGGTGACCGTCAGTGTGTTGGTTCCCCGGCTCGGACCGGCTGTGGCGTCGCCGACGAACGAGGCCTGTATCGTGCGCGCTCCCGCTCCCGATCCCTCATCAATGATCCACGTAAACGTCGCCCATCCGAAGGGATCGGTATTGCTGCTTCCGATGTAGGCGCCGTCAATGGAGAAGTCCACCTGCTTGCCGACGACGGGGGCTCCATTGACGCTGTAGGTGAGCTGGGCCTGGAGCGTGACCGGATCTCCGACCCGGCCCGATGCCGCCAGCACGGTCATGTCGGTAGCCCTGCCGATGCCGAACTTCGCGACCCATCCGTCATTCATACCGTTGAGGACGGGATCCCAGCAGGGGATGCTCACCGGATATCCCTGCGACCATGTGGTGCCGCATGCATACGCATTCGCATCTCGATCCAGCCTGAGACCCCAGCCCTCTTCGCCGGCCTCGCCTCCCCAGTAGGTGCAGTAGATGGGCGCGTTCAGCAGAGGCAGCAGGCGAGCGACAAAGGCGTCGCTCGGACCGTTCAGGAACGGCTGGATGCAGCCCGGTGTCACAGGGAAGTTAGGCGAGTGCGTCGTTCCGACGATCCACGGCTCGGTGTTGTCGGTGTCAATGTCGTTGCCGAAGTCGTCGCCCTGGCCTCCGAAGTAGGTGGACACGAACAGGTCAGGCGGGCCTGCATTCAGAGGCTGTATCGTGGAGACGAACGCGTCAATGCCGCCGGCATTGAAAGGCTGCCACGCTCCGAGGACGATGGGGAAGTCAACCGACTTGGTCATGCCGGTCACGATGAACATGCGGTTGATAGGTTCATATACGACCCCTCTGACCTCGTCCGCATCCTTGCCCCCGAGGAAACTGGAGTACCGCATGCCGGCGGGGCCCGCAATGGTCGGATTCAGAACGAAGACGAACCCATCAGTGTTCCCGGCGTACACAGGCTGGAATGGGTTGAACGATACCGGGAACCACTGCGAGTCCGTGAGGCCCCCGATGTATGCGATTCCTGCCATGTCGCAGTCCATGCAGAAGGCGAGCTCGGTGTTCTCGGAGCCGATGTACGTGCTGTAGAAGAGATCGGCGCCTCCCTGACCGAGCGGAGAAATCTCGGTGTAGACGGCGTCAATCTGACCGTTGAAGAACGGCTGGAACGCGGTCGGAGTTGTCGGGTAGTTCTGGGAATCCGAGCCGCCCGCGATCGCGAAGTTCAGGCCTCGCCCGGTGAGACGGATTTCGCGCGCCTCGTCGTTCATGCCGCCGCCGATGAAGGTCGAGTACACGAGCGTGAATCCCATGGGATCGAGGACCGAGGCGAAGCAGTCGCGCAGCCCGTTGTGGAATGGGTCGAAACACCCGGGTGTCACGGGGAAGCCCGGGCTGTCCGTGAAACCGCAGACATGTGCCTGCCCGTGCATGTCCACCCGAATCGAGAAGCCCACCTCATCGCCCTGGCTGCCAAGGTACGTGGAGTACATGGTCACGAGGCCCGGGACGTCGAACTTGGTCACAAACACATCCATGTTCCCGCCGGCGAAGAAAGGCTGCACAGCCCCCGGAGTCACCGGGAAGTCCGGCGAGGATGTCGCGCCGGTGACGAATGCATCGCCGACCGGATGGACGTCAATGTCCAGGCAGTCTTCGTTGTTGCTGCCGCCGAGATACGTCGAGTACCAGAGGAGCGGGTCAATGACCAGCGGCTTCGCGCGATCGTACTCGCCGATTTCGAAGGATGCCTGCGACGGCCCGTCGGTGTCATTGGCGACCTTCCACTGCGCTGAAACGGGCTTGCGCTCATCGCCGACCGTCTGATAGGCCACAGGCTTGGTGAACCGGATCGCCGCCTCGCCGATGCGAACTTCCAGTTCGCCCTGTTCGGTCCGGCCGACCTTTGCGCCGTCGAATGCGAGGCGAACTGCGTCGGGAGACGCTCCCGGGTTCACAACGAAGTCATACTGCAGGTTCCGGTTGGTGCCGTAGTAGATCACATCCACTCCGGGGTACACAGCGTTGAAGCGCGCTGAACGGAAGGTCTCCACACCGGTGATCCACTTGGCCGGATCGTTGCCGATCAGATGGTTCACCTTGCCGGGCAGCGGCTGGAGGCCGACGCCCCTGGCTTCGGTGGACGCACCCACAAGGGACATGCGGAATGCCGCCCTCGCGAAGTTCGCCTTTTCACCGTGCTTGGCGGGCGCTCGGTAGCTGGTCAGGACGATGGATGCGTCCGTTGGGCGCAGGAATACGGCGTAGCCGCTCCCGCGCGCCAGAAACGCGACCGACGGATCGGTCTGGCCCTTGTTGGGCTCAAAGGACATTGGAAGAGAGCCGTACGACGCCGCTCCGGTGGGTTTGGTCTTCGCAGGCTCGGTGGACGAGACGGCCGGCACGCTGAACAGCATTGCTGCTGCCGCAACGGCCGCTACATAGCGGAGGCGCATCTGTTCCCCTCGCTTTCGGCGGCTTGGTGCCCTCCGCCGCTTGCCGCCACGTGAAACACGTCGGAGGTTCTCACTCCTACGACGGTTCGCGGCCAGACTACCGTCGCGCCTTGCACCGTTATTGTACGTCAGGTTTGCCGATTGCGCAAGGCCAGTATCGAAAGGACATTTCCCATGCTTTCGGAAGGGTAAGCTGTTCGCATGAAACGATACGGCATGGGGCAGGCTTCCGACATGCTTGAGATGCTGCTCGACAAGCTTGACTCCGGCGGCAAGATACGCGAGGGACTTGCCGTCGTCTACTGGCCACGGGTTGTGGGCGAGCAGGTGGCGGCCGCGTCGCAAGCTGAGGAGGTGCGCGACGGCGTCCTTATTGTCAGGACCAAGGGGTCTGTCTGGTCGCAAGAGATCAGTCTCATGAAGCACCGCCTCGTGCCGGAACTGAACCGTCTGTGCGGAAAGGCCGTAATCAAGGACATCAAGTTCCGGGCGACGGGTCTGGCCGACGACGAAGGGGACGCAGCCGACGACGGACCAACATCGGACGACCTCGACGCCGTCGAGCTGACCGACGAGGATCGAGCGTCACTCGCGGCGGAGCTTGAGGCTGTCAGCGCTCTGCCGGAGGCCAAGGTGCGCGCCAAGCTCACGAGCATCCTTGAGCGTCAGTATCGGCTACGCCGATGGAGGCTCGATCACGGATGGATGCCGTGCGAGGGGTGCCGGGTCCTGCATCCCGGCCCGGGCGAGCTGTGCACAGTGTGTCTGGCCGCGCGTCACGTTCCGTGACATACGGTAGGGCAAGCGAGATGCATGCGCCACGAGACCCAGCGTAACGGGCAGGCGAGACGCCTGCGCTACGGGACGCCTGCGTTACGAGACGCCTGCGCTGCCGGATGCGGCATCTTGGGTAGGCGGGTCCATGTCAGGGGACTATGATTGCCTTGACCACGTTGCGCGCTTCGACATCGGCCAGGGCTTCGTTGGCTTCGCTCAAGCGGTACCGGCGGGAGATCAGGTCGGTCCACGGGAAGCGATCGCCGAACCGAGCCAGGGCGCTCACGCCCCTGTAGATGTGGCTGAGGTCCGATCCCCAGCATCCCTGGACCGTCAGATGCTTTCGATTGATGTGGACATGCGGGTTGATCTCAACCGGTCCGTTATCCGTGTACTGACCGACGACGATGCAGCGCCCTCCGTCGCGCGCCATCTCGAACCCTTGCCTAACGGCGAGCGGATTGCCTGAAGCCTCAATGACCGCATCGGCTCCTCGACCGCCCGTCGCACGGAGTACTTCATCGGCAAGGTCCGCGGTGACGTCGAAGCGCCGGCTTGCTCCCATGCGCAACGCAGCCTGCTGACGGATGGGAGACCCGTCCACCACTCCTACCCAGGTCGCGCCCGAGACCTGTGCAAGGGCGCACGCCGCAAGACCGACGGGACCTGCGCCCTGTACCAGCACGTTGTCGCCGATCCTGATGGACGCCAGGTCAACCGCATGCAGGGCCGTCGGCAGTCCGCACCCGGCCGCGATCCAGAGGTCGGGCGACACTTCGGGCGGGAGACTCACGATGTTGACGCCGGGCTTCAGGTAGATGCGCTCGGACCAGCCGCCCAGGAGCCCTTCGGTCGCGCTGTACGTGATGCCGTAGACCTTGCGACTTGGGCAACGCGTCGAGAGCTTGGCGACGAGACAGTGCCAGCAGGCGTGGCACGTCTCGTGGACATCGAGGAACGTGACGATATCGCCCTGCCGGAGCGAGCGGCCGTCAATGTCGCAGACTTCGCCTCCTGTGGCTTCAACAGCCCCAACGCTCACATGGCCGGGAATGATTGGATACGGTACGCCTGCCAGACGGCCGTGCCACAGATGCACGTCGGTCCCGCAGACCTCTGCGGCAACGGTGCGCAGGAGCACTGCGCCCTGCTCGATGATCGGGTCTGCCATCTCACGAATGACGATCGGGCTTAACGGCGCTTCCATCACTGCGGCAAGCACGCTCATCGTTTGGTTTCTCCTTCGGGCGCCGGCAGTCGAAACGCCTCAGAGACGGTGCCCATGCGGCTCTTCAGCTGGCACTCAGACGGCATGGCTGACGTTCGGATCGTCACCACAGCGGCGAACCGGGTCCATGGCGACCATTGTCCGCCGCGCGACCGGACTCGGACCAACGAAGGCTGTCCCCAGTGTTTTCCGAACCTGATTGCGGTCCGGCCTCCGCGAAACTTGCAGCTAACGACTTCCGCGCGGCTGAGTCCAGCCCTGAACCTGAGGAAAACCAGGCGGTTGGCGTCCTTGGCGAACTCACCGCGCATGTCGGTGAACGTGCCGATCACCCAGCCCTCCGGCGTGATCTCGCGGCATCCACCCAGGGCATACGGGGTGAATACATCCTGCGACACTGCGTAGTCGTACCACGTTGAGCCGTTGTCATCGCTTGCGAGACAGGCGATACGGCCGTTCGACTGCAGAACACAATAGATGGGCGAGTTAGGCAGCGTTGTCCGCGCTGCGAAGAACCCATCAAGACCTTGCAGCTTGAGCGACTCACCTCTGAACTCCGGGTGAAGGTCGAGCTCCTTTCGGCCGGTCCGGGCATCGCTTCGAACGTAGTGCTGTCTTGGCGGCTCCGTCTGTGCGAGGTAGAGAAAGTGGAGCTTTCCGTTGGACACCAGGAAGTTCGATAGCCAGGTATGGCGATCATACTCATCATCCAGAGTGATGCGCGGAGCGGGTCCGTGCTGGTCTGCCACGAGCGGGAGGTTCCAGGCTGCGTCCTGTCCCGGAGCGTGCCACGTGTCGCCGCCGTCGGGCGAAAGCGCATGATGGATGTCCCAGTACAGGTACTGCCCATGCCTCACCGTCGTCCAGGCGGCGTGAAGGACTCCATCGGGAGCGAGGCTGAGCGAAGGGTACTGCAGCGCGGCGTCCGGGCCATCCTTCATGATGCTTTGCACTGCCACTCTGCCGGTGTCCAGCTCGACTCGGGCAAACGTGCCGTTGTGCGCGAACCAGTACAGGCATCGCCTTCGTTCGTCGAGGAGCATGGCATACTTGCCGGCCGCCCCTCGTGGGATCGTGGCGACAGGCGAACTGCTATAGCCGCGAGCCGAGTCGAACTTCATGATGTAGGCGTTGCCGCCGGCGAAGTCAACGTAGCCGAGATAGAGATTGCCGCGGCGGTCGGTCTCGATCACGGGCGGGTTGGTCGCGTGCGTTGCGGCATAGACGCGCGCGAATGTCCTGCCCCCGTCGGAGCTCCGCAAGAGCCGCCACTCTTGAGACATATACGCCTCATCGCGCGAGCGAACGTAGGTCAAGAACACGCCGTGCCGGTTCGCAACCACCTTCTGGTTATGGCTTTGGAACGTGGCGTAGCCGGTGACACCAGGGTCCACGAACGTTGTGGCAATCCCTGTCAAGCCCGGAAGGGGCACGCCGAAGCCAACAGCCAGAGCGAGCAGATGAAGCATGAAACCGGATTCGCGGCTCCGAGCAGGACTCCCTCCGGACATGGCCGAAACCGATGGCAACGTTCTCCTCGCGCGAGGAGAACGTCGCGCGAGATTCGGTGAATCGCGCCGGAGGTGACCATGACACGCAGGGAGATGATTGGCATGACCATGGCGTTAGGAGCCGCGCTAGCGACCGAAGGGGAGGCGCAAGGGCCGCGCACGCTTCCGAATCCCAGTCCGAAGAAGCTGCCCCGATGGCGCGGCTTCAACCTGCTCTCCAAGTTCCAGGTAGCAAGCCAGTCCAAGTTCGACGAACAGGATTTCGCTTGGATCGCCGAGTGGGGCATGAACTTTGCACGGTTGCCCATGGACTACCGCTGCTGGACCGACGAGACGGATTGGACGAAGCTCAAGGAGCCGATCCTCAAGGAGATAGACGAGGCGGTTCGGCTGGGCGAGAAGCACGGGGTGCATGTGCACATCAACTTCCATCGTGCGCCGGGCTACACAGTCTCGCGGCCGGCGGAAGCGAAGGACCTGTGGTCGGACGAAGACGCCCAACGCGTGTGCGCGCTCCACTGGGCTGCCTTTGCGCGCCGCTACAAGGGCATACCGAACAGTCGGCTCAGCTTCAACCTGTTCAATGAACCGTCCCTAGTCGCGCCCGAGGCTCACAGGAAAGTCGTGGCGCGCATGTGCGAGGCCATTCGTGAGCATGATCCCGAGCGGCTCATCGTGTGCGACGGTCGCTCGTGGGGCAACATAGCCCCCGTCGAACTCGTCGGACTGAACGTTGCCGCGGCAACTCGCGGATACCAACCGATGCAGATCACGCATTGGCACGCTAGCTGGGTGGGTGGGAGCGACAGATGGCCTGAGCCCACATACCCCCACAAAGAAGGCTCCCAGGTGTGGAACCGCGAGTTCCACCGCGAACGGCTCGTGAAGCCATGGCAGGCTCTGGAGGAGAGGGGTGTGGGAGTCATGGTCGGGGAGTTCGGCGCGTTCAACAGGACCCCGCACAAAGTTGTCCTGGCTTGGATGCGCGACTGCCTCGACAACTGGAAGGAGGCCGGGTGGGGCTGGGCGCTCTGGAACCTCCGCGGCTCTTTCGGCGTGCTCGACAGCGACCGCAAGGACGTGAGCTACGAAGATTGGCGAGGTCATAGATTGGACCGGCAAATGCTCGAGCTCCTGCTGTCGCATTAGTTGGGCTAAGCAAGTCCATGTTGCAGCACAGGCGTCCTGCTTGCCCTATTGATCAGACAGTAGCGCCATGTTACGGAGGTCCTGACGTGATCATTCGTCGTCGTGCATTTACGCTAATAGAACTGCTGGTGGTCATTGCCATCATTGCCGTGCTCGCCGCCATCCTGTTCCCCGTATTCGCAGAGGCCCGCGACAAGGCTCGGCAGTCCATGTGCCAGTCGAACCTGAAACAACTCGGCACGGCGTTCGCCATGTATGCTTCAGACTATGACGGCTGTTACCCAAGTCCGGGAGGAACCTTCCAGGGAGGATACTGGCCGGGAGGACGGACCATCCAGAGCGCGTGGCTGCTCAGTTCCGGCGCTGGGCTCGGAAAGGACATCGGAGGCATCTGGCCATACGTGAAGCAACGCGGCAACGCAGGGCTCAGCAACGTCTACTCATGTCCGAAGTCGTTGCCGGGTCCTGACAATGCCTATTCGCCCGGGCAGAACTACGTTATGAACGACTACCTGCGTGGTTGTCATCCGGGCGAGTTCAACTACAACAACCGAGATGCCATTTGCGGTCTCCGGTGGGCAGAAGGCATCAATCCCGACACCATGCAGAACCCGCCGGCACAAGTGATCCTCCTATACGAGTCCACTCAGAACGCGACGTACAAGAACGTCAACAGGAATGGTTCGCCGTTCTTCAGCACTGGGCCGAGCGCGACGCCGCCGCTGTGCGTCGGCATGCCCCAGAACTATCACGCGAGGAAATCCAACTTCCTGTTTTGCGATATCCACGTGAAGCCGCTGACGCCCGGGGCAACGTGGGAGTCCGCCGACCAAGGGGCCTTCGAAGCGCTCAATGTAAACTGTGCCACTCTGGCCGCTGTGCTCGCGTCAGGCGATTACAAGGGTGCGGCACCCGTGAGCATGTGGAACTCCGGCTTCGTTCGGGGATACGGCTACCCGTAGCGCAGGCGTCCTGCCTGCGCCGACTTCAGCGCCGATGCCTCACGGATCCCTACAGGCCGAGGTCCTCTATTGCGTTGGCTGTCAACACACGCACCGCGATATCGTCCAGACGCTGGGCGTCCGTGATTGCCTCGATCTTCGCTATCGTCTCCGGGCCGATCTCGCCGAACCGCTGACGCAACAGCCCGGCCAGCACCCGTCGCTGTCCCTGGATCA
>JBBIQU010000172.1:0-8670 GCA_037442185.1 Chthonomonadales bacterium | reverse complement strand
CATCCACGACCCGCTCCTTTTTCAGCACCGGCAAGAGGTTGGGAGTGTTCTCCAGGGACAGCTTGGCTCCCCGCAGGGTTTTCTGAAACATGAGGCCGAACTCGCGGTGGTGCAGCTGCTCTTCAAGGAGCTGCACCCAATCGGCCATGACGGTCAGGATCGTGCCTTCCACGGGACGCACCAGCGCCTCCCTGGAGCGCCGCTCGGCGTTCCGTGCCGCTGCGGCGAAGCTCGGCCCGTCTATCCGTTCGGCGTCGCCCAGGGACTCCGCCATGCCGGCGAAGAACTGCGCGAATATGATGCCCGAATTCCCCCGCGCCCCCGTCAAGGCCGCATCGGCGATGGCCTGCATGGTGCGCCCGGCGGAAGTCTGGGGCACGCTGTTCTCCATGAATGAGCTCATGGTCATGGCGAGATTCGTGCCCGTATCCCCGTCGGCCACAGGGAACACGTTTATCCTATTGATTTCTTCCCGGTTTCGGATGATCTCCGCGCCGCCGGACACGAAGGCTTGGTAGAGAGCCTGGGAATCGAGCTCCAGTCGCTGCATATGCAGATAAATTAATCTATCCTCGACCGGTTTTAAAGTTTTTTTCGTGATTTCTCGTATACTATCTTGATAGGAGGCGCGGCCGTGCTGTTTTCCTTCGACCCCTACAATATCCTGACTACGCTGCTCTTCAGTTTTGCCCTCCAGGCCTGCTTCTTCGTATTCGCGGCGGGCTTCAAGACCGATAAGGTGACGGACCTTTCCTACAGCCTGGGCTTCGCGCTTCTGACGGTGCTGCTGGTCCTCGCGGAGGGGGCCTTCGCGCCGGTCCAGCTGGCGGCGGCGGCCTTCGTGGTCCTGTGGGCGGTCCGGCTTGGGTCCTACCTCCTCACGCGCATCCTGAAGATCGGCAAGGATGCGCGCTTCGACGACAAGCGGGGGGACTTTTTTAAATTCCTGGCCTTCTGGGTGCTCCAGGCCCTGGCCGTCTGGATCATCATGCTCCCGACGACGGTCCTGCTGAGCCTGGGAACGCCCCGCGCCGTCGGCGGCCCCGGAACGGCCGTCTCCGTCCTGGCCGCCCTCCTCTGGGCGGCGGGGCTCGCCGTGGAGGCCCTGGCGGATGCCCAGAAGTTCCGCTTCCGCAACGACGCCGCCAATGCCGGGCGCTGGATAGAGACGGGACTGTGGAAGTACTCCCGTCACCCCAATTACTTCGGCGAGACGCTCCTATGGTGGGGGCTTTTCCTGTTCGCCCTGCCAACTGGCTCCTGTGGAGGATGTACTCCGCCCTGACCGACCGACTCGGTCTCGACAGCGTTGCCAATCTGCTGTTGAATCTGGCGATCTTCGTGAGTATCGGCTTGTGCGCAGGCGTGGCGTACGGTCTCATGTTGCGGCGGCACGCTGGGGCCGTTGCGGCCGCCGAAGTACCTGGCGGCGGAGGAAGGCATGGCGAAGAAGATACTGGTGGTTGACGACGATAAGCATGTGCCGCGGCTGAGCAAGGCGACCCTGGAACGCGAGGGCTACGAAGTGCTCGCTGCGGCCGACGGGATGGAAGCGCTCGACACCATTGAGCGGGAGCGTCCGGATCTCATCTTGCTCGACATCGCCATGCCCAACATGGATGGGTTCGAGACGCTTCGCAGGCTGAAGTCTACGCCGTCAACGGTGGCGATACGGATCGTGATTGTTACGGCTCGGGATGCCGACGCTGACATCACGCGGGCGTGGCAGGCGGGAGCAGACGGATACCTGATCAAGCCGTTCGCGCCGGCCGAAATGGTCGGAATGGTCAGGACGGCTCTCGGTGACCTCGGAGCAGGCGGACAACGCGCCGCTATGTGGCCGAGGACGCCCTGGCAGAATCAATAAAGGACATACGAAATGGCGGTTAAGGTCTACTACGACGGCGATGCTGATCTGGGGGCGCTTCGGCATCGGCGCATTGCTATTGTCGGATACGGCAGTCAGGGACACGCGCACGCGCTGAACCTGAAAGACAGCGGGCTCAATGTCGTGATCGGCGGCCGGCCCGGGCGGAGTTGGGATGCCGCAAAGGCGGCAGGCTTCGAGGTGCTCGACGTTGCCGGTGCGGCGCGCACAGCGGATGTGATCATGATGCTCGTCAACGACGAGTTTCAGGCCGGCATCTACGCCGAGTCGGTGGCCGAGCACATGACCGCGGGCAAGGCCCTTGCGTTCGGACACGGCTTCAACATCCATTTCGGTCAAATCGTCCCGCCGAGCGACGTTGACGTCTTTATGGTGGCGCCGAAGGGGCCTGGGCACTTGGTTCGACGCATCTTCACCGAGGGCAAGGGCGTGCCCGCCCTGGTGGCGGTTCATCAGAATGCGACCGGAGACGCCATGAAACTGGCCCTCGCATGGGCGAAGGGGATCGGCGGAACGAGAGCTGGAGTGCTGGAGACGACCTTCCGCGAAGAAACCGAGACGGACTTGTTCGGTGAACAAGCGGTCCTTTGCGGCGGCGCGACATCGCTGGTCAAGGCCGGCTTTGAGACGCTTGTCGAGGCAGGCTATCAACCGGAGATCGCTTACTTCGAGTGTCTCCACGAGCTCAAGCTGATCGTGGACCTCATGTACGAGGCCGGCATCGCGGGTATGCGGTACTCCATCTCGGATACAGCCCAGTACGGCGACATGACGCGCGGTCCGCGGCTGATAGATGCATCCGTCCGAGAGCGAATGCGGCAGATCCTCGAAGAGGTTCAGTCGGGCGCATTCGCGCGCGAGTGGATTCTCGAGAATCGCGCCGGAAGGCCGATGTTCCGCGCCCTCTCGAGACGCGACGAGGACCACCTGATCGAGCAGGTCGGCCGACGCCTCCGTTCGATGATGAGCTGGGTCGCGAAAGATGGCAAGGCCTGAACCATGCCCGATCGTGTGTTCATCTTCGACACGACCCTGCGGGATGGCGAGCAGTCGCCGGGCGCATCGCTCAACGTCCACGAGAAGGTCGAGATCGCCCGCCAGCTGGAGCGCCTCGGGGTAGACGTCATCGAGGCCGGTTTCCCGATCTCCTCGCCGGGCGACTTTCACGCCGTGCAGGCAGTCAGCAAGGCGGTCAGAAACCCGACCATATGCGGTTTGACCCGCGCGCGACCTCAGGACATTGACGTTGCCGCCGAGGCTCTCAAGGACGCCGCGCGCCCACGGATTCACACCGGACTCGGCGTCTCCGACAACCACCTTGAGCACAAGCTCAAGCTGAGTCGCGAAGCCGCGATGGAACAGGGCGTCGAGGCGGTCCGCTATGCCCGACGGTTCGTCAACGATATCGAGTACTTCCTCGAAGACGCCGGCCGAGCCGATCCTGACTACCTCTGTCGGGTGATCGAGGCTGTTATCAAGGCAGGCGCGACCGTAATCAACATCCCCGACACCACGGGCTACACGACCCCCGACGAGTTCGGAGCGCTGATCGCTTCGGTGATGGGGCGGGTGCCGAACATCACGGAGGCCGTTGTCTCGGTGCATTGCCACGACGATCTGGGCCTCTCCGTGGCAAACGCCCTCGCCGGCGTCAAGGCCGGCGCGCGGCAGGTCGAATGCACCGTCAACGGAATCGGAGAACGGGCGGGCAACACAAGCCTTGAGGAAGTGGTCATGGCGATGCGTGTCCGGCGCGATTCCTTCGGCGTCGAGACCGGCATCGTCACGCAGGAGATATACAAGACGAGCCGGTTGGTGTCGAACCTGACCGGTATCCTCGTTCAGCCCAACAAGGCGATCGTCGGCGCGAACGCGTTCGCCCACTCGTCGGGCATCCACCAGGACGGCGTATTGAAGGAGCGGAGCACGTACGAGATCATTGACCCGCGTGATGTGGGCATACCCGAGAGCCGAATCCTGCTTACGGCGCGCTCAGGGCGTCATGCGCTGCATCACCGGCTCGAGCACCTCGGCTTCGACCTGGACGAGACGCAGCTGGATCGAGTCTACGAGCGATTCCTGCAAGTTGCCGACAGCAAGAAGATGGTTCACGACGAAGACCTGGAGGTCATCGTCGCCGATGAGACGTCAAGCGTGCGCGTCAGCTATGAGCTGCTGCAGGTGCAGGTATCGTGCGGCGACCGGAGCATCCCGACAGCAACGGTACAGCTTCGCGGTCCAGGCGGCCAGGTCATGGTTGACTCCGACCACGGAACCGGTCCCGTAGACGCCATCTATCGGGCGGTCAACCGCGTTGTGCGGGTGGAGAACGAGCTGATCGAGTTCTCGATTCAGGCAGTGACCGAAGGGATAGATGCGCTGGCCGAGGTGACGATCAGAATCCGCAGCGGAGATGATATCTACACGGGTCGCGGATCCCACTCGGATATATGCGTTGCGAGCGCTCGGGCCTATCTGCATGCGCTGAATCGTCTCATTGAGAACCGCGAAACTGCGACCGCACCGGTACTGACGGAGGCGACGTAATGGCCCGACCCCAGACGATGCTCGACAAGATATGGGCGGCTCACGTTGTGCGGGAGAACCCGGGCGAACCGGCGCTACTGTACATTGATCTGCACCTGATCCACGAGGTCACATCGCCGCAAGCGTTCGACGGCCTGCGCATGGCCGGCCGGACAGTCCGCCGGCCGGACCTGGCGCTGGCAACCATGGATCACAATGTCCCGACGCTGGATCGGCATCTGCCGATCGCGGATGAGGTCAGCCGCGCTCAGGTCGAGGCGCTTGAAGCGAACTGTCGCGAGTTCGGCATCGAGCTGTTTGACTTGCGCCATGCAAGGCAGGGCATCGTTCATGTAATCGGTCCCGAGCTCGGGCTGACCCAACCAGGTATGACCATCGTCTGCGGCGACTCCCATACAGCCACGCACGGCGCATTCGGCGCCCTTGCGTTCGGCATCGGTACATCGGAAGTCGAGCATGTCCTCGCCACTCAATGCCTGCAGCAGAGCAAGCCGCCATGTATGGAGATCAAGGTGTCCGGCAAATGCCCGAACGGGGTGGGAGCAAAGGACATCATCCTGGGGATCATAGCCCGGATCGGGACGGATGGAGCAACGGGCTACGCACTGGAGTATACCGGCGACGCCATCCGCGCCCTCAGTATGGAAGGTCGCATGACGGTCTGCAATATGTCCATCGAGGCCGGCGCGCGAGCGGGAATGGTCGCGCCCGACGAAACGGCCTTTGACTATCTGGCGGGGCGTCCCTATGCTCCGGACGGCAACGCTTGGGACGAGGCGCTTGCTGCTTGGCGAGCCTTGCCGAGTGATCCGGAGGCAACCTTCGACCGCTCGATCACGGTTGACGCTGGGGAGCTGGCTCCCTACGTCACTTGGGGGACGAACCCCGGACAGGCTGCGCCTGTGAACGCTTGCGTGCCTGATCCGGATGCCATGAACTCCCCCGAGGAGCGCGATGCCGCGCGCAGAGCTCTCGACTATATGGGGCTGGCTGCGGGCGCGCCCCTGATGGGAACGCCCATACAACGGGCATTCATCGGTTCATGCACCAACGGCAGACTCGAGGATCTTCGGGCAGCCGCTCGGGTTGCCAAAGGGAGGCGGGTGGCGACAGGCGTTTCGGCGATCGTGGTGCCAGGCTCCATGGAGGTCAAGCGCCAGGCGGAGGCGGAGGGGCTGGATCGCGTATTCCGGGCTGCAGGCTTCGAATGGCGCGAGCCGGGATGCTCCATGTGCCTCGGGATGAACCCGGACTTTCTGCTGCCGGGGGAACGCTGCGCTTCGTCGTCGAACAGGAACTTCGAGGGACGACAGGGAAAGGGCGGTCGGACGCATCTCATGAGTCCGGAGATGGTGGCGGCCGCCGCGATCGCCGGGCACATCGTGGATGTCCGCGAATGGTCGCTGGAGGACTGAGTGGAAGCCTTCGTCAAACACACGGGGTTGGCGGCGCCGCTCGATCGCGCCAACGTGGACACGGATCAGATTGTCCCGAAGCAGTTCCTGAAGAGGATCGGTCGCACAGGCTTTGGTGAGGTTCTCTTCCACGACTGGCGCTATCTCGGTGACGGCCGGCCGAACCCCGAATTCGTGCTGAATCGGCCGGAGTATACGGGGGCGTCCATACTTGTCGCCGGGCGCAACTTCGGCAGCGGTTCGTCAAGGGAGCACGCTCCCTGGGCCATTCGCGACTTCGGCATCCGGGCCGTGATCGCCCCGTCGTTTGCCGACATTTTCCGCAACAACTGCCTTCGCAACGGGCTTGTGCCCGTAGCGGTGAGCGAAGACTCGGTGCGCGAGCTCATGGCGCGCGCGTCGGCAGGAAACGGATACACGATCACGATTGACTTAACCGACTGCAGCGTGCGCGACGACCATGGGCTGAACCTCGAGTTCGCCATGGATGAGTTCTGGCGGCAGTGCCTTATGCAGGGCGTTGACGAGATCGAACTGGCGCTCAATCACCGCGAGGAGATCGAGGCCTACGAGGCGCGACGCCCCGCATGGATGCCGACCGTTGCAAGGGGAGGGGCCTGAGCTTGGAGCGCGTCTCGGTATTCGTGGACGGCGCGAACATGTACTATGCCCAGAAGCGGCTGGGCTGGTTCATTGACTACCGTAAGGTCCTGAACCGCTTCGCGTGGCAGCGGGATTGCGAGCTGAGTGAAGCCTATTACTTCACGGGAGCCGATCCTCAGCCGCGCGGGCGTGACAGCGCCTTCCGCGAGTACCTGAATCACGCCGGCTACACGGTTCGCGCGAAGAGCATCAAGCAGGTCATGGACGACGCGACGGGCGAATCCGTGGAGAAGGCGAACCTCGACATCGAGATCGTCATTGATATGTTCAACACGCTCAGCCGATACGATACGTGCGTGCTAATGTCCGGCGACGGTGACTTCGAGCGCATGTTGGAGGTCCTCCGCGCGCGCGGCAAGCGTGTGATCATCGTCGCGTTGCCCGAGATGACCGCGCGAGAACTTCGCAACGCAGCAGGCGCCAACTTCGTTGACCTCCGGCAGCTCGAAGGAAGCATCGCTCGCACCGATCGCGCTCCGGACCACGTTGACGAGCAGCCGATGGAGTCGCCTGCCCCCGCAACATAGGCGGTCGCGGGGCGAGTTCCGAACCACCGAACCGGCGAACCGCCTGACCGGCCGATGGAGACAACTGCCGTGTTGTGCCCGTACAGCATCAGACAGGCCAGGCGCGAGGACATACCGTCGGTCGTTGCGCTGTGGCGGGAGATGATGGCAGCGCACCAGGCGCTTGATGAGCGGTTCCGGCTCGTGGTGGATGCGGATGTCGAGTTCGCGCGGCATGCGAGGCGCATGATGCACGGCTCGGTCTCGCGCATATTCGTGGCCGTGGCGGGTTCTCAGGTGGTCGGATACGTGCTGTCCGAGATGCAGCAGCGACCGCCCGTCTATCCGGTTGGACGTTACGGCTTCATCTCGGACCTCTGCGTTGCCGAGCGGTACCGCAGACGCGGTATCGGGGCGGCGTTGGCTGAGCGTGCCGTTGGCTGGCTACAGTCCGAAGGCGCGACTGCGGTGGAGCTCCTGGCGGCCGACCGCAACCACGTTGCCCGGTGTTTCTGGGAAGCCATGGGTTTCAAGCCCTACCTGGTGATGCTTCGGAAAGAGGTGGGGGCGAACGAGCCGCCGCGCATCGGGTTTCGCGTCGTCTAGCTGTGAGAGTTACGTCTGGCGTCGGGGCGACAGTGAGGTGCTGACACATTGAAGAAAATCGAATGCGTGATACGTCCGATCAAGATAGACGATGTCAAGGAGGCGCTTGTGGCCATTGGCGTCACCGGCATGACCGTCACGGACGTGCGCGGATACGGACGTCAGCGTGGGAGAACCGAGAAATACCGGGGGAATACGTACATCGTCAACCTCCTGCCCAAAGTGAAGGTGGAGTTCGTTGTTCCGGATGATCGAGCAGAAGAAGCCGCCGAAGCGGTCATCGAGGCGGCTCGGACCGGGGAGATTGGGGACGGCAAGGTGTTCATCGCCACGGTTGAGCAAGCCGTAAGGATTCGTACGGGCGAACGAGGAGACGCGGCGCTGTGACCTCGGCGAGCGGCAGCGATGGCGCGCCCGGAATGCGCGTGTCGGTGTATGACACCACCTTGCGCGACGGCTCTCAAGGTGAGGGGATCAGCTTCTCCGTTGCCGACAAAGTCAGAATCGCGCGCAAGCTCGATGAGTTCGGGGTGGACTACGTCGAGGGAGGCTGGCCAGGTTCGAACCCGAAGGACATCGAGTTCTTCGCTTTGATGGCCCGCGAGCCGCTGCAATCGGCCCAACTTGCGGCCTTCGGCTCGACCCGCCGACCTCACCGGCCGGCAGCGGACGACGAAACTATGCAGGACCTGCTGCGCGCCGATACGCAGGCGATAGCCATTTTCGGCAAGGCCTGGGACTTCCATGTCACCCATGCGCTGAAGGTCAGCCTCGCCGAGAACCTCGCGATGATCGCCGATTCGGTGGCCTTCCTGCGTCGTCACGTGCCGCAGGTGATCTTCGATGCCGAGCACTTCTTCGATGGGTTCAAGGCGAATCCCGAGTATGCGCTCAGGTGCCTGCGAGCGGCGGAGGAGAGTGGGGCTACTTGCGTGGTTCTTTGTGACACGAACGGCGGGACGCTGCCCGATGAGATTGCCGATGCCACTCGCGCAGCGCGTGCAGCGGTCGGCGTCGAGCTGGGGATCCACGCTCACGACGATGC
>JBBIQU010000171.1:0-8758 GCA_037442185.1 Chthonomonadales bacterium | reverse complement strand
ACATCGGCTTGCTGCTCCATCAGGACATCGAACGCAAGCGTGACGCAATCGGTCGGGGTGCCGTTTGATGCCCAGGCCCGGCTTCCGTCGGCAAGCTCCACTTCGTGGATGCGGAGAGGCTTGTGGAGCGTTACGGCGTGGCCGGTCGCGCTGCGCGGACGCTCGGGCGCGAGGACGAAGACATCACCCAGCGGCTGCAGCGCCTGTTTCAGCGCAAGGAGGCCGGGCGCAAAGATGCCGTCATCGTTCGTGACGAGTATTCTGAGACGGTTCAAGCCATTCGCGTCCTGAGCGCCCTGTGTGTCGAAGCCGCATGCGGCGATGTGGGAACCATTATACCGGGCGGCTCTGCGGATGGACCGAGTCGGCGGCCGCTTGGCGGCGGAAGTCGCGCATGGAAAACAACTGGAGCAAGACGCCGCAGAGCATTATGGATTCCGCTACGATGAAGGCATGCCGCGCACCCACGGCGTGCATCAGCGGGATCGCCAGCGGCGGCGCGATCGTCCCTCGAATCCCGAAGAAGCTGGAGTGGAGCGCCTGATACTGGGCCGCGCGTCCGGGCTCGGCGAACAGCAAGGTGGTGTTCAGGTAGCCGAGTTCGATTCCGGACATGGCCAGGCCGCCGGCAGCGGCTGCGATGAGCAGGAACTCCACGCGTGGAGCGACTGCATACGTGATCGGCATCGTGCAGACGATCCCGATGGCTATCAGAACCGTCAAGAGCGGGCCACGGCGGTCCATGAACCAGCCCCAGAAGAAGAAGCCCAGAATCGTTGCGCCGGCTGCGACGTTCTGGAGGTTCGCCACCTGGGTGTTCGTGATGGCGAAACGATCAACCTGGTAGATCGGGTAGATCGTGCTGGCGACAAGGTTGCCGAACCCATAAACGAACACGGAAGCCGTGAACCAGCGGTAACCGGGATTCCTGCGCAGGATGTCCAGTGTGTCCCTCATGAATGCGGTTGTGGACGGAAGAGGCCGGATAGAGTCAGTCTGGGCAGGGATGCGGATACGGCTGAACGTCCATGCGCTCAGCGCCCCAAAGGCTCCGCCGATCATGAATGCGGTGCGCCAGTCAACGCCCCGATCGAGAAGGCGCCCGACCAGCAACGCGGCGCCGAGCGTGATGGCATTCGAGACTATTCTCACGAAGCTCATGAGACGCCCGCGAAGCTCGTCGGGGTATATGTCGCGCATGATCGCCGTGTAGGCTGGGGACGAGACGGAGAAGATGATCGGCGTTGCGCACACGAGCAATACGAACTGCTCGCGAGTTCGGATCAGCGGCGCGGCCATGAACAGCCCGCGTGCGGCAAGCCAGGTCCAGTAGACGAAGGGCAGCTTCGATCTGCCCTCCATCTGTCTGGCCCAGACGGTTGCGAAGACGTACCCGATTGCCGGCGCGGCTGCCATCCAGCCCATCTGGGTCGAGGTGGCCGACAGTTCGGCTCTCGCGATGCGGGCGACGAAGGTCCAGACGGACCCCAGATAGACGCCTGCGCATGCCCCTGTGGCTATGTCCCATAGCCAGGCCTTACGTGTTGCAGGCGGCAACGTGGCGAGTAGTGTGCGGACGGCGCCGCGGAAATCCGATGAACGCAAGGCGAAGAGGTCCGGGCTCAAACAAATGCCCTGGCCATATTGTACTCCACGAAGTGCTGCCCAGGGTCCGGTCCAGGAATCTGGCGCGCGATGTCGAACAACCGAGTAGACTATAGGCGATGCATGCGCGCCGGTGATAGCCGCGAGTCGGGCATCGGCAAGCAGGCGAGTGGATGATCACAGACAACGGAGGGAGTGTGATGGAAGAGGCGCTGGACGGATTTCAGCCGGACGACGTGCCTGAGGACACCGACAACGGCGCGATAGAGGTTCCCGCCGCCGACACCGCGGCGGAACAGGGTCCGGCGCTCAAGGTCATATGCTCGCGAAAGGACCTCGCCGAAGGAGTCGGATTGGTGGCCCACGCGGTGTCGGACCGCAATCCGCTGGCTATCCTTACGCATATTCTGATCGAGGCCGAGAGCACCGGGCTCAAACTGAGCGCAAGCGACCTTGAGCTCGGCATTTCGCTTACGATCCCCGCCGACGTAGTCGAGCGCGGCGCGGTTACGGCCCCCGCGCGACTGCTGGGCGACCTCCTTGGCTCCATGCCTGAGGGCGAAGTCAGCATATCGGCGGATCGCAGCCACGCTTCGCGCGTGTTCTGCCCGGGCTCGGATTATCGGATTGTTGGCCTGCCACCGGAGGAGTATCCCAGCCTTCCGGACGTTGACGCGGAGCACACGTTCTATGTGCCTCAGGCGCTGCTGCGGAATGCCATCCGGCAGACGTCATTCGCGGTGTCGTCGGAAGACAAGGGCCGACCCATCCTGACTGGGGTCCTGTTTGACTACGAGGGACCGACGGTCACACTGGTGGCGACCGATACAACGCGCTTGGCCTTGCGATCCGTTCCGGTCTCGCAGGGGACGGAACCTCTCCAGGCGATCGTGCCGGTTCGCGCGCTGAACGAGGTTCTTCGCTCCCTTAGCGACGAACCCGGTGACGTTGAGGTGCGCCTATCGGCGAAACAGGCGCGGTTCGTGACCCCACGGGGCGTTACGGTGACAACGCGTTTGATCGAGGGGCAGTATCCGGGCTACCGCAGGGTGGTTCCGACTGTCTGCAACATTCGGCTAACGATGCAAACGGCGGCGGCGCTGGCTGCCGTTCGTCGTGTGTCCCTCGTAGCGAAGCACTGCGCGTATCGCGTCGAGTGCCGCACGCTCGAGGATCGGCTCGTGATGCACGTCGAATCGAGCCTTGAGGGATCAGCCCATGAGGAGATCGAGCTGATCCGGGAAGGCGACGATATCGAGGTGGGTCTCAATAGCCGCTACCTTCTGGACGTTCTATCGGCGATGGGGCACGAGGGCTTCGTAATCGAGTTCTCCGATCCGCTTCGGCCTTACGTGGTGCGACCCAAATACGAGGATGGCGAGCCGTCGGGCGGCGAGTATCTGTGTGTCCTCATGCCCATGCAGCTGGGTTAGGCGCAACGCCACTAACAGAAGCAGTCCGGCCCGACGATGAATCGTCGGGCTGTGACACGAATCCCGCTCTCGCGGGATTAGCTGAACCGACGCAGGCGGGTCTCGTGTCGCATACGCGTGGCTCATCGCACGTTGGGCACTCCTGCGTCGCAGGACGATGAATGGAGGGTAGCACAGTGAGAACTGACGCGGTAACAAAGTTGTTGTTGGGCATTATTGCATGTCTTCTGGCGCTGAATGTGGCCGTCACCTGGGTGAGCGCAACGTCGTCTCCAGCCATGGCGCAAGCGCAGGGGCCGAGAGTGGTCGGCGTGACGATGGATCAGAAGTACGTGTATCGGATGTGGAGCAACGGCAACCTGGAAGCCGTCTATTGCCGCTGGGTTGGCGATCAGGATCCGGCCACTCAGCCGAATCAGTGGTTCAACGCCACCCCCAAGAACCTGAAGTAGCGCTCCGCCGGCGGGGCAATGGGCTGCCAGAGCCGCCGCAGGCGAAGCGCCAGACAACACAGAGGCGACGTTTCGCCTCTCCACCCTGCCGTCGGAGACTACGTCGCCGACGGCAAGCCGTCACTCTACGGCATAGAGCCATCGCCCTGATACGGCTTGATCCACCTCGAACTTGAGCCTCCCGTCCTCGATCCGGCACGGAACCTCGACGCCCTTGGATCCCGGTGTGGGGCCTTCCGCGAAGACGCGCTTCGGGCGCAAGCCCGCCGCGATCGGGATGCTCAGCTTGCCGACGCCATAGACCATCATCTGCATGACCGCTCCGTCCGGCACACGACGCGCTTGCGCGACGGGCGCCCACGCCAGTTGCCCAATCGGCCGATCCGCGAAGACCGTTTCGACTCCGTCCACGGTAATCCTGTCGCAGTTCGATCCCGCAAAGGCGATCAGCGCCTTCTCTTGGACCCGAAATGTCATCGCCCACGTGCCTCGGAAGCTGACAACGTGGCCATTGACGCGTTGCTCTGTCAACTCGATTGCTTCAGAGGGCATGGCGATGCCCTTCATCACCTCCGCATCGCGGTCGGCGTTGCGGGCGAAGCCCCCTTCCCACGCCTCGGCCACCGTGCGAAAGTGAGGACAGACAGAGACCGCGCCGTTGGGGAAGCGGCAGAAAAGGTACGGTGTCGTCCGGGAAAGCGTCTCCGTGTTGTCGTTGACGCCGTCAGGCCCGGCGGTGCCGGGATAGGCGCCGAGAGCACGCAACGCTTCGAACCATGTGCGTGTCTCGTAGCCCAGGCTCTCCGACTGGTCATCCCTTGGGCGGAATCCGAGAACGACGGCGTGCCCGCCATTCTCCCGGCGAAACTCCGTGCCGATGACGCCGGCCTGGCTTACGGCGACCGGACTCGAGCCCTTGCGTGGGACTACCGGGTAGACGTGATCCACAAGGAAGTCTGTCAGGATCGTCTGTTTGGGAACGTCCTTGAGCGCGCCGAGGAACGCTATCTCACGGCCGGGGGCCATGCGTCCCTCAGTGACCGCGGGAACGTAGTCCACGTTGAACAAGTCGCACCACTCCGCAAGGACGTTGTCACCCTCGCGGCTCAGTACCGGCGGCGGTCCCGACCAGATCACGCGACCCCCCTGGTCGAGCAACTTGCGAACCATGGCGAGTAGGTCGCGCTTCGGGAAAGGCTCGAATGTAGCCACAAGCGTGGAGAACCGACGACCCCCAATCTCGATCGCGCCCTCATGGACCTTGCCCAGTTCCACGAGCTTATCCTGTGAGATGAGGTTGGCATAGCCGTACTGCGTCATCCAGCTGCCGAATCGCTCCTCCACAGCGACCAGGTCCAGCGGATAGAGCATCAGTACGTCAACATGCCGGTGCTCCATGTCCTGAACCATCCCATAGAGCGGCGACCCGGCGGCCCCGTAGGTCGAGACCAGGGCAACGCGGCGGTGCGCGACTGCGGCAGGCATGCCCCAGTGGGCTGCGTATGAGTAGGGGACCTCATTGAGAACGCCGGTTGAACAGGCGAGCGTGAGACCCCAGTAGTTCCGATCGAGCCAACCGCACTCTGCGTGGTCGTTTCCGTTGCCCGTAAGGAAGTCACCCCACTTGAAGTAGTCGGAACACGCGGCTGCCGACTGGTGAACGGTGTTCGACCAGCGGAAGTTGCTGGTGTACTCATACGCATGCCGGAACATGTTCTCGCCGCCGGTTCGCCACTGGTCAATCGTCGGGCTCTCCGCCCAGGTGGCATGGGCGCGCGACTCCAGTCGGTGGCCCATGGCCCTTTCGGCATGCCTCTTCGCTTCAGCGAACAAGTCGGTCACGCCGTCCTGGAGAAGTCTGTAGTACCTTGCGCGAAACAAGGCAGTCCGCCGCACGTCTTCCGGTGCGCGACCGAAGGTGTGCATGGTGCCGTCTTTGGCGCCCGTGTCATGGCTCCAGTCGTCCTGCCCGTAAGCAAAGTAGACCATGTATGGCGCGAGATCGGAGTACTGGTCTCCGTACAGTGCGGCGTAGCGCTTCGCCAATCCTGGACTTACGTAGCGCATGGCAAACTCGCCGTTGTCGTGATGGGAGAAGTAGGCCCAGTCCTGCTGGATGTGCATTTCGTCGGCATAGAGGCCGTGCAGCTTCACGCCGGCTCTTGCGTACTTGTCAATGAGATTCTTGAGGTAAGGGAGGGCATTGGGGCTGAAGTAGTCCATCTCGGGCGTCTTGTACTGCTGAACGACGAGAACGCGGTTCTGTTTCCCGATCTCGGTCCGGCCCTTGCCGTACACGACGATTCTGTTCATGGCGCGATCGGGTCGCGCATCATCGAGCGGCTCAACCGTGGCGGTGTCGGTTATTTCGATGATGTCCTTGGGTTCAACTACGCGGTAAGGAGTGCCGGCAATGGCTTCCTCGCGGAACGCGAAGACCCGGACGCCTGTGTCCTCGATCTGCACAACGCCTTTGTTATGAGCCCACTGGCGCTGGCGCCACAGCTGCACGCTGTAGGCGCCCGTCGTGACGTCGCGAAGGCCTTTGCGGTAGTGCATCCACATACCGGACTCGCCCGTCTGACGCGCGTAGGCAGGACCTATCTCCAACGGGCTCAACAGGCTGAGCTCGAGCCCAAGGCCGTATTGCTGCGCGAACTTGCTGATCGCGGCTATGCGTTCGATGTATTCGTCCATGTCCGGGGTGAGCTCGCGCGGTCTGTGCTGCCCGGGTCGGTACTGGCTGAAGAAGTGGTCGAACGCGAGGATCAGGGTGCGCTGGCCGGCGGCCTTGGCTCGCTCGCATAACTGGCGTAGGCTCGCCTCGTGTCTTTCGAATGTAAGCGAGAGGTCGAGGACCTTGTCCGGATCGGACAGGTCTATCAACTCCTGGTCGCTGACCAGGATGATGTGGGCTCGGCCAATCTGGAACGACCATGGGCCGGGATAGGAAAGCAGCTCCCCTTTGTAGGTGAGTTCCGGCACGTGCTCTTGCACCTTATGGTACTCCTCTTGTTGCGGCGTGGTCTGTTGGGCGCGACCGGCGGACAGCGCTCCAGCACAGAAGCAGAGGCACAATCCGACACATCCGGCCGTGATGCGTGACATGTTGGTCATGGTCTTGCTCGGTCTCCTGCCGCGTTGCCGGCATGGCGATCCGGCACAAGCGTATCATTCGACCCCGGCCGATTGGGCTCCTTGTTTCGATTGGTGGCGGGGCGGGTTTGCGGAAGGTAATCGAGGGGGCACGTCGAACTCAGCGATTGGAGGTACACGATGAGCATCAGATTTGCGATGGCGATCCTGACGGCGCTTATAGCCCAGGCCGGGTCTGCCCAGGTTGAAGCGAACGCGCCCGTCAGTCGCGAAGAAGCCTCGCAGGGGTGGATCGCGCTCTTCGATGGTTCCACTGCGTACGGCTGGGCTCCGCGTGGCGACGCGCGGTGGGCCGTTTCGGGCGACACGCTGAAGGTGTCGTCAGGCGGTGTAGGCGCGCTCGTGACCACAACGCACTTCGCCAACTTCACGCTTCGCTTCGAGGCGCTGGCCGACGAGAATGCATCGGCAGGCGTGGCAATCAGGTGTCCTGCCGAGGGGCCTGTTCTCGAGACTAACTCCTACGTGGTCAAGATAGGAGACAAGCACCCCAGTTGGCCGACGGGGAGCATCGCCGGTCTTGTTGCCGGCCGTGTTCGTCGTGCGGCTGCAGGCAGATGGACGGCATTTGAGGTGCGATGCGAAGGCAACCGTGTGACCGTGCAGGTGGATGGCCGTCAGGCGTCGCAGGTATCCAATCCTGCGTTCATCAAGGGGCCCGTTGCGCTCGTCTATTCGGGACAGGGATCGGTGAGCTTCCGGCGCATTCGCCTCTTGCCGCTCGGAATGCGCCCCTTGTTCAACGGAAAGGACCTCTCCGGCTGGAAGGCCGTCGAGGGCTCTCAGGCGCAGGTGTCCGTCACCCGCGACGGCCTCCTGTCCATTCGTGCCGGGCGCGGCGACCTCCAGACGACCGAGGAGTTCGGCGACTTCCTTGCCCAGTTCGAGATTATGACCAACGGTGATCATCTGAATAGCGGCGTATTCTTCAGGGCGAACGCAGGCGGGTTCTGGAGCGGCTACGAGGCCCAGATCCGCAATCAGTGGAACGGCGACAACCGGAGCGATCCCATGGATTACGGCACCGGCGGCATCTACAATCGCCAGCCCGCTCGGATGGTGGTCTCGAACGATAGAGAGTGGTTTACGATGACCATCGTCGCGCATGGGCGACACATCGCAACGTGGGTGAACGGAATCCAGGTCACCGACTTCACCGACCCACGCCCGGCTGACGAGACCAATGCCCGCAAAGGCGCTCGGACGCGGCCCGGCGTATTGAGCATCCAGGGGCATGACCCGGGCACTGATCTCAGCTTCCGGAGCATCAAGGTGTCTGCGTATCCGGAGCCGCCACCGGCGAAGCCTTGAGGTGATGCGGCCGCTTCACCGGGTAACCGTCACCAACACGTTGCGATTGGCCATCCGTACACTCGCGAGGATGGCGATCCTGGTGTGTCTGATCGAACAAGGCACGCCCGGGGCGTGCTTGGCGCAACCTCCCGCAGCGCCTCGGAGCATCTCCCTGGCAGGTCAGTGGCGGTTCCTCCTCGACCAGCGCGATCGTGGAGTGGTTGATCGCGTCTGGCAGTCCCGGCTTCCCGATTCGATCGCGCTCCCGGGCTCAACCGATCTGGGGCGCTACGGAGCGCCCGGCAGGCCGACGCCGCCGTTTCGGCGACCCGCGCGATTGGTGGAATACGTCGGGCCGGCATGGTACCAGCGCGATATCACGATCCCGTATGCGTGGCGTAGGCGCCGCATCACGCTCTTCCTTGAGCGATGCCACTGGGAAACGCGTCTGTGGGTTGATGGCCGTGAGATGGGCTCAAGGGACAGTCTGTCGGTGCCGCATGTGTACGACATCACGTCCGCTGCGACGCCCGGGCGTCACCGACTCACGATTCGGGTTGACAACCGCATCAAGCATGACATTGGCGAATGGGCATCGGCGATCTCTGAGGAGACGCAGACCAACTGGAACGGCATCATCGGTCGAATCGAGCTACGGTCTACGGCGCGGGTGTGGATCGAGGAGGTTCGAACCTATCCCGACTTGTCTGCGAATGTGGTCAGAGTCCGATCGCGGGTCGGGAACATTACGGGTCGGAGAGTCCGGGTTGCGCTGACGCATACACTGCGCGAGGGAACCGGGGAGGCGGTCCTCGCAGT
>JBBIQU010000170.1:6173-8758 GCA_037442185.1 Chthonomonadales bacterium | reverse complement strand
ACCGGCTCATGACGTATCTCGGAGACAAGCCCTTCACGGGCGAACCGCCGACCGAAGTCCGCAACGATCACAAAGAAGGCTGGCCGTGGGTCAACTACCTGCCGACCGAAGGCTGGGCGGGCCTGGTCAACGAGCAGGGCACCGGCATCGGCGTGATCGTGCCGCGACCAATGGAGTTCCATGGCGGCTTCGCCGGCCGACGTGGCGTGGGCGGCGAGAAGGACAGTCCGACAGGCTACATGTCGCCGATCACAACCGAGATACTGGACCACAACATCGTCTACGAGTACACGTGCGCGTTCGTGGTCGGTAAGCTTGACGACATCCGCGCCGAGGCCCGCCGGCGGGCGCCGAAAGCGCTGCCGGCATGGAGCTTCGACAAGGCCCGGCAGGGATGGCACTATGCCAACGGTAAGGACGAAGGGTGGCCGCTTGCCGGAAGGGGCCTGCGAGTTCGCGCCAATGCTCCGGGGGAGCCCGTAATGGTGTTGGGGCCGCTCACGTTCTGGCGAGCAGACGATGCGAGGAGCGTGCGGATACGGCTGAGTGTAGACGGGCAGGCGACGATTCGAGTGCACTGGCGAGGAATGCCCCCGGCCGCGGCGTCCACCCGACCGAGTGAGTGGTCCAGGTGGCGCAGAACATGGTGGGAAGACGCCAGATCGGTCGAAGCGAAGGTTGGACCCGGGACGCGACAGTGGATTACCATTCGCCTGGCCGGACGGGCCGGATACGAGGGCGGCATCACCGGACTTGCCATCGTCGTCCCCGACGGCGCGTCGCTCCACGATGTGCAGCTCGTCGAGTAGGCCGGCACGTCTCTGGGGGCTATGAGAGGACCTATGCAGCCGCAATACGACGACTTCGCCGACATCTATGAGCAGTCAATCGAGGGGTCCCCGATAGCCCGGCAGAACCTCCCGTTCTACCTGAGCCTGTACCGAAAGGCCGGCGGTCCGGTCGTGGAGATGGGAGTCGGCAGCGGACGCATTGCTGTCGAGGCGGCCCGACGTGGACAGACTGTCATCGGGATTGACAACTCGCCGCGCATGCTGGCCACGTGCCGAAAGCGTGCGCAAGAGGCGGGCGTAGCCGATCGGGTCCGCCTGATCCAGGCCGACTTCAGGGATTTCGCGCTCGACGCGCCCGCGCGGCTCATCACAATGCCGTTCCACACCATCTGCGACATCGGCGACGCGGGCGACCGGCGCAGCATACTGGCCCGCATTGCGGCCGGCCTCGCGCCGCAAGGGCTGTTCGTGTTCGACCACTTTGTGTTCGATGCTGAAATCGCCGCGCGGTATGACAACATCCCCCATATCGAGGCCGAGTACAGCGACCCCGAGACCGGGCACGACGTCATCTTCTGGACCTGCGGTATCTATGACTTTGAGCAGAGGCAGATCAAAGTGGTCGCCTGGTCGGATGAGCTGGACAGGGACGGGATCGTGGTTCGCAGGCGGTACAGGCGCTACACGTCGTGCTGGGTCGAAACCGATCAGATGCGCGCCGAGCTGAACGAAGCCGGACTGGACGTTGTGGCCGTATACGGTGATTTCCAGGGCGGTCCGGTTGACGACGACTCGGTGGTCAATGTCTGGATATCGCGTCGCCGCGCTTCGTAAACGCCTCGAGCCGGTTGGCCCGAGGCGACACCGGCGATGAATCGCCGGTCTGCGACCACGAAACCCACATTCGTGGGTTGCGTCTATCCCGCGCGCGGGATTCGTCTCGCAGCCCGACGATTCATCGTCGGGCTGGCCTAGACGAGTATCATCAGCGGCTCTTCGAGCAGCCCCTTCAGAGTCTGCAGGAACTGAGCTCCCGGCACGCCGTCGAGGACGCGGTGGTCAATGGACAGACACAGGTTCATCATGGCCCGAACGACGATCTGGCCATCAGCGACCACCGGTTTTTCGGCAACGCGGCATACGCCGAGGATGCAGGACTGGGGCGGCACGATGATCGGATCGAACGAATCGACGCCGAACATGCCGATATTGGTGATGGTGAACGTGCCGCCGGCGATGTCGTCCTGGGTCTGCTTGCCCTCTCGGCATCGCTGAACGAGCGCCTTGAGCTGCGTCGAAATCTCGGGCAGCGACAGTGTGTCGGCCTGCCGAATCACTGGCACCACCAGGCCCGTCGGTGCGGCCACGGCCACGCCGATGTTGCGGTCGCCGTACAGCCTGATTTCGTCACCGATGAGGGCGGCGTTGCACAGCGGGTGCTTCACCAGAGCCTTGGCGACCGCGCTCACAAGCAGGTCCGTGATCGTGAGCTTGACGCCGAAGGTCTCCTGCACCTTCGGGACGAGCCGGGTATGGAGCTCCCTTGCGGCAGTCATGTCCACTTCCATATTGAGGCAGATGTGGGGCGCCGTCATGCGCGAGCGGGTAACGGTGTCGGCGGTGAGCTTCCGCAGGCCTCGGAACGGTATGACATCGGCGATGGCCGGCTCCCCGGCAGGGCGCGGCGGCGCGGGCTGAGCGGCGGGTGCCGGCTTTGCCGCCTCGGCAGCACGGCGGACATCTTCGGCGGTGACTTTGCCCTGGCCGGCGATGGCGTCCAGCTTGACGCCAAGG
>JBBIQU010000170.1:5489-6160 GCA_037442185.1 Chthonomonadales bacterium | reverse complement strand
CGGCCAGTTTGGCTGCCAGAGGCGTTGCCTTGACGGAAGGCTGGGCCGCCTGAGCCGCGACGTCGGCAGCGAGGATGCGGCCGCCGGGTCCCGATCCGGACACTGCGGCGAGTTCGACGCCCTTCTCTTCGGCAAGTTTCCTGGCTCGTGGAGAAGCCGCAACCGATGCGCCGGAGGACACCGGGGGCGCCTCGGCCGGGCCGGCGGCGACGGGCGGCTCGGGCGCGGCCGCCTCGGGAGCGGGCGCAGCGCCTGCCCCAGCGGCAGCTATGTCAATCGGCTCATCGGCGCTGCCGATGATGGCGATGGGATCGTGCACGGCGACCGTAGCGTCGGCCTCGGCCAGAATGGCGCGGACGATCCCATCCGCTTCGGACTCGACTTCGAAGTTGGCCTTGTCCGACATGACTTCAAGAAGCGGCTCGCCCTTCTTGACCGGATCGCCCACCTGCTTGAACCACTTGACGATCGTTCCTTCCTCCATGGTGTTGCCGAGCATCGGCATCGTGAAGACGTGCGCCATCGAGCTGATCTCCTGACCTTGCTGGTTATCGGAGTCTGTGCAACCCCGATACATCTTTCTGCGGCAGGGCGCACGCTGAGGGGACGCCGGTCTGATGGGCGCCGGCTACGCGCGGCCGCTGGCCGACAGTCACCCCTATGGTACCCGC
>JBBIQU010000170.1:0-5426 GCA_037442185.1 Chthonomonadales bacterium | reverse complement strand
GCGACGACGGCATCCGGTGTCAGGTAGCGGATGGGAAGGCCCATGGCCACGCGCTTGCGTATCTCCGTTGACGAGATGGAGATCTCGGGCGTCTGCAGCATCTCGATGTGGTCGAGCAGATGTGGCGGCACGATACGCTGGAGGGCCGAGGCCGTGTAACCGGGGCGGCTCACCGCAACCATGCGGCACAGGCGAAGAACCTCTTCGGGCTCCCGCCACGAGCCGATGTCGGCCACGGCGTCAACGCCCGTAATGAAGACGATCTCGGCTCCCGGATAGCGGGAGCGCATCTCGCGGAGCGTATTCACGGTGTATGACGGCCACGGCGCGCGAACTTCGTAGTCGTCGGCTGCCAGCAGTTCCGATCCGGCGACGGCGAGTTCCACCATGCGCAGGCGATGCTCCGGCGGCGATACGGCGTAGGCCTTCTTGTGCGGCGGCGCTCCGTTCGGCATCAGGAGGATGCGATCGAGGGCGAGACGTGCCCCGACGTCTTCGGCGACGAAGAGATGGGCGTTGTGAATGGGATCGAACGTGCCGCCGAGTATCCCGATGCGCATGGGGTCGGTCGGGCGTCAGTCCGGTATCGCTTCGCCGCGCTGAATGCCGCCGCCGGATCGCTCAGGCTTGGAGACTCGGGGCGGATCGGCTCGACGCTCCGGCTCAGGGCGGCGCTCCGGCTGACGCCTCGGAGGCTCGATGCGACGTTCGGGCTCGCGCCTATTCGGCTCTTGCCTTTCGGCCTCGCGCCGAGGCGGACTGGAGGTTCTGACCCCTGATGGCCGGGTTGAATCACTTCGGCGGGGTTCGGGTTCGGCCGCCCTCGTGCGGGGCGTTTCGTCAGGGCGCGTCGTCGCCCGCCGAGGCTCCCGACGAGTCGGAGGCGGAGGTTCGGGCGCACTGGATCTGCGCGGCGGGTCCGGTCTGGCGCTGCGGTCGGACGTATCGGAGTTGGGTGCCACGATGCGGCGCGGCTCCGGCGGCGAATCCGGCGTACCGGTCGAAACCGAAGTCCGGTCAGATGCGGGGCGCGTCGTGCCCTGCTCGACGATGGTGTCCGGCTCCGCAGTCGTCGTCGAATGTTCGGACGCGGCTGCCGGGAGGCGAGTGGCGCTCGACGTCCGCGACGAAGGCGACTCATTGTTGCCCTTCGCCGGAGACGCAGGCAACATGAGCCGCGAGATCACGAGGGCTCCGACGACGAACGCCAATGCGCCCAGCACGGCGAGCATCATCAGGAACTTGATGGTCTCCCACGGACCGTTGTTCGGACGCGAGCGCTTTCTGAAATCGCGGCGTTTCTGAGGCATGTCTTGTTGGCGTCAGTCTACCGATGCCTGACCAGGGGAGTCAAGGCGCGGACGCGCAGTAGTAGCCGACACCGATCCGATGCTCAGCGAACCTTGGCTCCCGGCGGCACGGGTGTCTCGGGCTGCAGCACAATAGCCTGGCCGTCAACGTCGGCTGCGAGAAGCATGCCCTGCGATTCGATCCCGCGGAGCTTGCGCGGCTGCAGGTTCGCCACCACGACGATGAGTTCGTCCTTGAGTTCGTCGGGCTGATACATCTCGGCGATTCCCGCCAGAATGGTCCGCGTCTCCGTCCCGAGGTCCACGGTAAGCTTGAGCAGCTTGGTGGCGTTCGGAACGGGCTCCGCTTCGACGACTCTGGCGACCCTGAGGTCTATCTTGGCGAACTCATCGAATGTGATGAGGGCAGGCGCAGATGGTTCGACCGGCGGCGTATCCATGGGCTGCTGGATCCCTTCTTCCTTGTCTTGACGGGCGCGTGGGGGACGTTCCGCATTGTCCCCCTCCCCCTTTCCCACGCCCACCGAGGGTGCGGGGGTAACGTCGGCGGACGGCTTCGCCTGCGGCGCAGCCGTGCCCACATCCTGGATGCGCGGGAACAGAGGACCTCGCGAGGCGACCTGAACGCCGGCCTCCAGCATCCCCCACTTCAGGGCCTCTTCCCACGACGGTGTTTTGTCGGCATCGGCGAGGCCGAGACTTGTCCGCAAGGCTCGCGCTGTGGCCGGCATGGCGGGCGCGATCAGGACACTGACGACTCTGACGGCCTCCAGGCATGTGTACAGGACGCTCGCCAACTCGTCGGTCTTGCCCTGCTTGGCCAGAGCCCACGGCGCGCGGTGTTCGATGACTTTGTTCATGTGAGCCACGATGCGCATGGCCGCTTCGATCGCGGCATTGAACCGAAAGTCGCGCACCGCCGCTTCGTAGGTTTCGACAGCGGATGTTACGAACGCGCCGACCTCCGCATCAGGCTCACATCGGGGCGTCTTGCCGTCGAAATACCTGCTCACCATGGCGACCGTACGGTTGCCCAGGTTGCCGAGGTCGTTGGCCAGGTCCGTGTTGTAGCGTCTCAGGAAGCTCTCGTAGCTGAACTCACTGTCGCCATGAAACACCATCTCGCGAAGCAGCAGATAGCGCACGGCATCAACGGAAACGTCTGCTGCAGCTCCTGAGCGTCGCTGTAGGTCCGCCGCCATCTCGACCGGATGGGGAAGTCCGCCAGTCCTCTTGCCCTCCTTCTTGCCTTCAGACCCGACCCACCAGCCGTGAGCATAGACCTGCTTCGGCAACGGAAGGCCCAGGGCTATCAGCATAGCCGGCCAGAGCGTCGCGTGGAAGCGGACGAAGATCTCCTTGGCCATCATGTGGACATCGGCAGGCCACAGCGACCGATACAGAGCCTCGTCGTCGGGCCAGCCCGTGGCGGCAAGGTAGTTGATGAGTGCGTCGAACCAGACGTAGATGACCTTGTCCGGCTCATCGGGAACCGGGATGCCCCAACCGTTGTTGGCGCGGGTGACGCTGGCGTCGCGGAGACCCTGCTTGATGAAAGCAATCACCTCGTTGCGACGGAAGTCCGGCTGCAGGAAGTCCGGGTTTGCCTCAATGTGTGCCAGGAGCCGGTCGCCATATGCCGAGAGGCGGAAGAAGTAGTTCTCCTCCTGAACCCGTCGCAGCGGCTTGCGGCATTCCTCGTTGGGGCAGAGCCGATCGTCCTTCACATCGGTGTCGCGGAAGAATGTCTCGTCCGACACGCAGTACCAGCCTTCGTACATGCCCCTGTAGAGGTCACCGGATTCGCGCAGCCGTCGAAACACCTCCTGAACGGCGCGCACGTGCCTGGGCTCCGTCGTACGGATGAAGTCGTCGAACGAGTAGTTCATTGCGCTCCAAGCGGTGCGGAACTCGTCGGCCAGCCCGGTCACGAACTCGAGCGGCGGAACTCCAGCCTCCTGTGCCGCCTCCTGGTTCTTTGTGGCGTTTTCGTCGGTGCCGGTCAGAAACCAGGTATCGCGACCGCGCATGGCGTGGTAGCGCTTGAGGAAATCGCAGCACAGTGTCGTCAGGCCCGAGCCGATGTGTGGCTTGCCGTTCACATAGTAAATGGGAGTGGTAACGTAGTAGGGCTTGTCGTTGCTCAAGGTGAAGTGCTCCCGCGTGTCGTCGCCGTGTGGGTCATAGTACCCTAGGAGGCGAGGGGCACAAGGCAAGAGGCGAGAGGCGAGAGACAGGGGCGTACCGGCCGTTCGAAGCGCGGAATCCGGTGATCGGTAGGTGGTCGGTCCGGCTGATTCGCCCCTGCCGGCACGCGTGCGCCCGCTATCGTAGGGGCGAGTCAACCGCACGAATCACGTCTCGATTGGCGAACAATCGCACCGCTGCGGTTGGCTCGCCCTCGTTTCAGGCTATGGCGACACCGTAGTCACACAGGCCACCCAACCGGCAACGTTCATGGGAACCGAGACGCACGCCGGATTCTGGTCGGGCAGGATGGACCTGATGCGACGGTGAAGCAAGGAAGCATGCGCACGGTGCGCTTGGGAGGTGGAACGATGCTCATGACGATGGCGGTGGCGGCGCTCGGGGTGGCGACGGGAATGGAGCCTGCGGCAGCATCCGCTCCGCTCGCCCTGCATCCCGACAACCCGCACTACTTCGTGTTTCGGGGCAAGCCGACAGTGATCGTGGGGTCCGGGGAACACTATGGCGCAGTCCTGAACCTCGACTTCGACTACGCCAGGTACTTCTCCGAACTGGCGCGGTGCAAGCTGAATCACACCCGCACGTTCAGCGGCGTGTACTGCGAGCCTCAGGGCGCGTTCACCATCGCTCGCAACACGCTGGCGCCGGGGCCCAACCGATACATCACGCCCTGGGCGCGATCGGATCGGCCGGGCTATGCCAACGGGGGCAACCGCTTCGACCTGGGCCGGTGGGATGCAGCTTACTTCGCCCGACTGAAGGACTTCATGCGAGAGGCGTCGCGGCATGGGGTCATCGTTGAGATGAACCTGTTCTGCCCGTTCTACGAGGAGGCGATGTGGCGGCTGAGCCCGATGAATGCCGCCAACAACATCAACGGCGTGGGCGACGTAAAGCGCACGGACGTGTACACGCTGGATCGCAACGGCGGCCTGCTGCCGTACCACGAAGCCGTCACGCGGAAGATCGTGACCGAGCTGAACGGGTTCGACAACCTGTACTACGAGGTATGCAACGAGCCCTACTTCGGCGGCGTCACGATGGAATGGCAGCATCGCATCGTGGATGTGATCAAGGAGACGGAGCGCGCGCTGCCCAACAAGCACCTCATATCCCTCAATATCGCCAACGGCTCAGCCACGGTGGAAAAGCCGCATCCGGGCGTCTCGATTCTGAACTTCCACTATGCGAGCCCGCCCGATGCCGTCGCCGCGAACTACCATTTGAACCGGCCCATAGGCGACAACGAGACGGGTTTCAAGGGGACGGGCGACACGCACTATCGAATGGAGGCGTGGGAGTTCATTCTGGCGGGCGGCGCGCTCTTCAGCCATCTGGACTACTCGTTCGTCGCTGGACATGAAGACGGGAGCTTTGCCTACCCACCGAAACAACCCGGAGGCGGCAACCGCGGGTTCCGCGAGCAGATGCGCGTGCTGCGCGAGTTCATTCAGGGCTTTCGCTTCGTGCGCATGCGCCCCGACAGCGAAACCGCCGCTGCCGTGCCGAACGGGGCGCGTGTCCGCATTCTGTCCGAATCCGGCAAGCAGTACGCCGCCTACGTGTTCGGCAAGGCCTCCGGCGACCTGAAGCTCAGGCTGCCCAAGGGCCGCTACGAAGTCGTATGGCTGGACACGCTGACGGGACGCCGGCTGGAGGCAGTCAAGCTAGATCACCAGGGCGGTGAAGCCTCCATCGGTCTGCCGACGTACAATGAGGATATAGCCCTCGCAATGCGGGCAATTCGTTAGCGACCGGATGCCTGCGTTTGAACATTGGCCGGCCCATCGCGTCTATTAACACGTTGGTCGTTACGGCCGTAGGCCGTGTAGCCGCAGGTTCTTCCTGCGCTGGGTGATGATGCGTATGCGCGAACGTCGCGGCGAGAAGCCGCGGCTACACGCTTCG
>JBBIQU010000169.1:6696-8942 GCA_037442185.1 Chthonomonadales bacterium | reverse complement strand
TTGAACTTCAGGTAGTTGTTGGCATGGGGGTTCGCGTGGACGGCGGCTGCGGCCCTGCGGCACTGATTCTGGAGCCTGGTTATCGTCTCGGCTGACGCTCCTTGCCGCGCCGCGCGTTCGAGATCGGCCTGCGCTCGGGCAAACTCGCGGGCCTGAAGCTCGCCCTGGGTGCGCCCCCGGCGGAACTCGGCGAGCTGTTGCCGCTCGGCAACGGTCAGGCCGTCGGGACCCTTGCCCGTGACCCATTGCCGCGCCTTGGATGCGCCGTACTCGAATGTCTTGGCGAAGATGTAAGCCTTGGCCGCGTCCTGCGCCGCCCCGAGCCAGCCGCGCGGATTGCCGTCTTTGTCGAGGCGGTGGTAGCCGCGGAAAGCCTCGGACGCGACATACGCAGGCGTGCCGCACCATGCGGCCGTGCGCAGAATCGCCTCCTGGGGACCTCCCTCGACGTACCTGGTGGCAGCCTGATAGGCGATCATGACGCCTCCGCCACCGAACAGCGAGCAGACGAACATGCTCTTGTCGGCGACGCTCTTGAAGCGCTCTGCCGTCTCGAGGTTGGCCTGGGCCCATGCTTCGTCGAGGTTGGCCTTGGCGCGCTCGGCCTCAACATAGCCCTGCACTTTGTTGTGCAACGCATCGGCGATCTTCTGGACGGCGGCCATGTCCATCCTGGCCAGCACCCCGCCCGAAAGCTGCCGGTCAATGAACCGCATGGCCTCTTCAGCTTCTCCCGAGGGTAGCATGCGCGCCAGCCTCTGGAGTGCGGCGGTCGCCCGCTGGAACCGCTCCATCTCGACCTGGTTTTCGCGGATGCTCTGGACAAACCGATCGCGCGCGTAGTCGTCGAACGGCGTGCGACGGTGAACGATCTGGCCGGTCTCGATGGACTTGATGAGGTCCTGTTCGGCGATGAGGTCGGATTCGGCTTGGAGAATGCGCATTTCGAGCGCGGCGCGGCGTTGCGGATCGGTCTCCTTGGCCAGATCGGCGCGGTCGCGCTCGAGGTTGCGCTCGATGATCCGGACGTTGGCCTGGTGGAAGGCGACTGCCTCGGATTTGGCCTTCTCGTTTGTCTCGGCCGGACCCTCTTCGACGTCCTTTCCGGCGTTGGCTATCTGGTTCGGGTCTGTAGTCCAGACATACTCGAACACTCGGAAGAAGCGGGTTGCGCCATCCTGGACCGAGTCCTCCTTCAGTGCGTCGAGTTCGGCTCCGATGGATAGCCTGATGGTCTTGCCTGCCTGGCCGGGCGGGGCCACCAGTCCGATGACCTTGTTGCCCGTTTCGACCTTCTCGATGCCCGGGACGATGCCCAGCATCTGTCCCTTCTCGAAGCCCCACTTCGGGTTGTACATGCTCACGATGCGGCGCTCACGGGGGTTAGGATGCAGGAACCCGTCGGAAGCGACGCCAATGCGTCCGACCGAATCAATGAGCTTCTCGATGTCGTTGCCGCGCCGGAGGGCCGTGAATGAGAACTCGAGGTTGACCGTCGCGTCGGGAGGAATGAGCGCCGGAACCGGCTTCCATTGGACATCGAGCAGCCACTCGCCGGTGAAGCGCTGCTGTGCGCCTCCCATGAGGTACGAATAGTCCGTTGTGGCGTGAAGCCGGAACTGCGTATCGGCCATGCGCGTTGTGAGCTTCACCTTGTTCGCTTCGGACTTCGGTTGCTTGTCGTCTCGGATCACTCGCTTCAAGACCCAGGCGCCAGCCAGTTTCGGCGGCGCCTTGGTCAGATCACGCACGGTCTTGACCGCAGCGGTGTGCTCCCGTCGAGCGGCAGTTGCTGCCTTTATCGGGTCCGGCGGCGCGCCGAGACGATCGGCCTGCTGCCCGAGTTCGGCCAGACGCGACTGGATGGCCACCAGTATCGCCCTCTGTTGATCGGCTATGGCGAGGGCTTCGCGGACGTCGTCCTCGCTGTCCCACTCTGCCGCCGACGCTGCCTCTTCCCACGCGGCATCGAACTCGGCCGCCGCGGTTGCTGCGGCCGTTCGGAGAGCCAGAGTCTCCTGCAGGATCGGCGCGAGCTTCTCGAAGTACTCGTCGGCGCCTTCAGGGGGCATGTGCAGATAGGGAGCCCACTTGGCCTCGAGTTTGGCCTCGTCGGTGGGTGAGAGCGGACCGGCAAGTTCGCGGATGGCGGCCAGTGCGATGGATGCTCCTCCGGCATACCGGGTTCGCGCGAGCGCGCCGAGGTCCAGCATCGAGGGCAGGCTAACGCGTTGCGCATCGAGCGG
>JBBIQU010000169.1:0-6675 GCA_037442185.1 Chthonomonadales bacterium | reverse complement strand
CGACGGCTTCGTGGTTGCCGGCGCCCAGACGCGGTCGCCGGCGGCGAGGCCGGTGGCCGTTGCATTCCCCGCTGCATCCACGGCGATGTAGGTGGGAGGCGCCGGGGCAGTGTCCGCCGGTTTGATTGCCCCAACAGGGTCCGCCTTGATCGTTCCGGTCTTGTCGGCCGGCTTGGTTGGGGCCGTGTCGGTCGGCTTCGTTGTCGCTGTGTCGGTCCTGGCGGTGCCTGACGTCTTGTCGGTCGTCTTGGTGTCGGTTTTCTTGTCGCCGCCGAGCGCGCCGATTACGTTGTCGAGGCTCTTGCTCAGCTTGTCGAGATCGGCAGACAACCGGTCGAGAAAGCCAGGTTTCTTCGGGGGTTTGTAAGCCGGCCCGGCGAGCTTCAGGGTGCCGAGCATTGCGTTCGCTTCGCTCGGGAACGGCGCGTCCGGTTTCGGCACGGTCGCGATGATGGTGAAGACGCGCTCGCCATTGTAGGGCGAGAGGTAGTAGGTGGTCTCGCCATCCTCGACGAAGCGCAGTCGCTGGGTGTCAACTCCGGCAAGCTTAACCTTGTCGGCCTTGAACGACGCGGAATGCTTCGCCTTCACGCCGTCGCTCAGGCGCTTGAGGAGGCCGGTCCGTTCGTTCTCATCCTTGAAGGGGGTGCTGTCGGGCAGGAAGATCACGACGACGGGCTTGGCATCGCCGATGACGCCCTTCGTGTATGCGAACAGGAATCCGCCTGCCTCGCGCTCGGCGATCTCGGGGGCGCGCTCCCATCCATCCGGCAGATCGAACGTGAAGCTGCCCACAGTGACAGGGCCGCGCGCCGCAACGACGCAAACGAGCCCGGCAATCGCAACGAATGTAAGCACGGCGCTCATGGCGCCGCCCAGTCGGTACTTCAGGCGCATGCGCAAATCCTCCGCGGTCCGTGGATCGCTCACGCAGACATTCGATGCTCGGATCGGGGCATCCTTCCGAAATCACGGGAGCGGGTGTGTGTCACGTGTAGTGATCTGTGCGTCCAGCAGTTCGAGCATATACGTCATCGCTCGGAATGCCGGGTTGGTCATTCCCCGCGATGGCGCGATGGGTGCAGCGAGGTGGTCTCACGGCACGTTGGCGCTCGACACCGCACGCAACCGGCACTCGGCGTCGCAAGAAGCGACGGCTACACGCTGCGCGTCCTATCGCCGCAGGCTTCCCCCGCCCACCCAGGGGGCGGGGGAACCGGATCGCGTGTCGTTCGATCACAATGCACACGTTCGGCGTCGCAAGAAGCGACGGCTACACGCTGCGCGTGGGATCGCCGCCGTCCCGCACTGAAATGCCACTCACATGTGCAGTCCGCGCAGGCGCACTTCGTGCCGAACGGAGGCGCGACCTAGGTCGCCGGGCCTCAACCCCCAGATACCTAAGTAACCTGCATGGACCCTATGCGGGAACTGTCACAACGAACGACGCGCACGGACAAGCCACTCAGCGCCAGATGGGCCTGCCGTCGTTCAGAACGAACGGACGCTCCTCTCGGCGCGATCCGCTCGCCACGAGCCGGTAGAGGCCACCGGAAGGGACGCCCTCGAACGAAAGCGTCGGTCCGGTCGCTGTCTGCTTGCCGACCGACTTCCAGCCGTCCTGCCACCCGAACAACTCGTACTCGACGCCGATCTTGAGCGGCGCGGGATTCGAGGGGCCGGTGCTCGTCGCTTCCATGGTAACCGCGACAGGCAGCTCGGGACGCGCTGTGATGGGGAGTACCTCTCCTGCCGCTGTCAACACGAACGGCGGACCCGCCGATCTCACTCCGTTGCGAGTGTAGGTCGCCGGAAGGTAGAGGATGTCGCGGCCCATCGCCGTGAATGTGGCCCCTCCGTCGGCGGCGATGGTCGCCCAGTGGATGGGCTTCCATTCGCCGTCGTTGAAGACGCACAGGTATGCATGGGCCGCCTTGCTGTGTGTTAGGCGCAGCCGAACGTCGCTTGTCGGCAGGTACTGGGTGGTGACATCTACATAGTCGGGCCGGTCCAGCCAGGGCGGGATGGCCTCGCCTCGCCGCCGGTGGTATACGAGGTTGGACGGCTGGTTTGCGAAGGTCTTCCGATACACCTTGGCTGCCTTCGTGACGGACGCGTGCCCCACACCGTTTCTGTCGAGCACCACCGGCCAGGCGTGGTTGTTTCCCGTGTCCGCCCACATGGGTGTGTAGTCTATGGCGCAGGGGATGCCGTTGGAACGAAGCGCCATGGTGGCAAGGTTTGAAAGGTCCCCGCAGCGGCCCTTGCGGCTCCGCTTCATCTCGGAGAACCCCTGCTCGGTTGGGTGCATGTAGTACAGGTCCCAGAAGCCGACCCACTCACCCAGGTCCTTGTTGATGAGGTCTGCGGCCTCCTGGATGCTGGACGGGTCCTTCATTGCGGAAGGCAGCGACGCGTATCGGGCCATAAGCTCGGCGCGCCAAGGTTCGGCCGGCTCCTTGCCGCCGCGATAGGGCAGCACGTAGTCGCGAAACGTCTCGTAGCTGACAGCGCGCGCCCAGGGCAAGGTGCGCCACGCTTCGAACGCGCGATCTATGTGGTCGATGAGGAACCCGGCTTTGAGGTTCGTCAGGTCAAAGTGCGGGGTGATCTTCTGGCCCAACGATCCGTGCTGTCTCTCAAGGGCATCGTAGGCGTCGAGCGCGGCGTTCAGGTTGGGGTACTTCAGGCAGTCGAAACCGACGTCCTTGCCCGCCTTGTCTACGGTCGTCACGACTTTGTAGGCCTTACCGATCATGTGCTCGACCAGCCACCTGGCCGCATCCAGCTTCTGGGGATCGCCCGCGCAGTGGTTGATCACCCGCTCGATCTCGCCCCTGTTTCGTCCGGCGGCTTTGAGCGCAGCCGCAACCGGATCGGCCGGGTAGCCCGGTCCGGAACCGGTCGCATGGGTCAGCGTGGAGCACGTGAGCGCGAGCGCAAGCGTTGCTGTGGATGTGGTCACCAACCCGTCCTCCTGCGCAAGCCCATTCAGTCGCGGACTCGGCAGGCTCCTGACGCCGCTCCTGATGGACGTTGCATTGGCATTCTACCGGGTTCGCGATGGATGGGGCGACGGGCAATGTACGTGTCGTCCTTGGCTGTTCTGTGCGGCTCCGCCGATGCTGAACGAGAGTCTGCGGAAGGACCTGCCCTAACTCCGGTCGAATGCTGTAACCATGCTCTGTAGTTCCGTGAGGCGAGGCCTTTGCCGAGCCGGGAGTGTGACGATGAGGACTGCCGCTTGGGTCTCCGCCGCCATTGTGGTCCTTGGCGCCGCATCCATTGGCCGTCAGCATGAGAACCTGGTGGCGAACGGCGATTTCGCCCGGGTCGAGAACGGCAAGCCGGTGTCCTGGGAAACCTCGGGCCACCCTGAGAGGGTCAAGCAAGAGATCTCCGTCGTCAAGGAGGGCGGGAAGAACTGCGCCAAGCTAACCTGCACGCGCATTGACGGCGAGGGAGGGTCCGTCCACGCCATGATTGCGCAGGTGGGCGTGGTCGAGTTGAGGGAAGGCAGCATCTACGAGTTCACGTGCCGGGCCCGACAGGAGGGCATGCGCGGTCGCAGCGTCTCCGTCGCGATCTCCGACACCTCGGTCTGGGCCAACTGCGGCCTCGAGCGGAGCCTCGGCCTCGACACGGACTGGCGCACGTTCAGGTTCACGTTCAGGGCTAAGCGCACCGTCCGGCAAACGAGTCGCCTCCAGTTCTGGTTCCTGGAGACAGGCACGCTCTATCTGAGCGATGTGGCGATCCGTCAGTCCGGTATCGGGAGCGTCGAGTTCGCCGACGTCGTGCCGCCGATGCCGGGCTACAACATGCTGCGCAACGGCTCATTCGAACTCGGAGCGGCAGGCTGGTTGTCGCTGGGCGCTCCGACCGGTTGGGGCAACCTTGCGCGCCTCCACGGGACGATCGTCCGCGGCTCCGAGCCCGACCACCCTCACTTCCTGCGCATTCCCATGGGCCGCGGAAGGGCTCCGGTGATGGGCTTCGATTACTTCGAACCCGTGATACGCCTGCAGACCCGAGCTCTGGCAGCCAGCCGTGGTTGGATACCCGTTGACCGCGGCAAGGCGTACTCCATCCAGGCGCAGATGCGCGCCTCCAAGGACGGCACGCCCGCGCTCATCGGATGCTACGGTCTCGAGCCCGACCGGACGCGATGGGACTTTCGGCACGATCATCGGAAGGTCACGCTCTCGACCAAGTGGGAGACCTATAGCTTCTCGTTCGGGCCGCCCGCACGTTACATCTTCGTGACGGTGGGTCCCGATCTGCCGGATGATCGGGACGTGGACGTGGACATTGACAACGTTGCGCTCACCGGGCAGTTTGTGCCCATGGGCGCATCACTGTTCAGCAATGTTGAGGTGGCGGTCGAGCCGACCGCCCCGGGCGGGGCTTACGTCGCCGGACGGGTCGCGACATTGGTGGCCCGCGCATCGAACCCCGGCACAGCTCCTCGATCCGTCCGCATCGCCCTCACGGCTGAGGACTACTTCGGCAGGACCGAACGGCTCGAGCCGGTTGAGCTGCGCGTGCCGCCTGCATCCGTGAAAGAACAGCAGATCGCCTTGCCGAAGGCGTGGCGCGGCTGGTACGGCATCCGGGTCGCCGCGTCATCGCCCGGACCGGAGCGGGTTGCAGTGGTCACTCCCCACGTGCGCGTCTCGATCGTTCCGAAACCGAACGGTCCAACGGTCATCGGCATGAACCACGCGTTCCCGGACCCCTGGCTGATACCCATCGCGCGCATGGCCGGTGTGAGCGAGTACAGGGACTGGTCGCTGAAGTGGGACCACATCGAGCCGCGTCCCGGCGAATACCGCTGGGACCTCGCCGACGCGCAGATCAGCCGCGTGCTGGAAGCGGGTGCGAGCGTCATGGCGTTGCTGCCGCCATTCCCTTCCGCAGAGTGGTCGTCAACCGCGCCGGTCTCGATGCGAACTTCGGGCTATCCGGGCGAGCGCCTCCGTCAGGCATTTGCGCCGTCGGACCCCGCGAAACTGGCGGATTTCGCAGAACGCGCCGTGACCCGCTACAGGGATCGGATACGGATGTGGGAGTTCCTCAACGAGCCGATCTACACCGACTACTCCCTGCCGAAGAGCCACTACAAACCCTCCGACTACGTGGACCTCCTTCGTCCGGTGGCCGCAGCGATCCGCCGGGCCGATCCAAAGGCTCGCGTCATGGGCGGCGCGGGAGCAGGAGCCTCCGGCGTGACCCGCGACATGATCGAAGCCGGACTGCTTGACGTAATAGACGTCCTGAACCTGCACATCTACCCCGGCTCCCGGGCGCCGGAGGGGTACATCGCCGGTATGGACCGTCTGCGGGCCGAGATGGACCGCCGCGGCAAGCGAACGCCGATCTGGATCACCGAGTTCAGCTACTACGGAGCCGATAACCTCCCGCGCAAGCCTTTCGTGCCTTCGACCGGCGACTGGGCCGAGGAGCGGCTGCTGGACAGCGAGCGAGAGTGCGCCGAATACACGGTCCGCTTCTGCGCCATCATGCTGTCCCGCGGTTGCGAGAAGGTGTTCATCCACTCGGGATCGAGCGGGTCCGTCAACGAGCCGGCGTTCGAATGCTGTCTGTTCGATCAGGGCGGCGCGCCCCGCAAAGTCGCGTCGGCGGTGGGGGTGATGACCTCCTTGCTTGGTCCCAAGCCCCGCGCCGCACCCGTTCCGAAGACCACGGAGGGCGTCTATGCGGCCGCCTTCGAGGCTCCGGGACGGTCCGTCGCAATGGTCTGGGCAACGACCAATGTGCGCACGATCAGGATTCCGAAAGGAGCCCGATGCCTCGACATCATGGGCAAGCCGCTGGCCGGACCTTCCGTGCGGCTATCCGGCGCGCCGATCTACATCATTGGCGCCTCAGGCCAGGCAACAAAGCTCGTGATGCCGTAAGGCGCACTCACAGCGACCATCCCGCGCGATAGGGCACGTTGAGCGCGGCGCGGGCTGCGGCGGGTGACAGCACCTGCCCCGGCGACGGCGCGTAGACGATTTCCGGCGGGTGGAGGGTGGCCACGTTGCCGATGAGCGTGAACTCGGCGAGGCGGCCTGCGTACTCGAAGTTCGACATGGGTGTGCCGCTGCCGCGGATGGCCGCGAACCACTCGGCCTCGGGCCCGGACACACGCGGCAAGGTCCGCGGCGGCTCCTCCAGGCCCTTGAAGCGGGCCTCGGGCAACAGCGTGTAGGACATGTTGTGGCCTGTGGCATGGATCATCCCCTTGGACCCAACGAGCAGGCATCCCGCATGGTCGGCCCACTTCTTCTCGCCGGCATCGCCCCAATCGAGGCGGCGACCGAGCAGGCCCTCGATCTCCTTGCGGCCGTGTGGTGCGGCGCTCCCATTCACCCACCGAACGGTGACGGGCGGCATCCCGACACGTTCTGGCATGTCGTAGGTGACGATCTCCCACCGCGGGAACGTGGCGGGCGTCGTTTCGCCGATCACGGCTCGGACTCGCATGGTCGTGCGAGAGCCCGCGTCCCAGAGTGTGTCGAGCTTGAGCGCCTTGAAGGGGAGGTTCATTGTGTGCGATGCCCAGTTCCCGAGCTGCCCGGTGGCGAAGTCGCGCCACGCATGCCAGTTCATCCAGTCCGCATGATACGGCCGGAACTCGACCTGGCCGAGCCAGAGGTCCCACTCCAG
>JBBIQU010000168.1:0-9091 GCA_037442185.1 Chthonomonadales bacterium | reverse complement strand
GGCGTGAGGCGTGAGGCGAGAGGCGTGAGGCGAGAGGCGTGAGGCAAGAGGCGTGAGGCGTGAGGCGAGAGGCGAGAGGCAAGAGGCGAGGGGCGAGAGGCCGGAGGCGATAGGCCAGTGGCGAGAGACGGGCGATGTTGGCAATGGTGCAAGGCTCATCGTCAACTATCCCGGAGGCCAGCCGAGGATGCGTCCCCCGAGCACATGCCAGTGAACATGCATGACCTCCTGGCCGCCGTCGGCGCCGTAGTTGGCTACGAGCCGATAGCCTGTCTCCTCAATGTCGAGCGCTCGCGCGGTGGCTATCGCTGCCAGAACGAGCTTGCCGTGCTCAATCGGGTCGGTCATGTCCGCGAGCGTTTCCCGGTGCTGTTTTGGGATCAGGACGGCGTGCAGGGGAGCCGCGGGGTTTATGTCGCGAAACGCGATGTGGTCATCGTCTTCGTAGATCACGTCGGCGGGTATCTCGCCGGCAGCGATCCGGCAGAATATGCAGTCGCTCATATGCACCTCCGTCAAGACATTCGCAGACCTCGCTTAGAATACGCGCGAACCGCGCCGTCCGTCAGCGCGCGGGGATTGTCCCGGGGTAGTGCGGACTGTAGAGCACCGTGCGCTCACGGCGGCGAGGGGCGCCGTCGCGCACCCAGTCATCGCCGCGCTCGGCAAGGTGCTCGGCCATGCGTCCGCGCCACTCACGCAGGAGCGCGGCAGACTCCCGAGCGGGCGCGAGGTCGCGCAACTCTCCTGGATCGCGCTCGAGGTCGAAGAGCTGCTCCTCGCCCGTCATGCTCCAGTGCACGTACTTGTGAATGCCGTCCGTCAGTCCGGTCCAGTCGCTTCCCTGCCAGTAACACCGGCTATGCTCAAGGTCCATGATGCGCTTTCGCAGGGGATACTCCACCAGCCCCAGCATACTGATGCCGTCCACCTCGTAGGGCTTCAGCCTGATCCCCGCCGCATCCATGAATGTCGGCAGGATGTCCCGAAGCTCAACGGGCGTGCGCACCTGGGCAGCGCCCGTGCGTCCCGCCGGACGGATCCTATCCGGCCATCGCATCAGCATGGGGATTCGGGCCGACCCTTCATAGGGATACGTCTTGCGCCACAGGTAGTGATCTCCCACCATGTCACCGTGGTCGGCCGTGAAGATGACCAGAGTACGGCCGGTTTCCCCCCTGCGATCCAGCTCGGCAAGAATGCGGCCGATCTGCTCGTCAATGAACGAAACCGCTCCGTAGTATCCCTGTCGGGACTGTCGGACCTGCTCTGGCCCCAGGTCGCCCCACCAAGTGCTGGGCGGCAGCTTCTCGCCCCTGTGCGCAAAGCGCTCGGCCCATTGCCCGACCACGGCTCGGGGCAGATCGGCGTCCTCGTACATTCGCCAGAAACGCTCGGGCGGATCGTACGGGCTGTGCGGCCTTGCGAACGAGACCTTCAGGAACCATGGCGACGGCTCACGGTAGTTTGAGAGGAACTCGACGGCGCGGTCGCCGGTCCATCGCGTCGGATGCAGATGCTCCGGCAAGGCATAGGGCTTCGCGGCGTAGTCGTTCCATCCGATGCCGGTCGCGTCGGGGTTCAAGTCAGGGGCCTGCTCGCGGAACCACTGCCGATAGTCGCTGACGAACCCCGGCGTCTCAACGCGGCCCGACTCGTCCACGAGCGTGCGATGGAAGCCATGCAGATTGCGCTGGGGGTACCAGTGCATCTTGCCGATCCCCATGGTGTAGTAGCCCGCTTCGCGCAGGATGCGAGGCATCTCGTTGGCGTACCGTTCGGCAACTCGGCCATACCCCAGCATGCCATGGCGCCAGGGCGCCCACCCGGTCAGCAGCCCGGCCCGGGCCGGAGTGCAAGAGGGCGTTGTCGTGTAGGCGTGCGCGAATGTGACGCCGTCGCGCGCTATGTGGTCCAGGTTGGGTGTGCGTATGGCCCGATCGCCCGCGGCGCCGACGCAGTCGGCCCTGAACTGATCGGCCATCAAGAGCAGGATGTTGGGGCATTCGCGCTTCATGGGTCATCCTCCGCCCGGCGGACGCCGTGTCCGATCAACGCCCTGCCGGCGCTCACTCGGCGGCCGGATACGACCCGAGGACCGTCAGGAACAGCGTCTGTTCCTTGAGCTGTTTGAGGGCGCGCGCCACGTTGTCGTCCCGCACATGACCCTGAACATCCACGTAGAACACGTACTCCCAGACAGCCATCTTGGCCGGTCTCGACTCGATCATCGTGAGGTTCACGTCGTACTTATCGAACGCGGCCATGGCCCTAAAGAGGGCGCCGGCACGGTGATGCACTGAGAACATGACCGAGGTCTTGTCGCGGCCCGTTGGCTCGGGCTCGTTGTAGCCGAGGACCAGGAAGCGGGTGCGGTTGCTCGGGTTGTCCTCGGTGTGTTCGACCAGTATGGGCAGGCCGGTCAGTTCAGCCGCCAGCGCCGGGCATAGCGCCGCAGATTGGTCGTCTTCGAGGGCCGCCTGCGCGGCGCGAACGGTGCTGCCCGCCTCAATGATCTCAAGCGAGGGCAGGTGGGTGCGCAGCCACTGTCGGCACTGAGCCAGAGGCTGAGGGTGTGTGTAGAGTCTTCTGATGTCCTCGATCCTTGAGCAGCGCGTGGCAAGGTTATGCACAATCGGCACGAAGAGCTCGGACACGACACGAACGTTGCTCTGCATGAAGGTGTCGAGCGTCTCGGGAATCACACCCGCAAGCGAGTTCTCGACGGGAGCGACGCCGTAGTCGGCTCCGCCTCGTTCGACCTCGGCGAAGATATCGGGGATTGCGTCGCAGGGGCTGAGCTTCGAGGATGATCCGAAGCGACTGATGGCCGCCTGATGCGAGAACGTGCCGGGAGGGCCAAGATACGCGATGGCCAGCGGCTTCTCGAGCGCAAGGCACGCCGAGATAACTTCACGGTAGATGGCCCTGAGCGCCTCGGGCGGGAGCGGGCCTTTGCTGAGCGACGCCAGGCGCTTGACGACCGCCCGTTCCCTTTCAGGGGTATAATACGGCGTCTTCGCGTGGGCCTTGTGTCGCCCGATCTCAAGGGCAATCTCGGCCCGCCGATTCAACAGCTCTATGATCCGCTCATCAAGACGGTCTATTTCCTTGCGCAGGTCGCTGACCGACATGGCTAACGCGGCTCCCTTCCCAAAGGTGAGTTTCATGTTACCACGCCGGTCGGCCCATCGCGTTGCAGGGGGCGCCTTACGGTGAACCGCGGAGGTTGGTTCGGTCGCCGCGGTCGCGGGCGCGAGATGGAGACGGTTCCCGACGGCGTGGCCAGCAAGTGCCAGGCGTGCGACGAGATCATATTCGTTCGAGAGCTCGAACGGAACCTTCAGGTCTGTCCCAAGTGCGGGCACCACCACCGCTTGCGAGCCGCCGACAGACTGGCCATCACGGTTGACGAAGGGTCGTTCGTCGAGATGGACGGCGACCTCGTCTCGGGCGACCCCATCAAGTTTCCGGGCTATGCCGACAAGCTCGTGGCGGCACGGGAGGCGACAGGCCTGAATGAAGCCATCGTAACCGGTCACGCTACACTCGACTCGATGCCGCTCATTGTCGGGGTGTCTGACTTCGGGTTCATGGGCGGCTCGATGGGATCCGTGGTCGGCGAGAAGATAGCGCGCGCCTTCGAGGCCGCCGCCGTCGAGCGCTTGCCGGTTGTCATCTTCAGCGCATCCGGCGGCGCGCGCATGCAGGAGGGGCTTGTCGCACTCATGCAGATGGCCAAGACATCGGCTGCGGCCAGACGCGCGTCCCTGGCAGGCGTGCCCTTCATCAGCGTCTTGACGGACCCCACAACGGGAGGGGTGTACGCGAGTTATGCTTCGCTCGGGGATGTGATCCTCGCCGAGCCGGGGGCCGTGGTGGGTTTTGCCGGCAGACGCGTGGGCCGCCAGGACCTTGGCAGCCATCTGCCCGCCAACTTCCAGACCAGCGAGTTTCAGGGCGAGCACGGCTTTGTGGATCGCATCGTGCCCCGCAAAGAGATGAAGGCAGCCCTGAGCTTCCTGTTGAGGTTCTTCGGCTCGGAGCCGATCGAGTCGCCGGCGCTCGAGGATACCGCCAATGGTCGGTAACGGTCTCGACTTCGAGCGGCCGATCCTCGAGCTGGAAGCGCTGCTCGAGGAGCTGCGCAGTCCCGAGAAACGGGCCGAGGCGCGCGAAACCGGCATTGACCTCGACGCGGAAGTCGCCCGGCTGGAAGCCGAACTGCGCAAGGCTGCCGAACAGATATACGCCAACCTGTCGCCGTGGGAAGAGACCCTGCTGGCGCGCCATCGGAACCGCCCGTACGCCCTCGACTATGTGCGCCTCGTGTTCGATCGCTACATGGAGCTCGCCGGCGACCGGCTGGGCGCCAACGATGAGGCCGTCATCGGAGGGCCTGCGTTCCTCGGCGACAGGCCGGTGATGGTGATCGGACAGCAGAAGGGACGCGACCTTCGGGAAAGGCAGCGCCGCAACTTCGGCAGCGCCCGCGGGCCGGGCTTCCGGAAGGCCCTTCGGCTTGCGCGCATGGCCGAGCGCTTCAATCGTCCCCTCATCTCCTTTGTGGACACCTCAGCCGCCGCGGCAGACCTGCGTGCCGAGGAGAGCGGCGTCAGCGAAGCCATAGCCAGGAACATGGCTGAGTTCGCGTTCCTGCGCGCGCCCATCGTTACGATCGTGATCGGCGAGGGCGGTTCCGGCGGCGCCATGGGCATGGCGGTTGGCGATCGGGTGCTCATGCTTGAGCATTCGGTTTTCTCGGTGATCCCACCGGAAGGATGCGCGGCCATACTGTGGCGCGACAACGACAAGGCTCCAGAAGCCGCATCCGCTCTGAAGCTTACGGCCCGAGACGCCGAGCGGCTCGGGATAGTCGAGCATGTCCTTCCGGAGCCGCTTGGGGGCGCACACCGTGAGCCGCAGGTGATGGCCGCCGACATCCGCAGCGCCGTAACCGAGGTGCTTGCCGAGCTTGACGCGCTGACCGCCGACCGGCTGGTGGAGCTGCGCTACAAGCGATACAGGCGCATCGGGACGTGGCTGACGGCTGACATGCGCCCCACCGCGTGATCAGTTCACGCGGCAGCAGCGCTCTCACCAATCAACTGCCGTCGGGGTCGCTCGCAGGACGCACGAGCTGATCCACTGGGCCTGCGGGTCCCGCCGTCGCCGGTCTGAGGAGCGTATCGGAGCGATCGGGAGCCGAGGCCGGCCTGACGAGGGTCTGCACCGCTCGCGCCGCTTCGACGCGCTCCTTGAGGATCGGCAGGCGTTCCGAGGCGAAAGCGCGCGCGGCCTCCTGATGCGGACCGCGAGCCGGTTCCTCTGCCAGACGTTGCACATGCGGTATCGCCCGCTCATCGGCTATCTCGGTGAGCGCGCCGATGACCGCGACGACCAGATCGGCTTCGCGTTTGCGTCGAGGCGGCCTGATCGCCCTGTGCAGCGCGGCCCGTTGTCTGTCGTTGAGCAACCCGGAGTCGCCGGCCTTCAGCCTCGGCAGCATGGCGATCAGCGCCTCCTCGGCCTCCGTGCGCACGTAGCGGTCCTCATGGTGGAGCGCCTCCGCGAACCTGCCGATCGTGGACATGTCGGCGACCGCGCCAAGGAAGGCCTCCGAATGCCGGGGCCGGCGCAATCCGGACACGAAGGCCGCGCCGACGGTGGCGATGCCGATCGCGACCATGACTGCTCCCCAGGGGAAGGCCCGGCCAGAGCCGGATGACACTCGCACAGTTTCCGTGCCTGTGGTTACCACCACGTCGCGGGCAGCGGGTTCGGCGAACGCGATGAGCCACACGGCCGCAATAGCTGCTATGGCGCCCGTGGCGATGGCGGCAAGCGTTGCGACTCGCAGACGGCGCACGCGGGTGCTGCTCCAGGCCTCAAGTACCGGATCAGTCTCAGTCGCCTCGTTCCGAGGGTCAGTCATGTCGGCCTCCGCGACAGATACGGAGGCGGCTTCCGTCCGGTTTCGCCGATGGGATCGCGGCGCTCGGCGCGCTTCGGCTTGCCAAACGAGCGGCAAGCGGCTAGAATATGCCGTTCACGGGACCGCGCGAGCGCCCGAGGGAAGGTACGGAGCATGTACTGCATCGAGTGTGGCACCCGGAATCCGGATGAAGCCAGGTTCTGCAAGCAGTGCGGTCGCCGCATGGAGGCGGCCGAACCTGCCGACACGCCGACGCCCAAAGCTGAGGTGATGGCGGATGAGACGCCCGGCTCGATCGCCGACCCCGTTGCTCGATACAAGGAGCTGCTCGCGCTCGCTTTCCGTCACTACGACAACGGCGAGTACGAGGCTGCCAAGGTCGCCTGCTCGGGCGCGCTTGCCCTGAAGCCGGACAGCACCGATGCGCACGCCCTGCTCAGCACAGTCTACGAGCGTCTGGGCGACCGCGAAACTGCCATCGCGGAGCGCGAGAAGGTGCTCGAGCTGAATCCGGCCAGCATAGCCGATCGGGAGAAGTTGGAGGCGCTCCGATCGGGCGTCGCCCAGGTTGCCCCACGGAAGATACTGTCGTCCCGCCGTCCTGATCCTACTTTCTGGGACACCCCCGCAGGCGCAGCGGTTGCGGCGGTTGCGGTTACGCTCATCGTGGTGGTCGTCGGCTATGCCGTCTCGATGTACCGCGACAGGGCAGCTCGGTCCGCGCCTCCGATCCAGCCGGGTGTCGGCACGTCCACGGCAGCCACTCGGCCGCCTGTTCAGGAACCCGCTCCTGCTATGGGCAGCGGACCTGGGCTTACCCAGAATGCGCCCCAGCAACAGCAGCCTCCAGCGCAGAGTCAGCCGCAGACTCCCAGTGCGGCGGCGTCACCGTCGGGCACAGGCAACGCGCCGGCGGGTCTCGAGCCGCTTCCGGTGCGTCCCTCTCAGCCTCCCCTGGTTGAGGATCCGCGCAGCAACGACCGGCGCGGCGACAATGGATTCTTTGATCCCGGAACCGACCGGTCCTCAGGCCAGCCGCCCGCCGGATCGGAGAACAGCGCTCGACCGCCCGCGAATCCTGGCCGCATCGAGATCGTGGTCCAACCCCCGGGGGGATCGCAAGCGACCCCTCCTTCGGGCGGCGGCGATGGGGCCAGGATGGAATCGCGCAACCACGCCGAGATGGCCATGGACCTTCAGATGAAGGGCGACTACAAACGCGCGGCTCAGGCATGGGAGCGAGCGCTGGAAGGCGCGGGCGACGATCGGCCAGGACTCCATCAGAAGGCTGCCATGTGCTATCAGCGTCTCAATGACCTGCAGGCCGCGCTGCGGCACTTCACGGAGGCGATCCGGGGCTTCAGAGAGCAGATCGAGGCGGGCAAAGATGTGGATCGGGCGAAGCTCGGCATCCAGGCGTGCGAAGCCGGACTGGCGGCAAGCCGATGAGTGAAGCGCTCCGTCGAGTGGTTATTGCGATGGCGGTCGTCGTTGCTGCGTTGCCCTCGCGCAGCGTGGCCCAGGAAGCCGCCAAGAGGCCCGAGCTGCCGCTCCTGATGGTGGTATCTCAACCCAGCGTGGCCGATCGTCGCGCCGAGTTCGTGGACATGGGGTACTTCCTCGCCCGGTCGGTCCAGGAAGGCGGACGCTATGCCGTAGTGGTGTACAGCCCCGAAGACAGCCGCGTCAAAGCGGCGGTGCAGGCGGGCAGGCTGACCAAAGACGATGCCGCGGCCTATCTGTCGGAAACGGCAGCGCGCAAGGTCGCGGAGGCCATCGGAGCGGTGTATATCGTTGAGGTGACCGCCGGCCGGACGCGAGAGGGTATCGGAGCGCGCGCTTCAATGCATGTCCGCGTCGGAAGCTCGGCGTGGAGCACGTTCTTCAGCACGACGCTTGTCCCGTACAAGTCGCGCGACCGCAAGTCGCAGCTTCTCGAGGCGATCCACGCGCATGTGGGGGCTCTCACTCCGCGCATCATGGCAGCCCCGCCGGTGGCTCCCGCCAACACCGCCTCCTCGGGCGAAGCCAAGGCCGAGCCTGCCGAACCGGCGAAGAAGGCCGACCCACCCGCCAAACAGGCCGATCCGAACGCGCCGACTGCTGCCGACATCCTTGTGGATCGCTTCCGGCGCTCAGGCGACACTGCGAACCTTATCCTCACCTTGCGCAAGGCCATTACGGAGCGTCCCCGCGAGGCGCGCTTGAGGCGCGAACTCATCGTGGCGCTCAGGCTGCGCGGCTGGACGGAGGCAGCGCGAGACGAGGCGGCGCGGTCGCTGCTCCTGTGTCCAGACGATGCAGGGCTGCGCAGGCTCCTGGGTGACGGCTACCTTGACATGGGGCAGACAGCCGAAGCGCTCGACGCCTATCGGGAGGCTGTTCGCCTCGAGCCCGCGAATCCGGCCAACCACATTGCGCTCGGCGATGCGTACTGGAGCCAGACAAAGTCAGCCGAGGCAGAGGCCTCCTACAAGGCGGCTCAGGATGCCGATCCCAAGAGCCCGTTGCCGCGGCTGCGGCTGGCGCGCATGCGGGCCCAGGCGTTGCGGTTCGCCGATGTCGTTGCCGAGATGACCGAAGCCCACAAGCTCATTGGCAGCGGCGACGAGGCAGCGTATGCGTCCGCGTATGCCGAGGTCTGCGGCCTCCTTGACGGAGCCGCGCGCGACATCGTGGGTCGGCTTGTCGTGGTCCGTCGCGACATGATGAACGGGACTCGCAATCGCGAAGAGAGCCACAAAGCCGCAGACGGATGCAGAACCGGAGCCGTGGCGATTGCGGACTGTCTGACCGCTACCCCTGCCCCTGGCCGCTACACGGCGGTTCAGATCTCCATGATCCAGGCGACGACGCTGCTGGCGCAGGCCGCCGTCGCATACATCAGCCATCTCGAAAGCCAATCGGAGGCCGACGACAAAGAGGCCTCGCTGCTTCGTCAGGAGGCTGTGCGCCAACTGGACGAAGCAGCGAAGAAGCTGGATGCTCTGAAGTCGCCCCAGCCGGCCCGGCAATGACCCGCGCGTGACCGCGTGTGCCAACGCCCGTGCCTCCTAAGCCCATAAGTCATCACCTATGATAGACGGGCGATGAATCGCCCGCCTGCGGCTCACGAAACCCACATCCGTGGGTTGCGACCATCCCGCGCGCGGGATT
>JBBIQU010000167.1:0-9110 GCA_037442185.1 Chthonomonadales bacterium | reverse complement strand
AGACCGGCACCATTCTGAGGAGAGTATCATGTCCCTTCGACCGGCCAGAGAAGCCCGCGAACCGAAGCCGACGATCGAGGGAGCGGGAGTGCGCCTGCGTCGGGCGTTCGGCTTCGGCTCGACCGACGAGACCGATCCGTTCCTGCTGTTCGACGACTTCCGGGGGGATGATCCTTCCGACTACGAGGCCGGCTTCCCATGGCACCCGCACCGGGGGATAGAGACTATCACTTACGTCCTCGCCGGAAAGGTTGCCCACGGCGACAGCCTCGGCCACTCCGGGGAGATCGGACCCGGAGACGTTCAGTGGATGACCGCAGGCAGGGGCATACTGCATCAGGAGATGCCCCGGGGCGATGCCGAGGGGCGTATGCACGGATTCCAGCTGTGGTCGAACCTGCCTTCCTCACTCAAGATGACAGCGCCCCGTTATCAGGAAGTCCTTGCCGCTGATATCCCCTGTATCACCGAAGACGACGGGACGCAGGTTCGCGTGGTCTGCGGCCGCTACGGGTCGGTCGCGGGTCCGGTAGAAGGCGTTGCCGCGGAACCTACCTATCTGGATGTGAGCGTGCCTGCCTTGACCTCGTGCCGCCTTCCGGTCGCGACCGACCACACCGCCCTCGCCTACGTGTTCGGTGGAAACGGGCGATTCCGTGGCGCAACGCCGCCGCTACCGGTGCGGACGGAGACCGTCGGCGCGCCGTCGAGCGACATACCTGCCATGGACCGACGCCTGATCCTGTTCGACACGGGTGACGAGATAGAGGTCACAGCCGGCGAGGAGGGGATCCGTTTCCTCTTCGTGTCAGGAGCGCCGCTCCGTGAACCGGTCGCATGGCGCGGCCCCATCGTGATGAACACCCAGGAGGAGCTCCGGCAGGCCTACGCTCAGCTTCAGGACGGAACGTTCCTGTTGCAGGAGCGTTAGAACAGCCGCTGGACAGTCAGAGCCCCTTGCGCCCTTCGGTGCGCTCGGTCTCGATGCTCTTGAGCACGGCCTGCCGCGCGGCTTCGATGAGGTCGGCCACGTCTTCCGTGCGGTACGTGCGGCGCTCGAAGCTTCGGCTCTTCACGAGTTCCAGAAACGCCCTGAACTCCTCGAAGTAAGAGCCGTAGATGTGGAAACTGTCGGCGACGTGGTTGTACTGGCCCGGCCGTATCGTGCGGCCAATGCGCTCGGAGACCCGCTCGGCGATAACGCGCTGAACGTCCGTGAAGGCGTACATGTTCATGAACGCCGCCTTGAACGCATCATTGGAGCGCATGTGCACGTTGAGCACGAGACGGTCATCGAACACGCGGAACCACATGCGCTGGAGGCATGGCGGGTCAATGATGCCGGCGTCTTCCCACGGCTTCCAGATGATGGCCTGCGCACGACGCGTGTGGGTTGCTTCGGTCAGCGCCTCCACTATCTGGTCGAGCTGATTGGCGACGGGGCCGCCCGGCGTCGTGTAGTTGACCAGGCGGTCATGGTATGTGTATTCCCACTTCCCGGCTGACGGATCCACCCAGTGATCGTGGATGCCGTCAACAACCTCCTGGCGATAAGCCTCAAGCTCCTCGATGCCTCCCGGCAACCCCCGGTGGATGCGCGGCTCGGCGAAGGCGTCCTCAACCGCAATGACCGCCAGGGCGTCACGGCTCGGAGGGTCGCCTGGGGCATCATACTGGGTAGCGATCTGAGCGCCTCGTTCCCATGTCTGCAGCAGCGCCGTCTCCCACGCCTCGGGCAGATTGCGCCCCTGCACGCAAACAACCGGCAGGGCAAGTGTTGCGCCGCTATCGGCATCCATACCCATTCCGACCCTCTCCCTTCGGGTTCAGCCTTCTCTTTCTCAACTTCGTCCTTCAGCCATCAGCCGCCCACGACAACCTTCCGGAAGTCGGCAAGGTTCTTGTAGAGCGCATCCACAAACGCGAGGAGAGCGAGGCGGTTGGCGCGCACCGGCATATCATCCGTCATAACCAGCACCGCATCGAAGAAGCGATTGACCGGATCGTTCATTGCCTGTAGAGCCGCATAGACTGCCGCGAAATCGAAGCCGGCGGACGCTCGACCGACATCCGGCGCCGTCAGTGATGCAGCCTCGTAGAGCATGGCCTCGGCTTCGTCCACAAATCGCTGAGTGTCTACCTGCCGCGCGGCATGGTCGAGCAGGGCAATGGACCGCTCGACAGCCCGTTCGCGACCGCCGTGGATGCCTTCTTTGCCCGGCACCGGGACGGGATCGGCGTTGCCAAGGATATTCGCCACGCGCGCGGCAGCCTGGACGGTCGGTATGAACTGAGCGTCCTCGGCTATCTGCTGGAGCGTCAATGCCCGCATGACGACGCACCGCACGACCGTGCCGTACGCCATGCCGCCGTAGAGCGCCGCGTCTATCAGGTCATAGCGCAGTCCCCGCTCGTCGAGGTAGGCCGACAGCCGCTGATGGAACAGCGATTGGAGCGCGTTGCAGAGCGGGTCGAGCGGGAAATCGAGCCCCAGCGCCTCGCGATAGCCTTCGGCTGCCTGCACCTCCATTGCGGCAAGCGACGGGACATCATCCTCTTCGGCGAGTATCTGAACGATGCCTGTCGCGGCCCTGCGCAGGCCAAAGGGGTCCTGCGAGCCTGTGGGCGTAATGCCAAGGCCTGCGTAGCCCACCAGGGTGTCCATCCGGTCCGCTACGGCGAGCAGCCTGCCGAGGCGGCTTGCAGGCAGTCCGTCGGATGCCGAGCGGGGCCTGTAGTGTTCCGCGATGGCATCGGCCACGGCCTGCGGCTCGCCCTGCATGAGCGCGTATTCGCGGCCCATGGTCCCCTGCAGAGCCGGCAGCTCGATCACCATCTCGCTCGTCAGATCGGCCTTGCACAGTCTTGCTGCGCGCACCGCGAGTCCGATCTCGTCTGACGAGAGTCCGTGAGCCTCGGCCAGAGGCCGCACCAGACGCTCGAGCCGCCGCGCCTTGTCGGCCATGGTGCCCAGCTTCTCCTGGAAAACCAGCCGATCCAGCTTGGCAGCCATCGCCTCGAGAGATGTCTCACGATCATGCGCGAAGAAGTGGCGCGCATCCTCGAACCTTGCCTTCAGGACCGCCTCGTTGCCGGCGCGCACTTTGTCGAGGTGATCGGCGCCTCCGTTGCGGACGGAGACGAAATGGGGCAGCAGCTTGCCGTCCGGGCCCTCAACAGGGAAGAACCTCTGGTGCTTCTTCATGGCAGTGACCAGCACGGGTCTCGGAAGCTCGAGGAAGCGCTCGGCGAAGCTGCCCAGCAGGCAAGTCGGCCATTCGACAAGGTGGACGTTTTCCTCCAGCAGGTCGGGATCCCACGGGACCGTACCCCCTGCCGATGCAGCCAGGCGGTTCCCCTGTTCGACGATGGAGGCGCGCCGTTCGTCTGGGTCGGCCATGACCCAGCCGGCTCGCATGGCATCGGCGTATTGGTCGGCGTGGGCTATCTCCATGGAGCCGCCGAGGTAGCGATGGCCGCGGGTCGTTCGGCCCGAAGTCACTCCGGCGAACTCTAGCGGCACCACCTGATCATCGAGGAGGCACAGAATCCACCGGACAGGGCGCACATACCGCGTCGCACCTTCGCCCCAGCGCATTACCTTGGGAAAAATGAGCGAACGAACACACTCGGTCAGATATGGACCGAGCGCGTCGGCGGCCGGTTTGCCCACGTCGGTGACGCGCGCGACCACATAATCGCCCTGCGGGGTCTCAACACGCTCCAGGTCTTCAACGCGGACGCCCTGTTTCCGAGCGAAGCCCACGGCTGCGCCCGTGGGGTTGCCTCCGGCGTCGAACGCCACTTTCCAAGCGGGTCCGCGCGCTTCGCGCTCGACGTCCGGCTGTCGCGCAGGCAGTCCCTGTGCCAGAGCCACAAGCCGGCGCGGGGTGCCGAAAACGGTCGCGGACGCCGCACCGAGCCGCGCGGCTTCCAGTTGGGCCGGCAGTGACGCTCGCAGTTGCTCGATGGCGCCCGGAAGAGCCACGGCGGGCATCTCCTCCGAGCCGATTTCCAGGACGAGGTTGGGCATGAAAACGTATCCTTTAGCCGAGAGGGGGCGAGGCTCCCGTCGAGTCGCCGACTCGACGGGCCGCCACGATGCCGGTATGATAGCCGCGCCTGCGGAGAAGTGTCAACGGTGCGGCCCGCCGGAGCTGTCACGCGCGGCCATGCGGTCGGTATACTGTCAGGGAGAGCGCACTGCGCCGGAGGAGGTCAACCATGCGAGCTTTCAACGCCCTATGGCTAGCGGTCGTGTGCTTGTGCGCGGCGGGCGCATCGGCGCAGGATCAAAGCGACAGGCTCCGGCCGGAAGTATGGTCCGTCGCCGGTCGAGAAGTCCTGAGGATTCGCGTGCCCGTAGGGCAGATGTCGCCACGACAGCGCGTCGAACTGCTCGACCAGAGGCTCACCGACATCCTGTCGAAGGCCGAAACGGCCATCGGCGTCGCCGACATTGAGATGGCCACCCGTGGCAAGACGGTGAGCATCACGGTGCTGGGGGAGCTGCTTGTCACGGTGTCGCAGGCGGACGCCGAGGCCAACGGTACCACAACCGAACGGCTCGGGAAGATGTGGCTGAGCAACATCAGGAAGACCGTGCCGCTCCTCTCTCCGCGCGTGAATCGCGGTGGGGCCTGACGGGTCTTCATGTTGTTCGTTCGTGCCGGCCTTTCTGTGTCGGCGCGCGCATTGCCGCTTGTCGCGGCTGTTCTCACGGCAGTCGTTGCCTACTCGGCCCTGACGGCCGACTCGGCAACAAGCGCGGCAATCCAATACCAGCTGACACCCAAACCCGCTACGGCCGACCGCGACGGTCTCACGCGCGTGCGAATAACGGTTGACGGCATGGCCGCAGGAACGAGCGCGGTTCAGTTGCGGATGCCGGTCTGGACCCCGGGCGAATACCGCATCCAGAATCACGGCCGATACGTGCGCGGTTTTCGTATCGCGGGCAGCGCCATGTCGCCTGAGCGGCCCGATCCCCACACATGGTCAGTCCCGGCCAATGGCGCCGCGCCGCTGACGGTCGAGTATGAGCTGGTCAATGCTCCCCCGGGCGTCTTCACAGAGAATGTTGATGTACGCTCGAGGCGCGCTTTCTACAATGGCGCCGCCACATTCGCATTCGTATCCGGAAGGACACGGGAGCCGGTCGGCTTGGCCGTCACGGTACCTCGTGGTTGGCCAGGTCCGGTCACCACGCTAAGCGCCACGGGACCGGCTAGCTACAGCGCCGCTTCCTACGATGAGCTGGCCGACTCCCCCATTCTGCTCGGCGATTCTTCTGTCGAGACGTTCCAGGCCCACGGCAAAGCCCACTCCGTTGCGCTCTTCGGACAGCGCCCTGCCCAAGGCGGCCTTCATCGCAGTCTCTTCGAGGCCATCGCGCGTGCAGGTCGCGACTACATGGGATCGCTGCCCTATGACAACTTCACGTTCTTCGTGGATTCGGGAGGTCGCGCAGGCGGATTGGAGCACGCAAACGGCGCGCGCATCGCTTGGTCGCCCTGGATGGACCGGAGCAGGCTCGCGCGGTTCATGGCGCACGAGTACTTCCACCTGTGGAATGTCAAGCGGATTCGCCCCGCCGGTCTGGGACCGTTCGACTACATCAATCCGCCGAAGACGCGCAACCTGTGGTTCTGCGAAGGCGTCACCGAATATGTGGCCGGCCTGCTGTGCCTTCGAGCAGGGCTTCTCGACGAGCAGGAGTTTCTCAACGATCTCGCCCGCTCGGCAACGACTCTGGCAAACACCCCGGCACGCCTGAGAGTGACAGCAGACGAAGCCAGCCTGCACATATGGGATGACGGCAATAGCTCCGGATACCGCGGCCTTTCGGTGTATCTCAAAGGGGAGATGATCGGCCTGTGTCTGGACCTGGAGCTTCTCAGGAGGACGGACGGACGCTACGGATTGCGTGAGCTCATGCGGGACCTTATGGAACGCTACGCGCCTCCGAAGCCGGGGTACCCCGAGGACGGCCTGCGTCAGGCCGTCGTGAGCGCCGGGGGTGAGGACATGGGACCATACTACGACCGGCTATGCCGGACAACGCGGGAGCTGCCGATCGGCGAGTGCCTGAGGTACGCCGGCTTCACCCTCAATGGCGATGCGGTTCGCGGTTACTCGATCACGCGTGATACCGACGTGACCGCCAACGGCGGACGCATCGCTGCGGCATGGCTGTATGGACGGTGAGGGTCGGCGGTTCAGCCTAGACCCGCGCTCGAAGCTCATCGTGGGCGTCGCCTACGTGGCATCCGTTGCGGCGATGCCGTCGCGGGCTGAACGCTTCGCCTTGCTCGCTGTACTGCTCGTCGCCTACTATGCCGCTCTGGGCATTCCGGCCAGGACCGCTGCGTTGAGAGCGTTGCCGCTGGTGGGACTCGTTGTCGCCGCAGGCGTCGGAATGGCGCTTGGCGCTCCGCTGGTCAGGACGGCTGATCTGACCGCTCGTCTTGTCCTGATCTCGGCCGTGGCCATCGCTCTGACTGCGTCAACGTCGCCGACGGAGCTGCTTGCCGCCATGCGCTCGCTCGGCGCCCCACGGACGCTCGTCGCTGTGATGATGCTGACAAGCCGTTACCTGCACGTGCTGGACGACGAAGCCCGCCGATCGGCACGGGCATGGCGCAGCAGAATGGTCGGCATAGATGCGAGCCGATCGGGACCGGTTCGCTGCGCGCGCGATGGCGCGGGCATGCGCTTGCGACACTTGAGGTCGTTGGGGATGGTGGCCGCAACGCTCGTTCGCCGGGCGGTCGAGCGCTCCGATAGGATCGCTTGGGCGATGGTGTCGCGAGGCTTCGAGGGGCGCCTGCCAACCGCTCCTTTGTCGGGCATTCGCATCGGCGACATCCTCATCGCTTCCGTGTGCGTCGCTACGTTGGCCGGAGTGGCGCTTTGGCGCTAGACGCCCCGCCTGCTCTGGCAGTGTGCGACCTTCGCTTCGGTTATGGCGATGGCCGCGCCGCCCTGGCAGGCGTCACATTCGAGATTGCGGCCGGCGAGTGCGTCGCGTTGATCGGTCCGAACGGCGCCGGCAAGTCCACATTGCTGCTGCACCTGAACGGCCTGTTGCGGGGGTCCGGCAAAGTGAAGGTCGCGGGTTCGGAGGTGGGTGTCGCGCCGATGCGGGAAATCCGTCGTCGAGTCGGACTGGTGTTTCAGGACCCCGACGATCAGCTTTTCATGCCTACATGCATCGAGGATGTGGCGTTCGGTCCCATGAACCTTGGCCTCGGCTGGCCCGATGCCCGAGCTCGGGCGCTGGAGGCGCTAGAGGCGGTCGGCATGGCAGAGCATGCCGACAGGCCGCCGCATCACCTGAGCGTTGGACAACGGAAGCGCGTGGCGATCGCCACAGTGCTGTCCATGCAGCCCGACATCCTGGCCCTCGATGAGCCGACTGCCGGCCTTGACCCACGGGCGCGCCGCAATCTCATCGCGCTCTTGGCCGGCCTGCCTCAGACGAGACTGCTCGCTACGCACGATATGGGCCTTGCGCAGCACCTCTGCCCCCGCACCATCCTCCTGGCATCAGGTGTCGTCGCCGCAGACGGACCGACCGCGGCTATCCTGGAAGACAGCGAACTCCTTGAGCGCCACGGGCTCTGAAGAGGCGCGTCGGCACTACGGCTGCCATCAGTACCCTCGTTCGCGAGGGTCCCAGCCGAAGGCCCTCGACATCAGGTCCGGGTCCAGGTGGCGCGAAGCCACGCGCAGACGCACCTCACGTTCGTCGGCTTCGGGGTACCTGCTGCGGACATCAGCCCGCGCAAGTCCCATGGCGAACTCATAAAGGTCGAAGACGCGCCGCAACTTCTCGGTTGGGGTCATGCAACGATATGCCTCAACCATGAATCGCCGAGCGTCGGGCGAGGTGTCGTCGGGTCCCATGGGCCGGTCTCTCTCTCGGGCATTCCAACGCCGGCCGATGAGCGAAGTCAAGCAAGGCCAGGCGCCGTGCGCTATATGAGCATCTGCCGTCCGTGCGGACCGCCTTTACCGACCTCGATCTTGGTCTGTCTCCCGGGCAGCCACCTGTCTCGGCAGCGCCTCATCCAAGCGCTCTGAGTATCTCTCCGAAGTACATTCTGTGGTAGTCCTTCGAGGGGTAATGCGCCTCAATGGAAGGATCGAGGAAGTGCGACGGATCGAGGTCATGCCAGTAGAGCTTCCTGCACGCGATCACAAGGCGCGCTTCAGCGAAGGTGGTCGTACCTTCGACGGGACCGGGTATGCGAGTCAGTCCGGCTTCGGTGATCTTGTCGCCATCGCGTCCCGATCGCGTTCCGAGTAGGTTGAGCGCCTCGCGGCGTTCGTCACCGAACCAGGAAAGCGTGAAGGCGTCGTTGCGCTCCATGAACTCGAATGTGTAGCGAACCGGCCGCACGACGCACCAACAAACGTCCTTGCCCCAGATGTGTCCGACGCAGCCCCAGCTTGCGGTCATCGTGTTACAGTTGTCGGGCGGACCGGCGGTTATGAGCATCCAGTCGCGAGCGATCAACGCAAACGGATTGTCGCGCAGGTCGGAAGGCGCGATCTCGGTCAGCATGGCGTTCTCCTTACCGTTCTCCAGCACGGTCACACACCGGCGATCCGTCCGTGCGTTTGACCCATTGCGTAGCTTCGACGGCCTCGCCTGAGGGAACACGCGCTTGAGCGGCGTCTCAAGCCAGGCCGGAATCGCCTCATCGGGCTACAAGCTGCCGGCAGCGTGCGGGGCTACGAGCAGTCCCGCGCCAATGATGGCGTCTACTGCTTCCCCGGCATCGGCCTCTTTCCTGCCTCCGCGATGAGCGGCTCGATGTCGAACCCCAGCGGCTGGGCCTCGCGGATCCTGCGCCGAGCGCTGACGATGGCCTCCTCCAGACCTGGCGGCGTCTGGTTCTTCCACCAGTTCATCCGCTCGCTGTAGCACCACACGTACTCATCCGTCGTGTAGAGCGCCCAGTACGTGTTGTGCTCGAACCACTCTGCGCGCTCGTCGGGCGTCATGCGGAAGCTCAGGTACTGCTCGGTGTTGGGCTGGCGGAGGGCGAAGTTCTGGTCAACATAGAGGGCGTTGCCGGCCTGCACCTGGCGCGTGTACTTCG
>JBBIQU010000166.1:0-9273 GCA_037442185.1 Chthonomonadales bacterium | reverse complement strand
ACCTGTACGACGACACCAAGTTCCCACTCTCGCTCGGACTTGCCATGTTCACCAGTCAGTACGGGTCGTTCTGGGGGCAGCTCATGGCCGTCTCGACGGTGATGACGGTCCCGATCCTGATTCTCTTCTTCTTCACACAGCGGACGTTCATTCAAGGCATAACCATGTCAGGCATCAAGGGCTGAGGGTCGTCGGATGGGCGATGACGCACCGGCACCTCCTTCCGCTCTTGACGGCCTCGTACTCGGATTGTCGGCTCCCGTCGCGCTCGCCTGCTTTATCGTACCGGACGACCGCGACGCCACCGCACGAGCCCTTCTGCGCCTTGGAGTGGCTTCCGCCGATTTCGCCCTGTACCACACGCGCTGGGGACAGCCTCGCCTACGCAGGCGTCCTTCGTCCGGTCAAGGGCGCTTCCAACCGCCGGATTCGCGAACACGTCAGCAGGTTCGACACACCCGTCCGATGATCTCGTTGTCGGACGATGGTGACGTTCGCGTCGCTGCGGTCGCCTGCTCCGCGGCGATTGTCGGCCTTGGTCTGGACATCCTCGATCTGCGCCGACTGGATCGTTACCGGACGGACACGGAAGCAAGGCGTCGAATGGAGCGACGTCTGTGCGCTCCCGCCGAGATCGCCACAGATATCTCCGCCTCCGGAGCTTGCGGGGGTGTCACGCTCGCATCGCGGTTCGCATTCAAAGAAGCGACCTCGAAAGCGCTTGGCACAGGCCTCAGACTCGGGCTCGGCCTCGGAGCCGGTCACGGAGTCCGCCCGCAGGAGATACTGGTTGCGCCGACCGAGATCGGGGCCGACATTCGCCTTATGGGTCGGGCGAAGAGCAGATCCGATCGCCTAGGCGTCTCGCGTATTGAGGCCCGGGGATATGTCCACTTCCCGCTCTTGGTCGCGGTTGTGCTGCTTCGCCGATAGCCGAACATGCGAAACCATCCAGCCACGAGGCGCGTAGTTGCCATGTCATGGAGCTCAGTCTCGGTTTGTCAGGGGGGTCAGCCGGCGTGGATTCGATGACGGATGCCGCGCTCGTCCGACGCTGCCTTCGCGGAGACCTCAACTGCTACGACGTCCTCGTGCGCCGGTATCAGCGACAGGTGTATAGCCTGCTTTACAGGATGCTGGGGAGCGTTGACGACGCCGAGGATCTTGTTCAGGACACATTCATCCGGGCCTACAACGCTCTGCATTCGTTCCGCCAGGATGCCAGCTTCCTTACCTGGCTGTACAAGATCGCCTCCAATCTTGGCATTGACCGTATGCGAGCCAGGAAGTCAAAGGCGGCCGCCTCGCTTGAAGAGGAGATCGAGTCGGGGCGCGAGCCGGCCGATTCGGAGCGCCAGACGAGTCCTGAAGCCGCTGCCGTTCGTAACTGCGTAAGCGATGTTGTCCACCATGAGATCATGATGCTTCCCGAGCGCTACCGTCGTGTCGTCTTGCTTCGACACGTCTCCGACATGACCATTGAGGAAATCGCCGCGGAACTGAACCTGCCGACCGGCACCGTCAAGACACATCTCTTCCGGGCGCGCGAGATGCTGCGCGAGAGGCTGCGTCCGGTCCTGGAAATGGAGAGCCATGGAACAGAACAGCCTGCTTAACGAAACGCCCGAGCGATTCTCGCTCTGCGTGCGCGTCCAGGAACAGCTCCAGGACTACATCGAGGGGTACCTTGACAGCGTGGCCGCGGAAGCCGTTCGCGCTCACCTGGCAGTCTGCGGCCTATGCCAGCGCAACTACCGTGAACTGCGCCAGACCATACGGCTCATCGAGACGCTTCCCTTCATGTCGCCGGGCAGAGACTATACGGCGGCGGTTCGAGCGGCCATTGCGCCCAATGCAGGCCTTCGCTGGTGGAAGTGGCGTCCGCCCCTTCGCTGGTGAACTGACGGCACGCCTGCCTGATGCCGCCACAGGCCGGACGGCACCCGCCAATGGGCTCAGCCGAAACACGGTCAGCACGAAACAATAACAGGCGACTCGCCAGAGCCGCCTGTTTCCACGGGTGAAGCCTGAGAGCAGTCGAGACGCGCGCGCTACTTCTCTGCTCGCTCTCTGTAGACTACCTCCGCGACAACCTCTCCCACGACCCTAAGCGAGTCGGCGCTGCACTTGTCTGGTGTGTCGTCAACGGTGTGCCAGTAGGCATAGTTGAAATCTATCAGGTCAATGCACGGCACACCCGCATCGTTAATCGGTACGTGATCGTCGCTGACGATGTGCTCAACCCGATCCACGAAGCGCTTCGAGTGGCCCAACTCGCGCGCAATGCCGAAGACAAGGTCATTGATGCGCGGAGCGCGCTGCTGGGAGATTCCCTCTCGATAGATGGTCAGGTCCCGGTCGCCCACCATATCAAGAAGGATGCCATACTCCGGCGAACACAGTGATTTCATTCGCTTGGCGAAGTGCCGCGATCCCAGAAACACCCCCCAGTCGCGCTGGAAATCGCCGTAGTCCTCACCATCGAACAGCACGATCACGACGCCGATATTCGGCTGACGGGCCTTGAACATGCGCGCCAACTCGAGAAGCACCGCAACACCGGATGCTCCGTCGTTCGCGCCCATTACGGGTCTGCGGCGCTTGACGGGGTCTATCTCCTCGTCCGCATACGGCCGGCAATCCCAGTGGGCACAGAGAAGTACCTGCCGCTTGGCTCCTTCATTGAAATAGCCGATCACGTTGGTCATCGGCAGTCGTTGGAAGGTGAAGTCCTGCGTCACCACTCGGTCGGCGCTCTTCTTGAGCTCCTCAACCAGATAGGCGCGGCACTTGCGATGGGCGTCGGTGCCCGGGACCCGCGGACCGAACGCGCACTGAGCCTTCAGGTACTCGTAGGCACGATCACCATCGAATGCGGGCCGCTGAACCTTCTGACCAACCGAGCCTTGCGGAACAGCCGCTTCGGATATGGCCGTTCCGTCCGAGCGCGGACACGCCGCTCCGAACAGGAAGGTCAGCGAGTAGCCAAGCGCCAGCAACCAGGAAGCACGCGCTGGACGCCGTACCGGCCCTGATACGGGGAGGCCCATAGCTCTATCGCTTGAACGCAATGCGTTCACCGGTCTTCGGGTTGATCGTCGGCTTCGAGGCGAAGTAGTCCCGCACGGCCTGCTCGAGCGTCTTGCGCGTGTCGCGGTCCACATCGTCGCGGCTCCAAGCCTTCGAGTACATCAGGGCGCCGCCCGCCAGCGGCGAAGGCATCGCAACCGTGTAGGTCTTAGCGTCGTCCATCGGCTCCTTGCCGACCTTGATGGACTGGATCCGCGAGTTCCTGTCCGCCGAAGGGTCCACCGTGATGGCAATACCCGAGACCTGCAGGAAAGCCGCGCTCTTAGCCGGAAATAGACCGAGGCCGTGTTCGAGCGCGCGCTTGATCTGGGCACCGGTCAGGCGCAAGACGACCACGTTATCACCACGAAAGACAAGTGCGCGCAGGATGTCATCGGCGCTCACGTCACCTTTCGCGACGGTGATGTCGGCGAACGACGTCGCGGCGACCAGCGCAATGTTGCTGTCCGCAGCAGCCCTGACGGCATCGGCGACCACGTTGGCGAGGTTGCTTTCCTCCGTCCGCACGTTGCGGGTGGTCAGATCGTCGTCAACGCGTATGACATCTGCCTGTGCGGCGCCGCACCCCGGCGCAAAAGGCGCAAGAGCGCCCAAAGCGATTGCCGCCGCAACTAACGGAAGAGTGCGGCTCGCGCCGCCCCCAATCCTCTCACTCACTTCGCGGCCTGTCCCTTTCCGCCTTTCCATTGCAGATATGCCTGGATCAGCGCGTCGAGGCGACCATCCATTACGGCCATCACGTCGCCCACTTCACACCCGGTTCTGTGGTCCTTCACCAGAGTATACGGCTGAAACACGTACGAGCGTATCTGACTTCCCCATTCTATCGCTTGCTGTTCGCCTCTGAGCTGGTTGACCTTTGCCTGGTCTTCCGAGCGCCGGCGCTCCAGGAGCCTTGCCTGCAGCACCTTCATCGCCATCGCTCGGTTCTTGTGCTGCGACCGCTCGTTCTGGCAGCTGACCACAATGCCCGTCGGCAAGTGCGTGATCCGCACCGCCGAGTCGGTCTTGTTGACGTGCTGCCCGCCTGCTCCGCTCGACCGATATGTGTCAATGCGCAGCTCATCCGGGTTTATTACGACTTCATCGCTCTCGTCGGTTTCCGGAATCACATCCACCGAACTGAAAGACGTGTGCCGTCGCTTGTTGGCATCGAACGGCGAAATCCGCACGAGACGATGCACTCCGCGCTCCGACTGCAGATATCCATAGGCATACGGACCGCAGACCTCGAATGTGACGCTCTTCAAGCCGGCAACGTCGCCCGGCACTTCGTCGGCGATCTCGGTTTCGAAGCCCTGTTCTTGAGCCCATCTCAAGTACATCCGAAGCAGCATCTGCGCCCAGTCACACGACTCAGTGCCGCCTGCTCCGGCATTGATCTCTACGATGGCGTTCCTGTTGTCCCACTCACCGCCGAGCAGCGACTGCAGTTCCAACCGCTCGAAATCCCGCCGGAGCCTTGCTGCATCGCGCCCAAGCTCCGCCTCGAGCTCGGCGTCTTCAGCGTCATCTTCGGCAAGGTCCAGCAGCTCAACCAGGTCCGCCGATCGCGCAATCAACTGCGTAATCGGTTCAAGTCCCTCGCGCACCCGGGCCAGTTGCTGCAGCTTGGCCTGGGCGGTCTCGGGATCGTCCCAGAAATCCGGGGCAGAGGCTTCCGTCTCGAGCCGCGCCAGCTCCGATTGCCTTCCGGCGACGTCAAAGATGGTCTCCGAGTTCGAGAATGTGCGCATGCAGGGCCCTTGCGTCCCGCTTGATTTCGTCTATTGCCAACCTATCGTCATCCTTCCTGTAGTGTCAAACGGCCTGTTCCTGTGTAGTGTACTCCGAGCATCGTGAATGTGTCGCAACGAAGGTCTCGGAGAAGCCGGCGAATGGCGATTGACACCCGGCGGCGGCGAATGCTATCCTTTCCAGTTCAGACAACTGGTCCGATAACGGGCGCGGATACGGGCGTCGGCCTCCTTCGCGAGAGCGACAGCGCCTCGTATCCGCTTTTTGCGAGAGTACGCCCGGACACTAGAGCGGGCGATCCCGGTTGCGGAGCAACGATGCCGTCACCTGACTCGGCCGGATTCCCGCAACCGGTGAGGCAACGCAACGGCCACCGGCCACAGGAGTTTCGATGCAGCTAACAAAGAAAGTCACGGATCCTTGTACGTATTTGCTCGACATCGAGGTTGATGCCGCAACGGTCTCGAAGGCCTTCGGCCGCGCCTACAGGGACTTTGCGAAGTTCACGCGCGTACCCGGATTCCGGCCTGGCCACGCGCCGCGGAAGGTCCTCGAACCGTACGTGGACGCCGATCGTCTGCGAGAGCACGTGATGGACATCCTCGTTTCGGCCGTATATTCCGACGCCCTCGAGCAGGAGCACATCATCCCGTATGGCGATCCGAATCTGGAACCCGGCGACCTGGTTGAGGGCGAACCGTGGAGGTTCCAGGTCACCGTCGCAGGGCAGCCGATCGTCAAGCTCGGCGACTACTCGAGCCTGGCCGTGGAACGCCCGATCGTCGAGGTCACCGACGAGGATGTCGAGAGCACGATAGAGTCCATACGCCGCGAGAACGCCGAGCTCAAGATGGCTGAGGGACGCGGCGTGAAACCCGACGACGTCCTGATCGTTGACATGGGCATCCGCGTTGAAGGGCAGGACGAAGCGAAGATGCCGCGGAGCCTCGTTCGACTCAATCAGGCAATACCGGGTTTCGCCGAAGCAGTTGCCGGTCAGATGCCCGATGAGACACGGAGCTTCTCCCTTACCTTCCCGCCTGACTATCACGACGAATCGCGCGCCGGCAAGAATGCGGAGTTCACGGTTACCATCGGTACCATCAACGAGTACGTTCTCCCGGACATCAACGACGAATGGGTGGCCTCGAATACCGAGTTCGCTACCGTCGCAGAGTGGCGAGAGGAAATCCGGCGGCGACTGAACGAGCGCATGCGGGAATCGGCCGATGACGTTGCGCTGAGCCGCATCATCGCGGCGCTGGTCGCAGGCGCCACAATCGAGTTTCCGCCTGCGATGCTTGACGATGAGATCCGGGCCAGCATGACCCGACTCGCTCAGGAACTTGAGAGGAACAGGACCAGCTATGAGCAGTTCCTGAGCATGTCCAACCTGACCCGTGAGGAACATCAGGAGCGCGTAGAGCAAGAGGCGGAGTTGGCGATCAAGACGCGCCTGGTGAGTCGTGAGTTTGCGCAGCAAGAAGGCCTCAAGCTCGACCACGCAGCCGTGGAGAAGGAACTCGACGAACTGCGCCGCCGCGCAGATGATGCCGGCATTGAGCTGATCGGCACGGAACGGGCTCAGCGTCTGCGCGTCGCCAACAGCATGCTGCACGAGCAAGTGCGCGCCCGTCTGTTTGAGATCGCCAAGATCACCGATGTACCGGTCGCGCGATCCTCAGGCAGATGACGACCTAACAGACGAACGGCAATCGGGAGGACGCATACCATGAACATCGCCCACCAGAGCCGGAAGCTCGGTCCACAGGCCGTGATTCCCATGGTCGTCGAGCAGAGCGCGCGCGGCGAACGCGCCTATGACCTCTACTCGCGCCTGCTGAAAGACCGGATCATTTTCATCGGGGAGCCCATTGACGACCACCTGGCCAACCTCGTGATCGCCGAGCTGTTGCTCCTTGAGCGTGAGGAGCCCGGCGTTGACATTGATGTGTACATCAACAGCCCGGGCGGGAGCGTCAGCGCCGGTCTGGCCATCTATGACACGATGCAGATACTCAAGTGCGACATTGCCACCATCTGCGTCGGGATGGCCGCTTCGATGTCGGCCGTCCTTCTCGCGGGCGGATCGGCCGGCAAGCGATACGCGCTCCCCCATGCGCGAATCATGCTCCACCAAGTGAGCGGCGGATATGAAGGCACCGTAACAGATGCCAAGATCCGCCTCGAAGAGATGAACAAGGCCCACGAAACGCTGATGGAAGTCCTGGCGCACCACACCGGACGTGACATCGAGCAGGTCCGGCGGGATTGCGACCGAGACTACTGGCTGTCGGCTGAGGAGGCTCGTGAGTACGGCATCGTGGATCACGTCATGCAGCGCGGCGACAGAAGCGAAACCACAACGGCAGGAAGTCGAGCCTGAAGTCGCGACGCATCAGGCGAGACCAATAACGCATAACGGCCGCCACGACTTCGGCAGGCATCGTCCTCTCGGGTTCGGGCCCGTCTCGATCGCGCGGTCTGACCGCTCGTCTGGGGGCATCTCGAACCTGACATAAGTCGTACCGATCGGAGTAAGTCATGGCGCGTAAGGCCCAACAGACCACACAGGACACCGTCAGTCCGAACCGCAGCAGAGCGACCTCAGGGCCCGCGGGGCGACCTCATCCACAACGACCGCGCTCGCTCAACGTGTAGATCGGCCAGTGGTACCCATCCGGGACCAGGTCTACTATCCCGGCTCGGTCTACACGATCCTGGTCGGACGCGACAAGTCGGTCCGAGCGCTGGAAGAAGCCCTTGTCGGCGATGGAACCGTCATCCTGGTGACCCAGCGCTCACTCGAGGATGAGGACCCGGGAGCCGACGACCTCTATACCACCGGAACGCTCGCAACCGTCCTTCAGGTACTGCGGGTACCCGACGGCACGGTGCGCATCACGGCCGAAGGCACTGCCCGCGTCGGCAATCTCCGTTTCAGCACGCGTGATTTCATGCTCGTTGGGAAGGGGCGCATCCGCACAGACATCCACGCGGCCGGGATCGAGATCGAGGCTCTGATGCGCGATATCAAAGGGGAGTTCGAAGACATCGTGAATATCGGGCGGCAGATCGCGCCCGAGGCCCTGATGAACGTGCTCAACACAACCGATCCGGGCCTGCTTGCGTTCGCCATACTCCCCCACCTTGCCGAGACCCCGACGAGCGCCAAGCAGGAGTTCCTCGAAACCGACGATGTGCGAAAGCGCCTTCTGAATCTGGCGCGCCTGCTACGGCATGAGTCCGAGGTGCTCGAGGTTCAGCGGAAGATACGAGCGCGCGTCGAGAAGGGTCTCGGCGACAATCAGCGCGAAGCGATCCTCCGCGAACAGCTGAAAGCCATCCATGATGAACTGCGCGAGCACGATGAGCGCCGCAACGAAGCCGACGAATACCGAGCCCGCATGCGGGAAGCGGACATGCCCGCCGACGTGGCCGACCGCGCCAGTAAGGAGATCGAACGTCTGGAGCGGACCCCGTTTGGAGCTCCTGACGGCGTCGTGATACGGAACTATCTCGACTGGCTTCTTGCGCTCCCGTGGTCGAAAACGAGCGAAGAATGCCTCGACGTGACCCACGCGTCTGCAGTTCTCGACGAAGACCACTACGGCCTGACCAGGCCAAAGGAACGCATCCTCGAGTTCCTGGCCGTGCGCAAGCTCGTCGGTCCAACGATGAAGGGGCCGATTCTGTGTTTCGTCGGTCCTCCCGGCGTGGGCAAGACCTCCATCGGACGCTCCATCGCCCGGGCTCTCGGGCGCAAGTTCGTCCGGATATCCCTTGGAGGCGTCCGTGACGAAGCCGAGATTCGCGGCCACAGGCGGACCTATATCGGCGCAATGCCGGGCCGCATCATTCAGGGCATCCGCCACGCCGGCGTGCGCAATCCGGTTTTCATGCTCGACGAGATTGACAAGCTTGGGATGGACTTCCGCGGAGATCCCTCCTCTGCATTGCTCGAGGCCCTCGATCCCGAGCAGAACGGCGAGTTCAGCGATCATTACATCGAGATTCCGTTCAATCTCCGTGAGGTGATGTTCATCACCACGGCGAACCTCTTGGATCCAATCCCACACGCTCTTCGTGACCGCATGGAGGTCATTTCGTTTCCGGGCTACACGGAGATCGAGAAGGCCGAGATCGCGCGACAGTTCCTTTGTCCGAAGCAGCTCAGCGAGAACGGCATTGGCGATGCCGGAATATCGTTCGACGACGACTGCCTCCTCACGCTCATCCGCGAGTACACGCGCGAAGCTGGAGTTCGCAACCTTGAGCGTGAGATCGCTTCGGTGTGCCGCAAGATAGCGCGAGCATGCGCAGCAGGAGAAGACTTCCCGCGAACCGTATCTCCCGCACACCTCAAACCCTTCCTGGGCAACGCGCGCTACCGTTTCGGCACTGCCAACGAACATGCCGAGGTCGGAGCGGCGACCGGCCTCGTCT
>JBBIQU010000165.1:0-9372 GCA_037442185.1 Chthonomonadales bacterium | reverse complement strand
GGTTCATCGGGTTATATGTGTGGATGATGAAGGCACGCGTGAGGCTGTCGAACATCATGGACCGCGTGGAAGCGCGATATGCGCCTGCGGACGGGCGCTGACGAGAAGAGCGCATGTGCAGGGCAGTGATTGGAGACCAATGATATGTCAGGTCAGCTATGGGTGGTCCTAACGCCGGTGATCGTCTGGCTAGGAGTATTCGCCTACATGGCTTCCGTAGATCGAAGGCTCGCCGCCGTTGAGGCGGCGCTGGATCGGAGCGATACGTGAAGCGGGGGCCTATCATCGCGTTCTTGGTACTGATCGCTGCAGCCGTGTTCACGCTGGTCAGTTTCAGCGGCGCCACCGCACGGCACGTTACTATCGGGCAGGCGAAGGCGATGGCCGGTCAGATGGTCCAGGTTCCAGGTCGCATTGAAAAGGACACGGTGAGCTTCAGCCTCAGCGGAAACAAGGGTGAGCTGAGCTTCGACATCACTGATCTCCAGGGCAGCGGCGATCGCATGAAGATTGTGTACGCAGGCGCCAAGCCCGAGAACTTCGCCAATGCAACTAGCGTCGAAGCGGTCGGCATGTATCGCGACGGCGCGTTCCATGCGCAGCGCCTTCTGGTGAAGTGCCCGTCGCGGTATAAGGCGGTCGAAGACAACTCCGCAGCCGGGTCGGACGATCGCCGTTGATGGAGCCCGGTCGTATTGCCGTTCTCGTCGGCCTTGTCGCATCGGTTGCCTCCTTCATCCTGTATGTCGTCGCCGTGCGAGGTGCAGCTCGCGCTCGCAAGGCCGCTCGGATCGCCTATCTGCTCGCGGCCGTCTCCGGGGTCTTCTGCTTCGCCTGGTTGATGCATCTCGTAGCATCCAAGCGATTCGAATACAGGTACGTCTTCGACTACACATCGGCCGATCTTCACGGAATCTTCCTGTACTCAGCCACGTGGGCGGGTCAGGAGGGCAGCTTCGCGCTGTGGGCCGCGCTGACCGCGCTGATCGGTTTGTTCATCGTCTGGAAGGGGCGTGACTGGGAAACCCGGGTTATGCCGGTGTACCTGACCAACATGATCGCCCTGTTCGCGATCATGCACTGGTTGAGCCCGTACGTCGTCATGCCGCCTGAAACGGGTCCTCGGCCGGCCGATCTGCCGCCCGGAATGCCGTGGCCTCCGCCCTGGCCTCCAACGGACGGCAATGGCTTGAACCCGTCTCTGCAGAACATATGGATGGCGATCCATCCTCCGACGATCTTTCTGGGGTTCGCCTCCTTGGCCGTCCCATTCTCGTACGCGGTCGTCGGGCTCTGGAGGCGACAGTATGACGGGTGGGCTCGAACAGTTGCCCCGTTTGTGATGTTCACGGTGGCCACGCTGGGGCTGGGCCTCTTCATGGGCGGTTACTGGGCCTACGAGACGCAGGGATGGCACGGGTTCTGGGCATGGGATCCCGTTGAGAATGCAGCGCTGTTCCCATGGTTGGGAGCGCTTGCCCTCGGACACGGCCTCGTGGTTCAGCGAGCGCGCGGCGGAATGGCGCGCACCAACCTCTTCCTAGCCGTCGCTTCGTGGCTTCTGTTCGTCTACGGCACGTTCCTGACTCGTTCGGGTGTACTGGCCAACTTCTCCGTCCACGCCTTCGGGATGCTTGACAACGCCGCCCTCAAGGTTCTCATCGCGTTGATCGCTGTTCAGGGGCTTGGCGCGCTTGGCCTGCTAGCGATCCGCTGGCGCGATATCCGGTCGAGAGAGGTCTCCGACGCCACGCTGTCTCTCGATGCTGCACTATGGCTTGCCGTTCTGTTGATGGCGATTGCCGCTGCCGTAGTCTGTCTCGGCACATCGTGGCCGCTGATCTCGCGGTGGCCGATCTGGCGAGCCATCCCCGGACTCGCCGGGCTGTACGCGGCCGAGGGCGTGCGCGTCGAGCCTATCTTCTACAACAGAGTGAGTACCGCGCTCATCCTGCCGACGCTCCTCGTCCTTGGTGTCACGCCCTTCTTGATTTGGGGGCGCACCGATGCCGAGCAGGTCCTGCGCCGCGTGATGCTCCCGTGGCTTCTGGCCATTGCGGGCGGCGGCCTGGTATTGTGGTTTGTTCTGCACGAAGCAGCTTCAGGATTCGAGGCCGCGACACCGCGGGTCGTGACTGTCGCGGTCAGTACGCTCAGCATCTTTGCGGCATTGACGAATGCAGCGCTTGCCGTCAAGCTGATGCGCTCGAAGCGAGTGTATCTGGGCGCATGGATGGCCCACGTGGGCGTAGGGCTGCTGCTGCTTGGCACCGTGATCACGAACGTGTACGAAAAGACGGCCAGTTACGCGATCATCGAGGGGCGGGGTCCTGTCCGGACGGCGTTCGGGTACTCCATTGAGTTCCTGGGTTGGACACACGAGGGCAAGCCCGAGGAACAGGTCCTTCGCGACTGGCAGCGTTTCGACCATGCGGTTCGGCTCCGTGTGACTCCGGGCGGGTCACGCGGGTTCAAACCCTACGAGGCCCGAGTCGCCGTGTTCAAGTATTGGAACGCCGGGCAGGGCGAGTGGTCAACGATGACCTGGCCCGACATCCGCAAGCAATGGCATCGGGATGTGTACCTCGCGGCTGCGGACGATCCGAAGCTCGTTCGTCCAATCGCAACGCTCCGGCCGGGCGAAACCTCGACGATCGGCGTACCGGGGCTAGGGCCGACCGGATATGAGGTGCGGTACGATCGGTTCTATCGGTCGGATCACTCGGGGCAGATGGCGGGTGAGATGGGTGCCGAGATGACGTTGCGCACCCCTGATGGGAAGGAAGTGAAGATCAGGCCCGGTCTCGCGATTGAGGGAGGCGAGCCAAGGTCGGTTCACGTTGCAATACCGGAGTTGAACGGGGCAGTCATCTTGCAGGACGGCATCCATCCTGAGACCAAACAGGTGACGGCGGCCTTTGAGCTTCCGGGCGCGCCTGCCTCATGGGTTGTTCCCATTGCGGCCACCAACAAGCCGCTGATCAACCTCGTTTGGCTTGGCGTTGTTCTGATAGGTCTGGGTTCGCTAATCGCGATGGTGCGGCGCGCGCGTGAGGCAGGAGTGCCGGCTTAGCCCGGCACGGGCCTCACGCGGATGGGCCGTGACGCTTCGGCCGACAGCAACGCGGCGCGGGTGAACTGAAGGACAGGCCACAGGTCGTCGGGCGGGGCCGGATTGGGAGCGTTGTCGCGGATCATCCGAACGAACTCGACGTCCGCGCCTTCGGTAGGCTGCACTCCTTCAATCTCTGTCGGGTGTCGGTCGGCGCACCATCGCGGTTTGAAGTTCTCGACCAGGAAGTCCATTCCTTCGCAGTGGATGTTCACCTGCTCGCGCCAGCACTTGGCATCGCCCACGAAGTGAAAGGTCATGGGCACAGATTGTCCGATGAGCGCCTCGCCCCATACGCGGATGGGAACCCTTGTTCCGGCACTGTCTTTGGACGCTCGGACACGCTGGGGATAGAGGCCGGTCGCCCAGAAAACCATGTCCAGCTGGTGCCCGCTCGCATCGTAGAAGAAACCGCCCGGGCAGATCTCGGGGTCATGGCGCCACGTGCCCGAGTTGGGTGTGATCCAGTCTTCGGAGTTGTAGATCGTGACGGCCTTGACGGCGCCCCATCTGCCCGATTGGATCTCACGGCGCATGGCGCGGTGTGCCCCGTCATATCTGCGCTGATAGGTCATCGCCACAATGCGTCCCGCAGCGTTGCGGGCGGCGATCACGGCTCTTAGCTCGCGTTCGTCGAGTGTCAGAGGCTTCTCACATAGAACGTGAAAGCCTGCGTTTAGACAGTCGAGCACCTGACGGACATGATACAGGTCCGGACTGGCATTGCAAACCGCGTCGAGAGGAAGGTCCAGAAGCTCCGTGTAGTCGCCGGCAACGCGCAACGGAGTCTCGCTGAGCAATCCGCGCGCCTCCTCCAATCTGCGTCGCGATGGCTCAGCCAATGCAACAACGCGTACGCCTTCGATTGCCTGGAGGCGTTTGATGTGGCGCTTTCCGTAGTCACCGCACCCGATGATGCCGAACTGAAGGGTCCGCACGGCCATCGGGCGCGCTCAGAAACGCTCAGAGACGGACTTGGCCTGCATGAACAGCTGCAGGTAGTCCGATCCGCCGGCCTTGCTGTCGGTGCCACTCATGTTGAACCCACCGAACGGTTGAATGCCGACTAGCGCGCCCGTGCACTTGCGATTGAAGTACAGGTTGCCGACGTGGAACTCGGCGCGCGCCTGCTCCAGCCTGCGACGATCGCACGAATACACGGCCCCTGTAAGGCCATATTCCGTTCCGTTGGCGATGTCGAGCGCCTCCGAGTATGATGCTGCGGGTATGACGGCGAGCACCGGACCAAATATCTCCTCCTGGGCGATACGCGCGTTAGGGGAGACATCCGCGAAGATGGTGGGCACAACGAAATGGCCGTCTGGAGGCGGAGCAGCCTGGCCGAGGACCATTCTGCCCTCGGTTTGGCCAATGCGGATGTAGTCGGTGATCTTGCGCTTGGCCGCGGCGTCAATCACGGCACCTAGGTTCGTTGACGGTTCGACCGGATCGCCGACCCGAAGTTGGGCGGCGCGAGCCGTCACCCTCTCGATCAGCTCGTCGTAGACCGGACGTGTGACAATCAGACGCGAACACGCCGAGCACTTCTGGCCTTGATAGCCGAATGCGGATGCAACGATGCCCTGTGTTGCGAGCTCCAGGTCCGCTGTCTCGTCAACGACAATCGCGTCCTTGCCGCCCATTTCGAGTACCGTGCGCTTCAGCCAGAGCTGGCCCGGATGGACAACCGACGCGCGCTGATGGATGCGCACGCCGACCTCTCGTGAGCCGGTGAATGCAACGAACCGTGTCCGCGGGTCGTCAACGATGGCGTCCCCGATCTCTGCTCCGGGGCCGGGGAGGTAGTTGACGACACCGGCAGGCATGGAAGCCTCCTGCAGTACCTCCATGAACAGGGCCGCAACAACCGGAGCCTGGGAGGCAGGCTTCACAACAACGGTGTTGCCGGTGACCGCGGCAGCGGCGGTCATTCCGCCCATGATGGCAAGCGGGAAGTTCCACGGCGAGATCACCGCGCCGACGCCAAGAGGGATATAGGTCACGCGGTTCTCTTCGCCTGCGAACGGCACGGTACAGTGATCGCCCTTCAGCCGCGTCATTTCGCGCGCGTAGAACTCGAGGAAGTCTATGACCTCAGCGGTATCGGCCCATGCCTCGACCCAGCTCTTGCTGACCTCATACACAAGCCATGCCGAGAACTCGTATGCCCTGCGCCTGATTGCGGCAGCAGCTTTCAGCAGAATCCGCGCCCGCTCGTCAGGGTCGGTCCTTCGCCATTCGGCTTGCGCCTCTCCGGCACACTCGATTGCCCGGCTCGCATGGCGACCGGTTGCCGCAGCAACGCGCCCGACGAGCATATCGGGATGCGCAGGATTGCGGCTCTCGATCCAACGGTCACCGATCTCCGGGGCGCCCCCAATGACCATGGGCCAATCGCGACCGAGATTGGCACGCACTTGGTCGAGAGCGGACGACATGGCAGTACGATCAGTATCGTTCGAGAAGTCGAGCAGTGGCTCATTGCGGAACGGGGTGAGCATGGGCGGGATGTCCTTTCGGGCTGATTATAGCACAGCAGGAGTCAGCCGTCGGGGCAGAGAAACCTCTCACATGAGACACGACAGCGGTGACCTGATTCTCGCCTTTGACGTCGGGACGACCGGTCTGAAGGCGGTGGCATACTCGGCGACGGGCGCGCTTGTGGCGCATGCGCGGCGCGGCTATCCGACTCACCGGCAGACTGCCGAAGCTGCCGAACAAGCGCCGGCCACATGGTGGCGCGCAGCCATAACGTGCTGTCGGGCATTGCGCCGAACGGTGCCCGATCTCGATCGTCGTGTGAGGGTGGTCGGCCTCTCCGGCATGATGAATGGGTGCGTGCTCGTTGATGGTCGAGGGCGTCCTGTTCGGCCGGCCGTGATCCATGCGGACACGAGGTGCGCCTCTTTGTGCGAGACATTGGCGGGCTCTCTGGATGCCTCACAGGTCGATCGGCGTACCGGCTGCCACCTTGCCCCGTATTTCTCCCTTGGCAAACTTGCCTGGCTGGCACGGACCGAGCCGGAGACGCTTGGCAAGACACGCTGGTGCATCCAGGCGAAGGATTTCCTCGCGGGACGCATGACGGGCATCTGGGGAGTGACGGATCCCAGCGATGCATCCCTGACCTCGCTATTCGACGTCGCGCAAGGGCAATGGGCCTCGGACATCGCAGAAGAGGTCGGGATTGATGCTCGCATGCTGCCCGAAGTGCGCCCGTCGTGCGAGCCGCTCGGCCCACTGACGCGTGAGGCTGCGCGTTCCATGGGACTGGAAGAAGGCATCCCTGTCGTCCTTGGCGGAGGCGACGGCGCATGCGCAACCTGGGGAGCTGGGGCGTACCGGCCCGGCGACGCATACCACTATCTTGGCGGTACGTCGTGGATCGCCGTCATCACCGACCGGTATGAGCCGGACCCACAGGCCAGAACCTCGCACCTGCTTGGGCTTGCGCCCGGCCTGCACGTCAACTACGGTACCGTGCAAAGTGCCGGCACATCGGTAGAATGGTTTCTCTCGGAGATCGGAGTGGGCGCAAGGGTGAGCGCGAGGCGAAGGATCGCGGCCTTGCAGCCGCTGGCCGCCGCCTCATCGCCCGGAGCGAATGGGTTGCTGTTCCTTCCGTACCTGTACGGCGAGCGAGCGCCGATCTGGGACGCATCCGCGCGCGGCGCGTTCATCGGACTTGCGGGCAGCCACACCAGAGCAGATCTCGCAAGGGCGGTGATGGAAGGCGTGGCCCATGCGCTCCGCCATGTGCTGAGCACGTTCGAGGACAGGGGCATGGCTCCTGATGTGATACGCGTCCTCGGGGGAGGTATGAACTCGAGGCTGTGGCGGTCCATCTTCAGTGGCATCTACGGCAGGCCCTTGCATGTGCTGGAGCATCCCGAGACCTGCACGGCCTGCGGAGCGGCGATGGCCGCTGCATGCGCTGTCGGAATCTGCCGAGATGCGGGTGAGGCAGTGAGCCGCTACGTGCGGCTCGCCGACATCGAGTACCCTGATCCGCACACGCGCGCTGTATACGAGCGAGCCCAGCTAAGGTTCCGATCGCTGTACCCGGTGCTGAAGGCCGAATGCTGAAGGCCGAATGCTGAAGGTCGAAGGCTGAAGCGCGGTGGGTGAGGCCCGAGAGGTCGGTCGGATTCAGGCGGAGCCGGTGGGCGAGGCTGATCCGGCATCGGCGGTCTTGGTCTCAACGTAGACGTCATGCTCGTAGCGCAAGCAGCACATCAGCTTGCCGCACGCCCCCGAGAACTTGGCCGGATTCAGGAAGAGACTCTGGTCTTTCGCCATGCGCATGGATATCGGCGCGAAGTCGGTGAGGAACGCGCGGCAACAGAACTCCCGACCACACGTTCCGTATCCGCCTACCATGCGGGCCTGATCGCGCGCGCCGACCTGATAGAGCTGCACGCGGCATCTGAGCTGGCCTGCAAGATCGCGGACGAGTTCGCGGAAGTCCACGCGACTCTCGGCGATGAATGAGATTACCACCTGAAAGCCGTCGTAGGACAGCTCCGCCGATAGGAGCTTCATAGGCAACCCATGATGCCGAACGCGCTCGGACGCGGTCTTCATGATGGCCTGTGCGCGTGCCGTGTTTCGCTCGATCTGGGCTTCATCCTCGGGAGTGGCGCGGCGGAGGACGGGCTTAAGCGGCGCTGAGGGTGATACGTCAGAGAACGATCGGCACAGCGTCTTCACCACGCCCAGTTCGAGCCCCTTCGTAGTTTCAACGATTACCTGGTCGCCGACGCGCAACGACAGGTCGCCGGCGTCGAACCAGTACTGCCGACCGAGTTGCCGAAACGCGACCCCGACAGCGTTGGGCATTGCTCACGCCTCCCCGATGCGACATCGGTCGGCAAGAATGATGGCCCTCAATGCGTCAACCGCAACACCGATGTGGTCGTTCACGATCACGGCGTCGTAATCGCGAGCTTCGGATAGCTCGCGCTCGGCCTCAGCGATGCGCCGACGGATATCCTCGGCGGATTCGGTGCCTCGCGACCGCAACCGCGCTTCAAGGACATCAAGCGATGGAGGCATGATCAAAACAAGTCGGGCCTCCGGCAGTCTGCGGCGAACCTCACGAGCCCCTTTGGTCTCGATCTTCAAGATAACATCCGTGCCCGACGCGACGTGTTCGGGGATAGGACCAAACGGAGTGCCGTACCGGTACTGCAAGAACCCGGCAGTCTCGAGGAACCACCCCGCAGCCTCGCGTTCCATGAACTCATCGTCGCTCAGGAAGTGGTAGTCAACGCCGTCCACTTCCCCTTGCCGCGGGGGGCGCGTGGTTGCCGTAACGATCCGCGCCAGTCCCGGAAGGCGATTCGGGGCGTTCATGAGCTCCCGAAGTACCACGTCCTTGCCGACGCCGCTGGGACCGGACACAACGAAAACGCGTCCGCGCGGCGACGTTATTGAGGTGATCCTATTGAGGTCGGCCCGAAGCATGGCGTCAGATTACCTGAACAGACGGGACGGAGTCATGCTGTACGCCCTGTTGACGGACATCGGTGAAACCGGCTCCGTTCGGCAGCGTATACGCTATATCATCGGGGCAGGCGCAACACGAGCAGTTTTGGGATGGGCGCGGTGGCCGAGATGGACGGAGAGAAACCGCGAACAGGGAGGTGATCCGATGGGTGATGAGCATGTAGCCCGTATCCTCAAGATGGTCGAGGACGGGAAGATTTCGGCCAAGGAAGCTGAGACCTTAATCGCAGCATTGAGGGCGAGTGCGCCGGAGGAGCCCGGTCCGCGTCCGGAAGCCGCCAAAGCCGCGCAGACCGAGGCTCGCGCGAGCGAGACCGGAACGAAGTCCTTCGAGTTCCGAAGGGGACAACGTCGGAGTATGCCTGTTGATCTCGGAGCGATCGGCAGACAGATATCCGCGGCCATGCGCCAGATTGATCCCGACAAGATTCTAAAGGACGCGACGCTCGGAGGGAAACGACTTCAGGAGCGGTTGCGTGAATGGACGAAGGGGCTCCAAGATGACGACGTGAGGCGGCCGGTGAACCCACTGGGCCTGCCAACGGCCCGCAAGACCGAAACGCTGCCGCTGGATCTTTCGGCAGACGCGGTGCTGGAGGTTTCCAACCCTGGCGGCTCGATCACGCTCATTGGGGACGCTGAGAGCGCCTCGGTTGAAGTCACAAGGGAAGCCTGGGCGGCCACCGACGTTGAGGCTGAGTTGCGGCTCGGCGAACTGAGCTTCGATGTCGCCGCACCCCAGCCCGATGATG
>JBBIQU010000164.1:0-9401 GCA_037442185.1 Chthonomonadales bacterium | reverse complement strand
TTCCCCCCTCCCCCTTGCCCCCGCCCACCCAGGGGGCGGGGGAACCCTTCGGCGAAGGAACGCGCAGCGTGTAGCCGTCGCTTCTTGCGGCGCCAATGGTGATTGCCCGCAAGGAGACGCAGGCTCCGATGACGAACTCCGGTCGCGAGCCGGTCCGTAGGCGCATTGCGCAGGAGGCGGCCACCACAGCAAGGAGCCCGATGCCATATGATGAGCGCACCGCGCACGGACACGCCCCCCACTCGTGTCTGGTCTTGGTTCACACCCGCAGAGTTCGCTGACCGCAGGTCGCGGCTCTATCGCGAGATCGGCGATGCCGTCGCGGTGGTGCAGGGCGCGGGTCCGCTGCGCGGCTTTGAGCTATTCCGCCAGACGAACGAGGCCCTGTACCTGACAGGTCTCGAGGCCTCGCAGGCCTACATCCTCGTAGACGGACAGTCGCGTACAACCTCGGCCTTTCTGCCCAATCGGCCCGAGCGCAACCCGGACGAGGATACCTGCGCATACGCGGAGGATGCTGACCGCATCTGCGCCATGACGGGACTGGATGCCGTGTACCCGTGGTCGGAGTTGGAGCGGCAGCTTTCCGGCAGAAGGGTTGTGTACACGCCGTTCCAGCCTGCTGAGGGGCGCATGTCCTCGCGAGACGTGCTGGTTCACGCGGTGCGCCTGGAAGAGGCCGATCCGTGGGACGGGGGCGGAACACGGCAGGACCGCTTCATCGCACGTCTGCGGGAGCGCCTGCCCGATGCCGACGTGCGCGATCTGTCGCCGATCCTCGACGCCATGCGCATGTACAAGAGCGCTCAGGAAATCGCAGTGATGCGCCGCGCGGGTGAGCTTTCGGCCCGGGCAGTCGTGCAGGCCATGACGATCACGCGTCCGGGCCTCCGGGAATACGATCTGCATGCCGCCATGTTCCGAGTGTTCATCGAAGGCGGAGCTCGCGGCGAGGGTTACAGGGCGATCATTCCCTCGGGCAAGGCCAACGCGTGGGACGGCCACTACTGCAAGAACGATGGGGTCCTCCGAGACGGCGACCTGATCCTCATGGATTGCGCGCCCGACGTATGCAACTACACGAGCGACATCGGGCGCATGTGGCCGGCCAACGGCCGATACTCGTCCGAACAGCGGGAGCTGTATGGGTTCATCGTTCGGCACCATCAGGAGCTCATTCGGCAAATCAGGCCAGGCGCCTTGCCGAGGGATGCCATGCGCCGGGCAGCCGACGAGACGCACGCCTGGGTTGACGCGACGCGATGGTCCAGGCCGGCCATCGAAACAGCGGTGCGGCAAGCCCTGGACTGGACGGGCCACTGCTCCCACCCGGTAGGCATGGCCGTCCATGACGTCGGCAAGTACTTCGATCTGCCGTTCAAGCCGGGGCTCGTGATCAGCCTCGACCCGTCGCTATGGATTCCGGACGAGCGGACCTACATCCGGGTCGAGGACACCGGCGTGATCACAGAGGATGGCTTCGAATCGTTCACGGCGTCGGCGCCCCTCGACCTCGATGCTGTGGAGGACCTGGTCGGGAGCGCCGTCGCGTGATTCGATGGGGCGGCTCCTGCTGGCCTATTTGGCCGCAGGGGCTGCCGCCGCGTCCGGCTGGCGGACAACTTTGAACGATATCTTGGCCGCTCCGAACTGGGGGATGTTGAGGCCGTTGACGGCGCCTTCGATTCGAAGGGGCTTGCCTGTGTCTCGGGTGACATGGCTCACCGACTCCAGCCGCAGTTTCTGATCGCCCTGAGGGGACTCGACGGTGCCGTCGGCCACGGACTTGATCTTGTACGTCTCGACGGGCAGGGTCTCGCTCTTGGGCTCAAGACCGACCAGCGTCACCGTGACGTTGAGCTTCTTCGTGCCGTCCTTGTTCGTCGGGACTTCGGTCTTCCACTCCTCGCCAACCTTGAGGGGCTTATCCGCCGCGGCGGTGGGTCTCGTCATGGACAGCATCTGGCGGAACTGGCCAGCCTCTCCCTCTTCCTTAAGGGTCTTGCCGTCCTTGTCGAAACTGGAGGTGATCGTCGCGGGCTTGAATCCCGGCATCTGCATGGGCTGACCGTTCATCACGAACTCGGCGGAATCAACGGTGATGCTGCGGGTCATCGTGCCGTCGTCCTTGATCTCGACCGTCTTCTCGGTCGTCGCGAATACGATCTGGACTTTAATGCCGCCGGCGGCCTCTATGTCCAGCGTCGTCTTGTAGCGATCCACCTCGCCGGCCTTGAACTTGCGCATGACCGAGTAGGTGTCATCGGCCACCGCCGCGACGGGCGCAACCGCCGCAAGGGCCACACATGCCGCAAGCCCCAGCGCCGTCAGGAATCGTGATCTCATGACTTCTCCTTTCGCGTCGCCGGGTCGCGATCTCCCGCCCGGCGGCGTTACGTTGACCATACGCAATGGGACGACGTGACGCGCCCCATTGAGGTTCATCGTTCCTTACGGCTCAACGATGGCCGCGAGATTGCGAACAAGGGCCAGCGTCGTGAGGCAGTCTCCGATGGCGCTATGGGCTTCCGTTGCCGCTATGCCCTCGTGACGCGCAGCCTCGCCCAGCTTGTGCCAGCGAAACTCCCCGTAACGACGTCCCGGCTCGCCGCGGTACTCGGCATAGGCGAGCATGGCGCATAGCCATCGCGGCGCGAGGCTCTTCCAGTCGGTGGGATCCTGCCGGGCCTGCGAGCTCTGACGGAGCAGACGCATGTCGTACTCGGCATTGTAGACAATGACGCAGCGTCCCCGAATGGCATCGCAGATCGTCGGGGTCAGTTCCACGATGGTCGGCGCGTCCCGAACCATCGCGTCGGTGATCCCGTGGATGGCGATGGCGTCGGGCGGGATGGGTTCCGTGGGACGCACGTAGCTGTCCAACAGCACCTTGCCGTCGGAGGCGACGATGCCGATCTGCACGATCTGTGCGCGATAGGTGATGCCGGTTGTCTCCGTGTCGAGCACGACGAAGTTGCCGGTGGGAGCCACGGCGCGGATGGCCGATAGGGCGGCGCTCATACGAGCATCTTGCCGATCTCGGCGAACTGCTCGCGCAGGAGCGGGTAGAGCTGCCGATAGACGCCATAGTAGCGATCGTAAGCGACTCTGTTGACGTTGCACAGCTCCGTCGTGCCGGCCACGCGTATCACCGCGCGACAGGCGTCGGCGACGGACCCGTGGATGCCGGTGCCCACTCCGGCCAGCAGCGCAACGCCAAGCGCAGGTCCTTCGTCAACGTTGATGGTGACATGGGGTATGCCGGTTACGTCGGTCTGTATGCTGCGCCAGAGCGGGCTGCGTGCCCCGCCGCCCGACGCGCGCACCTGCACGATCGGCAGCTTCATCGCCTTCATTATCTCGAACGAATCGCGCAGCCCGAAGGCCACGCCCTCCATGATCGCGCGGGCGAAGTGGCTCTTGTCGCATCGTCTCGTGATGCCGAAGAACACCCCTCGGGCGAGTGGGTCCGGATGCGGCGTGCGCTCGCCCGTGAGATACGGCAGAAAGATGAGACCCTCGCACCCGACGGGGGCCTCGGCGGCCCGGGCCGTGATGATCTCGTAGGGGTCTATGCCCCTGGCGGCAGCCTCCGCCTTCTCCGCGTCGCAGAACGTATCGCGGTACCACTGCAGCGACCCGCCGGCCGAGAGCATGACGCCCATCAGGTGCCACTTGTCGGGCACCGCATGGCAAAAGGTGTGCAGCCGCAGTTGCGGATCCATGACCGGAGTGTCGGCGAACGCGAACACGACGCCGCTCGTGCCGACCGTTGACGAGACGATGCCGGTTTCGACAATGCCGTTGCCGACCGCACCCGCGGCCTGGTCGCCGCCTCCTCCGACAACGGGCGTGCCGACTGCAAGGCCCGTCGCGGCAGCGGCGCTCTCGGTCACCCTGCCCGAAACCTCGGGGGATTCGTATGCCGCGGGCATCCACTCGCGCGGTATGCCGCACCCATCGAGCATCACGTCGGACCACCGCCGCTTGGGCACGTTGAAGAGCGATGTTCCGGAGGCGTCCGACACCTCGGTCGCGTACTCGCCGGTCAGGCGGAGGCGCACGAAGTCCTTGGGCAGCAGGACTTTGCGAATCTGCCGGTAGATGTCGGGCTCGTTGTCACGGACCCAGACGATCTTGCCGGCGGTGAAGCCTGTCAGCACCGGGTTGAGGGTCTCCTCGACCACGCGCTCGCGTCCGACGGTGTCCATGATCCAATCGCACTGCGACTGCGTGCGCTGGTCGTTCCACAGGATGGCGGGACGCAGGACCTCATCGCCTTCGCCGAGGAACACCGAGCCGTGCATCTGCCCCGAAAGGCCTATGCCGACAATGTCGCGCGCCGCCACACCCGACTGCGCGAGGGCCTGGCGAATGGCCTGACAGGTTGCCTTCCACCAGTCTTCGGGATTCTGCTCCGACCAGAGCGGCCTTGGCGCATAGAGCGGGTACTCGTATGTGGCGCGGGCAGCCACAGTCCCAGCCTCATCAATCAGCAGCGCCTTGGTGCCGGTGGTTCCGATATCAATGCCGAGAAGATACGGCATGGCTATGTTCCTCCGTTGTCGTCAGTCGCGGCATCCCCCGCAGCGCGTCCGTACGGCAGTGTCGGCGCCAGGCAGGATCACGCCGGGTTTCGCAGATCAGCCCGTTGGCGGGCCGGCGCACCGCCCGATCTCCCACGCGCGTCCGACGACATTCCCCAGCCGCCGGTACATAGAGTCCGGCACCGTGAACACGATCGGATCCAGCCGGGCAACGTCAATGCGCCCGTCGGCGATCAGGTCGCTGTTCACATAGGTGCCGACGATCTCGCCGATGAACAGCTCGTTGGTTCCGAGGAAGTCCATCACCTGAACGAGCCTGCACTCGAGGTTCAGCGGACACTCGGCGGCCATCGGAGCGTTGCCCAGGGCGCCGTAGAATGCCGTGAAGCACCGGGACTTGTCGTCGGTTCGGCCCGATACGATCCCGCAGTGATCGAGGCGTTCGGCCAGGTCCGCGTTGGCGACATTGACCGTGAACGAGCCGCTCTTGCGGATGCCCGCGTTGGTGTAGTGCGTCTTGGCGAGTGACACGCCGATCATGGGAGGGTCATGCTGGACGAGGCCGCAATAGGCGGCAACCATGTAGTTCGGCCGGTCATCCACCATCGCCCCGATCAGGGCAGCCGGCATGGGACAAAGATATGTCGTTGGACCGAGCGCGGTCTTTTCCATGATGCAGCCTCACTTTCACAGCCCATGTGCGGCGGGCCGTCAGTTACGGGAGAAAACGTCTTTCCACTTCTCGGGGTCGAAGGGCATGGCCAGGTGTCCGGCGGATTCGCGCTTCTCGAGCCTTGCGATGCTCCGCTTCAGATACGCCACTTCCTGCTGCAGGCGCTCGGCGGCGCTCGTCAGCTCCAGGAACATCTGCCGACGTTCCAGCGGGAGATGCACCACCGAGGCGACCACGAACGAAAGGTCCGACGGATCGCCGGGCAGTTCGTATTCGGGGACCTCTATCCCCGCGCTCGCGACCAGCGAATCGAAGTAAATGCCGAACAGCCGACGCACCTCATTGACCAGCGGATCTATCGTGTCCGGTCGGATCGGGAGGTCATGCACCGTCTCGACGGTTGCCAACTGAAACTCGTCGGGCGTGTCCCGCCTGGCGAGCACGGCGAAGCGTTCATCGCCGACCGCAAGCACGTTCATGCGCCCATCGTCGAGCCGTTGCAGGGCATGAATCCGGGCGAGGGTGCCGACGCGGGCCGTCGTCCTGCCGCGTTCATCGGCGTCGGTGGCCAGCACAACGCCAAAGGGCTCCTTGGCCTCGGAACAGCGGAGGATCAGCTTTCGGAAGCGTTCTTCGAACACGTGCAGGGGAAGCGGCATGCGCGGGAACAGCACATTGTTCAGTGGGAAAAGGGGCACTTCCAGTCTGTCCATTGCCTTGTCTCATCCGCCCGCCGAACGGGCCTGCCATGCCTATTCTTCGGCGCGCGTGCCGTTTCCTCCTTCACCACATCCCGTGTCGGTCGAATGTGGTCCGGACGCCCATCATCGGTTCGAGCATGCATGCCCTCTGCGTTCGGCGTAGCGACCAACACGGGTTTGGCGTCGCGAGAAGCGACGGCTACACGCTGCGCGTCCCATCGCCGAAAGGCCGCGTGTGCGGGCATCGGTTGCCGTGGCGGCCGAAGGGTGTACGTTCCGGGATTGGCGCCGTTACGGCCGTAGGCCGTGTAGCCGCGGGTTATCCCCGCGCTCAGCTCAATCCGTGGCCTGCCCGTCGCGCATGGTGGTCATGGCGAGCGCCCAGCCGACCAGGAGCAGCAGGGCGCAGGCGATGAACGGAGCGTAGTGCCCGTTCAGCCACGGGAGCCAGGGGACATTGATCGTGGCTCGCTCGTACAGGAACCCGCCGATGGGCACCCCGAGGAGCGCCCCTGCTCCCTGTGCGGTCCCGACAGCGCCCATGACGGCTCCTCGCTGCGCCGGCGCGCAGTTCTCCGAGATGTGCGCCATCCAGGACGGGAAGGCAATGACGAACCCTATGCCGATCAGCGAACCGCCGATGATCAGCGCCGCATGTCCCGGAATGAGGATCAGAACCCACATGGAGAAGCCGCACAAACCGATGCCGATCCGCACGGCGCGTACCTTCCCAAGCCGATCGCCGATGGTGCCGAGAGGAACCGACGCCAGCGCGATGATGAGGCACGGTACCAGGAGCAGTGAGCCGAACATGGACTCCGACATGCCGTACTCGGCCATTGCGAACAGCTTGACCAGAAACATGATCTGACCGACACCGAAGAAGACCACGAACGCCATGAGAAGCATCTGCGGCGACCGCCGAAGCGTCGCGACCAGCGTGCTCCACGAGAAGCCCTCGTCTGCGACGGCGTCCTCGCGCCTGTGATGGGGCGGCACCTGGGGTATGCGCCACCAGGCCGACAGAGCGGTCAAGAGGAAAACGAGGCTGATGAGATAGAACGAAGCGTGCCGCGGGTCTATAACTGTTGCGTGCACGTGCTTCGCGACCGCTTCGGGCGAATGGGCTGCGACGTATTCCGGAAGGCGCTGAGTCACGAGCGCTGTCAGGTCGTTGGCCGCCCCGCCGAGGGCCGGTCCCAGCGCAATGCCGACCAGGTAGGTCACATTGAACAGGCTCATGGCCTGGCTTCGGCGGTCTTCCGAGACAATGTCCGCCATCATGGCCAGCGCGGCCGGCCAGAGCGCCGCGGCACCGAGCCCGTCGAGGACCCTGAGCGCGACAAAGAGGTACCACTGATGCGGCAGCACATACAGCGTCAGCAGGGAAGTGACGACGCTGACGAGCGGCCCTGCGATGATGAGCTTCTTTCGCCCGACCCGGTCTCCGATGATGCCGAAGGGTCCCTTCATGAGCCCTTCGCACAGCAGGAACGACGCACCGATGGCCGTTACCGCCGTCTCGCCGTATCCCATGCTGAACTTCAGGTAGACCGGCATGGCCGAGACGTTCATCATGGCGTACGCCAGCTCGGCAAAACCGGCGACGAGGGCAATCGCAATAACCGTCGAACGCGCGCGAGCGGTCAGCTCGGAGCCGAGACCGGTGGGTTCCGACGCCGTCATCGGCTCAGTCGGTCCGCCCTGACGATGGCGTCATCAGTCCCACCGGTCCATGTTGTTCGCAACTCTGCCTTCGGGCTAGCCGATCGGTACTTCTTTGCCGGCTTCCGAAGATGCGTAGATGGCGTCCATGATCTGCGCGACCGCAAGGCCATGTTCGCCGGTGGTCAACGGCTCGGTGTCGTTGAGGATCGCTTCGCAGAAGTGCTTCACCTCGGCCGAATGGGTGGCGATGTCGGCGTTCGGTATCTCGGGTCTGAACGTCTGCAGCGAGCGGTGCTGTTCGCGGACGATGGTCAGCGGGTGCGTTACGGCTCCGCCCTCGGTGCCGCACAGGGTGCTCGTGAACACGTCTTCGGGGATATTCGCCACGAAGCTCGATTCCAGCGAGATGGTCGCGCCGTTCTCGAAGCGGATGAGGCCGATGGCGAAGTCCTCAACCGTGAAGTTCTTGTAGTCCCACTGGCCCATGAAGCCAACGATGTCGGAGCGCTTGCCGAACTTGGCATAGGTCTGGCCAGACGCCGCGACGGGCTTGGGGTGGCCGAGAAGCCAGAGGGTCAGATCGAGGATGTGGACGCCGATGTCAATGAGCGGACCGCCGCCCTGCTTGGACTTGTCAATGAACACGCCCCAGCCTGGGATGCCGCGACGCCGGAGCGCCTGAGCGCGCGCGAAGTAGATCTCGCCAAGGTCGCCGGCTTCAATGTACTTCTTGAGGAGCTGGTTCGTCGGGGCGAAGCGCAGGTTGTAGCCCACCATGAGCTTCTTCTTCGCCTTGCGACCGGCTGCCACCATCTCGGCTGCCTCGGCTGCATTCATAGCGATAGGCTTCTCGCACAGCACATGTTTGCCGGCCTCGAAGGCCTTGATGGTGGGCTCATGGTGCAGGTAGTTGGGCGTGCAGACCGATACGGCGTCCACCTCGTCCATCTCCAGCAGCTTCTTGTAGTCGGTGAAGACGTGCTTCACATTGAACTTCTCGGCTGCCGCCTTCGCGGTATCGGGGTTGACATCGGCGACTGCCACGATCTTGCACAGATCGGGGACCGCCGCATACCCCGGCATGTGCGCATTCTGCGCGATGCCCCCCGACCCGATGATGCCGATGCCGAGCTTCTTCTTCGCCACGAGATCCGTCCTCCTTGATGATCATTGCCGACCTCGCTCCGCCGCACCGCAGAGCGGTCGAGTACGGTGGAGATTGTACTCCATCGGAGCGGAGGGCCAACCACACGGGCGGTTACCGGTATGCCTCCAGCTCAGCCACCGACATCTGGCTTCCCGGCTGATTGGGGCCGTCGGGCTTGATGGACAGAACGCGTATGTAGCGCGCCTGCGTTGGCTCGAAGGTTGCCTCGAAGGGCTTGCCGTCGTGGCCGTCCTTCTCTGCAACGGTCTTCCACGCCTGCCGGTCGGCCGAAATGCGTATCTCAAGCTTCGTGGGGAATCCGGGACCGAACGTGACCTTGACGCGCTTGAGCGGAACGGTGTCCACAAGGTCCACCTCATACGTCCAGGGCCATTCATGAGCGCCCTGAGCAATGGTGTCCGGTCGCCCGTCCACTCCGTTGCGCGCGACAGAGGTTCCTCCGCTGGGCACCAGCTCATGGGAACCGTCGAGACTGAGCAGCAGGGATGGGCACTTGTAAGCAAGGTTCCCCGGCGGCACGGGCGGACGCGGCTTGCCGCTCCGCAGCTCTGCGATGGCGGCCTTGAGCAGTTCGATCTGGGATCGGTCCAGCGAGCCGTCACGATAGAGCATGGCGTCAATGGAGACCACGCCTCCACGCCGGT
>JBBIQU010000163.1:0-9415 GCA_037442185.1 Chthonomonadales bacterium | reverse complement strand
GTTACCCCCGCCCCCTCCGGTGGGCGGGGGCAAGGGGGAGGGGGGCGTTCCGAGAACGCGCCTCGTGTCTGCGGACGCACCGCCGTTACCCCCGCCCCCTCCGGTGGGCGGGGGCAAGGGGGAGGGGGGCGTTCCGAGAGAGGACATCGGCTGGACGAAGGGTCTGCCGTTTGTTGAGCCCCCTCCCCCCAACCCCCGCCCACCAGAGGGGGCGGGGGAGCCCATGCTCGCACCGCTCGCCTCTTGCCTCTGGCCTCTTGCCTCTCGCCTACCCGCTCTGGGCTCTTGGCTCTCAGCTCTCAGCCGATCCGCGCCGTAATACACCAGATCAATCCCCGGATACACTCCGGCGAACTTGGCCCGGGCGTAGGTGGGGACGTTGGTGCGCCACTTCTTCGGGTCGCTGCCGATGAAGTAGTTGACGATGCCCTGCTGCTTCTCAATGCCGACCGGCGTGCCCGGCTTTGCGCCGACCAGAGTCATGCGGAGAACGTGGCGTCGGGCTGAGGGCTGAGGGCTGAGGGCTGAGAGCGAACGGCTGCCGTTACCCCCGCCCCCTCTGGTGGGCGGGGGCAAGGGGGAGGGGGGCGCTCCAAACATAACCGCTGTGTGGGAAGCAGGGATGACGCTCTGGCCGCAAGCGGCACCCCCTCCCCCCAACCCCCGCCCACCAGAGGGGGCGGGGGAGTCCACGCTCGCACCGCTCGCCTGTTGCCCCGTGCCTCTTGCCTCTTGCCCCTTGCCTGTAGCCGCTTGCCTCTCAGCTCTCAGCTTCGAGGGAAGCACCATCACGGCCTCGGTGCCTGTGAGGAATACCGTTGCGCCGCCGATGCGGGTCAGGAACCTCACGTTCGGATCGTAGCGCCCCGTGTTCTTCTCGAACACAAGCGGGAGGCTCAAGCGGGTCGGGTGAACACGCGCACCCGTATCGCTTGCGCCGGCTGTGGTGACGAGCAACGCCCCCGCAAGCAGCAGCCGCAAGGGTGCCAGTACCCCAGAGCGGCGTTTCGGGGCGCCGTCGCCGATGCGTGCCCGGGAAGTCCGTCCGGCACGCTGACCGTGATTGCCCATCGCTGTCTCCTGTTTCATCGTCCTCCTGCCGCGTCCGACCGCATCCTCCGCCACATGGCGGACAGTCCAGCAGCCTCCTCGTCGTGCGGTCTCTCCAAGCAGGCTTGGAGCCCGTCGGCGAGACGCAGCGCCGCCTCAACATAGCTCGCGTGGGCAGCCCGCCTGGACGCTTCGGGTAGATCGGGAAGCCTTCCCGCCGCTTGCAGCTTCAGCCTCTCCTGCATGGCTTGACCATACGAGAGTACCAACGCCGCATGCGCCCCATAGTACGGCTCGCGGCGATCGGATCGGCGCAAGGCGCCGTAGAAACTCCCGATCCGCCGGAAAGCCGACCGGAGCTTGGCGGCGGCTTCGGCATCCGCGCCAAGCTCGGAAACTGGGAGAATCCCCTTGCCAGCGTTCAAGGGCAGTTCGTGCGGCAACGACATCGCCCGCCCGGTGCTCCGTGACCGCTTGCCCTCACGCACAATGCGGATCCTTGAGGTCTCCGGCAACGCGTCATACCGAAGCTGAACGCGTCCGGCATCCCAGTCGGTCCACCTCTTGCCGTTGACCGATACCAACCTGATATCACCTTGGCCGCATACATCCAGGTACAGTCGCTTGCCGCCCCAGACTGCCGGGAAACGCTGTTCGAGGCGCTGGATGCCGGGCGGGATGTGCGGAATGAGCGTGAGCGTTTCCGCAGAGTACAGGTACTCGAACAGGCCCCGCAGCATCCCGAGCGGCGCTCCCCAGGTGTCGTAGACACAGTTGATCGGGTGCTGCGGCTGGTAGACGGCCGCCCCGAACTGTACCAGAGGGTTGTCGGTGCGGAAAGCGCGCGCGAAGCCCATGATGTGTTCGAGCGAGCGACGTGCCGCAGCGTACCCTCCCATCCGAAGGTCGGCGAGCAGCATCCTCGCCTCGCATGTGGTCCAGTGCCCGCCGTTCACCCACGTCCCGAACTGCCATAGCCCGGTCGGCTCGGTGTACATGTCGTCGAGCGAAGGGTAGTTCGTGATGATAACGCCGTGCGGCCGCAGACCGGGAGTTGATTGGAGCTTGGAGTATATCCGCCGCGCCTGATCTTCAGAAACGACATGGAACGCCACGGCATCGTGGTTGCACACGGCCTCAAGATAGCCGTGCTTGGCAGCCCCATACACTCCGTGGCGTGTCCCATCCGGGTCCAGCGCCTTGATCAGGTAACCCTCGTCGGTGGTGACTCTGGCCAATCCTCGTCGGGCGCGCTTTGCCCGTTCCGCATACCGCCCGGCCTGTACGGGACGACCTGCCAGGCGTTCAAGCTCGGAGAGGCGGTCAAGGGCAGCGATGTAGGTTACCGATAGGCCGACCAGATACCCCATCCCGTATGAGCCGTCAGGCTTCCTGTAGCCTGCGTAGCTCGGAGCGAGGAGATTCCCTGCCGGACCTGCCAGGAACAGGTCGTTGTTTGGGTCACGACGGCTCTCGATGAACTCCGCGCATCGCTCGAGCTTCGGCAGATACCGCCCGATGTCCCGCAAGTCTCGAGAGATGAGCAGAAGCTCGGCCTGCATCACAACGCCGGCAGCGGTGAACTCAACGCCCCAGTCGTGGATGCCGATGTTGCCGTCGCCCTGTTTGTAGATGACCCAGTTTGGCGCGGCGGCATCACAGAGGCACCCGTCGGGCGCAACCCAATCATGGACGCCCTTGCGCTTGCCGTCGCCCATCTGGTCGAACCAGAGGTCCTGGGCATTCTGGACAAACGTTCGGTAGGGTTCGACGAAGAAGGGCAATCCGCAGTACGTGGGTCCGTAGCTGTTCTGAATCCACCAGGCTCCCCACGTCGGCCCTTCAACAAAGCCGTTCCATGCGGGCGAATAAAGCATGGAAAGGTTCTGGAACTCGCCGTCGGGCCACATCATGCGGTAACACGCGTCGAGCAAGGCCAGGTACTCCGCGTCCCCCTCGCCGGTGACGAACTTGCCACGGAGATAGCCGGCTTCGGGGCCGGTACGGCCCGCCGCAAGTGCGCCGATGCCGCCCACGATCACGTCTCTGCGCCCGATCGTCTCACCCATGAAGGTCCCCCGTTTGCCGCTCGGCGTCATGCGATGCGGTCTACGGAGTATTGCCCACGGGATACGGGAATCCCTCCTGTCGGGCGCAGATCGAAAGAGGGCGGAGCGGGTCGTTGACCCACTCCGCCCCAATCGTCACTTGCCTCTGAACGCAGTGACCCGAACGGTGCAGACCCCTGAGAATGGCATGCCATCCTTCGTAGCGCCCTCCAGCGTGAGAACGGCGCTGGGCGGTGCAACGATAGATTTGACGGCGTCCTCAGGGAACTTCGCCACGAGTTCGCCCCGATCGTCGGCAAAGCAGGCGGACGCAGGTATGCCGGTGAGGGTGACGGAGGTTGTGTCAACGACGCTGAACGGAATGCCGGCATGGGCGGTGACGCTCCCGCTCTGAACGACACCGATCTGAAGGGTTGCAGGCGCAATCTGCAACGAGACGGTCTGTGAGTTAGCCGCCACTGCGATCCCGGCGATGGCCAGCGCAGTCACGACGCCAACTACGGCAAGTCCTCTCTTCCAGGCTCCCACTGTCATGTTGGAGTCCTTCCTTCCCTGCCCTCCTAGAGACTGGCGGAACATGACGCAAGGACATGCCTTTATGACGACGAGAAACGCGAGGGGTTCCCGGTTCCCCCGTCAGGTGTCCGAGACCCCGGCAGCGAGATGTAGAACGTTGCGCCGGTTCCGTCGCCCTTCGAATCGCCCCAGACCAATCCGCCGTGCGATTCGACGACCTTGCGAACGCCGGCCAGTCCGAGACCCGAGCCGGGTACGGATCGGTTCAGGCGCTCAAACGGGAGAAACAGCTTGTCCTTCGCCTCGGGAGCGAAGCCCTTGCCGTTATCCCGTACAAAGATGACGCAGCGCGGCCCCAACGGCTCCGGGCCGCGGGCGGCTGGCGTCGCAGAGCGATCCGGGTCTGCAGCGTCTGCGACCTCCCACCCGATCGTTACATGAGGTTCCGGGCAGTCACCGACATACTTGGCTGCGTTCTCCAACAGGTTCTGGAAAACCCTGACAAGCTCTCGCTTGCGCCCCTTGACAATCAGCGGCGCATCTTCAACGGTCACATACGCACCGGCCTGAAGCAGCTCGGTTCCCACCACTGCCAGCGCATCGTCTACCAGTTCCTTCAGCGGAGTCTCGACGATAGGCTCCGTACTGCGTCCCAGATTCCAGTAGTCCAGCAGGTCTTCGAGCAAACGAAGCATGCGGTCAGTCGCATCCTGGATGAGGCCGATGTCGTTCAGGATGCTTGCCGGGTCGCCCGAGCCAACGTCCTCCTCCAGCATCCCAACGAATCCCTTGATCGTGAGCAGGGGACTGCGCATGTCGTGCGAAATCGCCCTGACAAGCGCCTCGATTTCCCGGTTGCGCTCCGAGAGCCGTTCTTCCACACGCCTTCGGGCCGTGATATCCCTGAACGACCAAATCCTGCCGGAGAGGTGACCATCCTGGTACATCGGCGCGGAATACCGCTCAAAGATTCGGCCGTCGTGAAACTCGAGAGTGTCCCAGGATTCCTCCGTCCCGCCGTAGAGCCGTCGAACTTTCTCAAGGAACGCTTCCGGGTCTCGGAGCTGCTCCAGGACGTAGCCAAGCAACGCGTTGTCATCGCCCTGCTCGATCAGTTCGCGCGGTATCTTCCAAAGCTCTGCGAAGCGGTCATTCGTTCGCACAACGCGCCCGTGCCGGTCCACGGCCAGAATCCCGTCAGCGGTGGCCGCAAGGATGGCTTCCGTCTGGGCCTGGGCGGTTCGGTGAGCTTCTTCGATGCGCTTCCTCTCGGTAATGTCCGCAACGTGGGTCATGAAGCACACCGGCCTTCCCGTGGGGTCGCGGTGCAGGCGCGTATTGACGAGACCCCAGACTACATCACCCTGCTTCGTGATGTAGCGTTTCTCGAACATCATGCGTTCGCCGACCTTGGCAAGCATGTTCGCGACCGCAAGCAGGCTCTGCTCAAGATCGTCCGGATGCGTTATCTGAGTGAAGCTGCGCCCGTCAAGTTCTTCCGGCTCGTACCCCAGCATGTCGGCGAATGCTCGGTTAACCCGCGCCAACCTGCCATCCGGCAGAGTGACCACCTGACCAACGGGTGAATCCGCAAAGTACGCTCGCCAGAGTGCGTCCTCCTCGAGGCCCGTGACGGCCTGCAGCCCGTTGGACGATTCCGCATCGCTCATCGCACATCACCTGCCTTGTCTGGCCCGTTCAGCGGTCCCTTCCCCGCTTGCCCGTCAACCGTTCGATTGCCTGACCCATTGCGGCTTTGACCTGCACGACGCGATCCGGGTCGGGCAGGATGCGCGTGGAGTAGCGCCCGATCTCGCACGGTGAACTGACCAGCGCATCTGCCTGCCGCAACGCCGCCTCTCCTTCGTCAACGGACCTTCCGGTTCGCTTGGCCTCCTCCACGAGGCTCCGCAAGAGGCTCAGATACTCGTAGTCCTCGACGCCTTCGCGCGCCTGCTCCAACCGTATCGAGGTCACTGCTTCTCTTAGCTTGCGCGGACCCGGCGGGTAAACCAGGAAGCCGTCCCCGTTGGGATAGCGAACGTACGGCCTCTCCTGCCCGGGTCCGAAATCATGCGGCAGGAACCCGTGCCAGCCAAACCGGTAAGGGTCATAGGTGAGCCAGTCTATGCCCCAGAACTCGTATCCCTCGGCTCCGTACTTGAACGCGTAATGGGGCAGGAGCCGCTCGATCGCGCAATGCGGCGTATCGGTGCACATCTGCCCGTCGGTTGTCCACCAGATCCGCGCCCCGCTGTCCCTGATGGTCTGCATCGTCTCGACCGACACGACACCGTAATGCCCGATGCCCCAGACGTTCAGCTTGCCGTCCCACTCGGGCTGGTGGTGCCATGTGCTGGAATAGATCGGTATCGCAGGGTCAACCTCGTGGATCATGTCGCAAAGGGCCTTCATCTGCGCAACGATGCCGGGCAGATGGTCATGGGGCTCGTCGGAGATGTACAGCACGATCCTGTCGGCCCAGCCCTTCGCCTTCACGTGATCCCAGAACAGCCTGAGGCATGCCTGGTACGCCCGCCGAAACTCGGGCCTCAGCGCGCTCCGGTCAATGCCCTCGTACGGATAAACGCCTTCATACGGTCGGATTCCGAACTTGTCGCCGGGCAGATGGCCCCAGCCGAAGAGATAGAAGCGCCACGGTGTGTAAGCGTGCGGGAACTTCAGTTCGTCGAAGTAGACGGTCGCGGCGCGGTCAAACTGAGTGAAATCGGCCTTTGCCACGCCACCCTCGTAGGTGAATGACGGTTCCGGCTTCACTGTATCGGGACAGAGCCGGCGCTTCGCCATGAACCGCCAGAAGTCCTCGCGAGCCTCCTGCTCCGTCTTCCCTTCCACCCGCCACATGGGCCCGGACTGCCTGCAGTCGTAGATGGCCCGGAACCCGGTCGTCTTTGGCAGATCAAATCCCAGCACGCGCACGCGGAACGGCAGAGACGCAACGGTTGCAGTCCTGCCCTGGGCCGACCTGGCGATGATTTTGACGGCGCCCCGATATGTGCCTGGCCGAGCGCCCTGCGGCGCATGGACGGTGATCCAGACCGGTTGGGTAACGTTGGCTCTCAGGTCCAGCCGATTCGTGGGCAAGATCGGATCCGGCCACCATCCCGCCCACCCATCCGAACCTGCGGGACCTGTCGGCGCCTTGCGATAGTAGGCTGGCGTGGTGTTGCTGTAGTAGTTGGTCGGCGCGTCCACAGGCACATAGCCCACGACGCCTACCTCCACATCTCGCAGCGCTGCCCCTGACGCTGATCGGGGGAGCTCCACTTGGATGCGAGCGTTCCGAATGTCGCGCGACGCGCGAACGGCAACCTGAATGGGCTCATACTCGTTGCCGGCGCACAGAACCTCGACCTGGCCCGCTGCGCTCGGCGGAACGTCCTCCCTGAACACCTTGCTGATGGGGTTCACCGGCCAGATGGAGACCCCGGAGACTGATCGCGCGCGCGCCTCGAGCGCAAGCGCTTCCGCCTCCCCAACCTCCACGAGCAGTACGCCGTCGTGCCACAGAGTCCCCGTCGCCAGCATCGTGAGATGCATCTGGAACATCCGACAGTCGCCCGGGGTGCGGAACGTGCCGGCAACGAGCGTCCATCCGGTCGTGCCGGAGATCGCCGGACCGACCCCCTGCATGGGGTTCTCCTTGACGAGCTCGCCGGTCTCGGTTCGGAGATGCACATGGAGCTGTGCGCTGCCACGGAGGTCCTCGCAACGCAGCCACGCCGCAAACAGATACACTCGGCCGGGCTTGACAGCGACATCCTGCCGCCATCCGGTCCACGCCGGCTTGGACGCGTGAGGTATCCGCATCCGGACGCACCGCTTGCCGAACGGGCCGCCTGAGACGATGTCCATCTCAGCGCCTGCAGGCCGCTCTCCTTCCGCCCCGCCGATCCAGGCGTCAGGCAGCCGATCCCCTTCCTCGAAACCGGGATTGAGGGCCAGATTGTGACTTCCCGAAATCAGCGCTGCATAGTCGGCCCGACTGACGGACGCTGACGTGCGATTGACGCCGCCCGGCACCGCCGGATTCGGCGCATACTCCACGGGAAGGCGCCCCAACGTTGCACTCGTCCGTACCGAGGTTGCGGGAATGGCGTAGGCGAACGCGGTCAGAGCGGAGCGAGCCGGAACGGACGCGTCGAACAGCAGGCTATCGCCAAGCCGATAAGTGCGGATGACGTCTGTCCCTCGACGCAGCGTTACCGAGAGCTGAGCCTTGCGGACCTGTAAGCGCCTCAGCACCTGGGAAGTCTCAACCGCAACCAAGCCCGTTCGGGCGGCTCCGGTCAGGTTCATGACGCGGATCGGCGTGCGAAACAGCGGCACGGCTCCCTCAATCCTGTTCGGCCACGGGTCTGTGCCGCCGATCGCGGCGAGCGTCAGACGCTCGGGTGCGTAGGCGCGGACCCGGTAGGACTCGCCACTGTCGAGGCGTTCGAGTGACACATCGTCGAACCAGGCGACGCCCGTTCCGCGCAGGACGGTGCCAAGGTCAGCCCGGTCGGCTCCCTGCGGAACCGTGAACTCGATGGAAACGGGCTTCCAGTCGAAGGTGCCGTCGCCTGCGCTGAGCATGGGCGCGTCCATCATGGTGTTCGCGGCGTTGCCGATGTGGATGTACCATCCGGCGTACCCAACCACGTCTCGGGCCTTGACCCAAGCGGTCATTCGGTAGCGACCGCCTGACGACAGCCGGATGCCGCCCTGCCGGGTCGAGATCCACGTATGTTCCGCGCCTTCAGCCACCTGAAGCTTCAGGGAGTGACGTCCCGATCTGGCCTCGTCAGTGGTCCATGAGGCGACGTGCGCGGCATCGCCGACGTCGTGCGTCCAGCCGGCCGGAGCATCGCCATCGCCCAGCTCGACGCCCCCGTTTGTCAGGTCGCCGGAGGCCTCCAGAGCGTCCGGCGGCGCCCAGGCTTTTGGATTGTCGAAATAGACGTAGTAGCGCGCCTCGGATCCCGGCTCGCACTCGACGGGCAGCGTCAGCTTCGCGCCAATCTGGAGCTTTCCTGTTCGGAACGGAGCCCCTCTGGCATCGGTGACACCGAACAGCATCTCGGCTCCGCGCTCGTTGCAGACCCGCAGCTCTGCCACATTCGCACCCGCAAGGGCAAGTTCGTCGGCTCCGCTGCCCACGGCCACGGCGACCGGAGTCCCCGCCATAGCCAGAGCGCCTTCGTTCCGGACAACCACCGCGATCCGTTGCCGCCACAGGCCGCCATTGCCCAGATAGAGCGGGTGATGCCATTCCGGTGCCGCCGCACTTGCGGTCCACAGTGCAAGCAATGGAGCGATGATCATCATGGCCGGCCTCTCCGAAGGTGGTGCGTCAGCATCCTGTATGTGTGCATATTCGGCGCCAATGCGTCAGAATCCTTCTTACGGATGATGCTCGCGCTCTTGCGGCCGGGCCGGAAACCGTATCAGGAGGAGCCATGCGCAGTCGCGGACGTTTGCTAGTCTCGTGCTCGGACCGGCCTGGGATCGTGGCAGCCATCGCGCGATTCCTGTTCGAGTGCGGCGCCAATATCGTCCACTCGGACCAGCACTCGACCGACCCGTGGGGAGGTCAGTTCCTCATGAGGGTGGACTTTGAGCTGCCGGGACTGGCGGATCGAGCCGATGAAGTCCGCAGCGGCTTCGCCGAACGTGTCGCCGAGCCCTTCGAGATGACTTGGCGGCTCGAGCCTGCATACCGCCGCAAGAGGCTCGCCGTATTCGTGTCGCGCGAGGACCATTGCCTGCTCGAACTG
>JBBIQU010000162.1:0-9429 GCA_037442185.1 Chthonomonadales bacterium | reverse complement strand
CCGAAGTTCTGCCCACGGCTGACGCCGATGTTGCCCGCGAGCTGCGCAAGAGCCTGACCAAACAGGGAATCACGTTCGTTCTGGGAAGCAAGGTCGCCAAGGTGGATCGCGCCGACGGCAAGCTCCGCGCGACGGTCTCGGGCCCGCAAGGCGACTCCGTGGTCGAGTGTGAGGTGGTGCTTGTCGGCGTCGGGCGTCGCACAATCACGTCGGGACTCGGGTTGGAGGCAGTCGGCGTCGAGTTCACGAAGACCGGCGTGACCGTTAACGATCGGATGGAGACCAATGTCCCGGGCATCTATGCCATCGGCGACCTCACGGGCAAGTTCCCGTTGGCGCATGTTGCTTCGCATCAAGGCATCGTGGCCGCCGAAAACGCCACCGGACATGAGTCGAAGATGAGCTACCGAGCTGTGCCCGCCCCGGTCTTCACCGAGCCGGAACTGGCTACGGTTGGCATGACTGAAGCCCAGGCGAAAGAAGCCGGCCACGATGTTATCGTCGGAACGTTCCCATTCCGCCCGCTGGGCAAGGCGATGGCCATGGACCAGCAGGACGGCATGGTCAAAGTAGTATCGGAGAGGAGGTACGGCGAGATCCTGGGCGTCCACATCGTGGGTCCGCATGCCTCCGACATGATCCATCAGGCGGTCGCGGCCATAGAGCTTGAGGCGACCGTTGACGAACTCAAGCACATGATCTATGCCCATCCCACGCTGCCCGAGGCGATCATGGAAGCCGCGCTCGACGTTCACGGCATGGCCATCCACAAAATGCGGCCATGAGAGCGAGGTCAGCATTCCTGGTCCGCTGCCACGCGATGGCAGTCGTCTTGATGGCTGCCGGCTTCGGATGCGCGCCGAAGCCGGCCGCCGACACCGCTAGAGTCGAACCCGGCGGCATTGAGGCCGCCATGGTGACGGACGCGGGCGGCATTGACGATCGTTCGTTCAATGCGTCGGCGTGGGAAGGCCTGAAGCGTGCGCAAGCGGAACTTGGAGCCTCCGTCCGTTACGTCGAAAGCAGAGAGCAGAGCGACTACAAGACCAATCTGTCGGCGCTGGCGGATCAGGGCAACAACGTTGTTTTCGCCATCGGCTACCTCATGGAAGACGCGCTCAAGGACGTCGCTGCCCGCTATCCGCAAACGAAGTTCGTGATCATTGACGGGAGCGCCCCCAAGCTCGACAACTGCCAATCGGTCAAGTTCCGGGAGGAAGAGGGCGCGTTCCTTGTGGGATTCATCGGGGGTTCCGTCAGCAAGACGGGCACCCTCGGCTTTGTCGGCGGCATGGAAGGCCCGCTCATCAAGAAGTTCGAGTGCGGCTATCGCGCCGGAGCCCTGACTGCCAGACCGGATGCGCGCGTTATCGTCAAGTATGTCGGTAGCTGGACGGATGTGCCCAAAGCCAAGGAGTTCGCTCGCGCCGCCATCCAGCAGGGCGCCGATATCGTCTTCCACGCCGCAGGCAAGGCGGGCCTTGGCGTACTCGACGCGGCGGCGGAAGCGCCCGGCCACGTGTACGGGATCGGCGTTGATCGTGACCAAGACGAGGAACACCCGGGTCGTGTGCTGACCAGCATGTTGAAAGACGTGAAGGGTGCCGTGTTCGGCGCGGTTCGTGAGATCAAGGAAGGAACGTGGCGCCCCGGCGAGACGACGCTCGGCGTCAAAGAAGGCGGCCTGAACGTTTCACCGATGCGGTTCACTCGCAAGATCGTTCCGGCGAGCGCATTCCGACGTCTCGATGCCGCGAAGGAGATGATTGCCAAAGGTACGCTCACGGTTCCGGCGACGGAAACCGACATGCCGGCGTTCGTGCCGCCGAAGCTCTGATCGGATGACGATCAGTCGGGTGTGACCGCGACGGCTGTCACAGTGCCCTCGTTGGCGCTGACGCGCATCACAACCGACAGATCGCTGCTGTTCCAGAACCTCAGCGATCGGTCTGCGCCGCCCGTGACGAGGACCTTGCCGTCCCGGCTCCAAGCCATGCAGTGTACGCGCCGGTCCAGCATTTTGGACACGAGCTCGCTGATGCTCGAGCCTGTGATGCTCCAGATGCGGATCCGCCCGTCGGCGCCGGCCGTGGCCAGCATCTGGCCGTCAACGCTCGAAACAAGTCCAGCCAGCGATTTGTCTGACATCTTGTGCCTCGAGGCGAGGCCGAAATCTCCGACTGTCCAGACCTTCACGTAGCCGTCCGCTGCCCCGCTGATCAGCGCCTTGCCGTCACCCGTCCAGGCGACACCCGTGACCGGCTCATCATGTCCAACGACGGAAGCCGCCTGTGAGCCGTCGGCCCTCCAGACCTGGATGACGCGGTCTTCGCCCCCCGACGCAAGCAGGGTCCCGTCCGGGCTCCAAGCCAGCGACCGAACTGATCGCGCATGCGCGGTGATCGTTCGCAACAGCTTGCCGGTCGCCGGGGCCCACCACTTGATGCGTCCGTCGGCCCCTCCGGATGCGAGGGTCTTGCCGTCCGGCGACAGCGCAAGGGCCGTAACGGCACCGTCATGGGCATCAATGCTGTTCTCGAGGGAGCCGTCGTCAACATTCCATATCTTGACGGTCTTGTCTTCGCCGGCTGAAATCAGTCTGCGTCCGTCCGGCGTGAACAGCAGTGCCGTGACCGCTCCTTCGTGCGCCAGAAAGCTCTGAGCCTCCACGCCGGACGCGCCGAACATTCGGACCGTTCGATCGGTGCCGCCTGTCGCGACAGACGGAACCTGCGCTCCGGATGGGATCGCCAGGGTGAGGCAGGCAAGGCAAGCAAGGCGACACTTACCCATGGTCGTCAATGTTCTAGAGAGTCTCGGTATGTCCCAGGACATCTGTTCTGCCCACGAACGGCTTCGGCCGCATTACATACGACGTTGCAGCCTCATGCCGCGTTCCCGATGCGGTAACGCGCGACCGCGCTCCAGCGTCTCAAGTGTACAGTAACGAGCCTTGTCTGTCAACGCGCATGCCTTCGCGTTGACATCGTGAATGGCCTATGCTACACTTCAGCCGTAGTGCGCCATTTTCAGGAGGGAGTTAGTCCATGCACCTGAGAGCCCTTGTGGCCGTCATCGGTGGGGCTGCGTTCTTGGCTCTGGGCACGGAGAACGCGTCTGCCCAGAACGCTGCGCCTTTCACCATTCGGTTCCCGCCGGACGGAGCGACAGTCAGGGAGAAGGTCCCGATTCGCGTGCCGCTGGCCGCCATCCCCGAAGGCGCCTATGTCGCTTTCAGCATTGATGGTCAGTTTCGGGTTGCCCTTGCTCCAACCGAGGAGCAGCGCGAGAAGGCCAAGCCGGGCGAGATGTTCGAGTATGTCTGGGACACCAAGCAGGTCGTCAAGATCCAGCGGACCAACAAGGAAGAGGCGCCGAAGGATGGCGCCCATAAGATAACGGCGACTTTGTTTGTGCCCAAGAGCGGCTCAGCGGGAGGCTCCGACGTTGCCGAGACCAGCGAGATCACGGTGAACCTGGAGAATCGGATCACCACCGATCCGGGTCCCCTCAGCCTGAGGTACCGCTATGACGACGGCTCGAACCGCACGTACTCCCGGACCGGCACGACCGCCATCGTCGGTGGTGTCACCCAGGGGCTGGCCGCCGTTGGCGACGTGGAGTTGGTGGGACAATCCAGCAACATCCTGCTTGCCGTCGAGGACGTATATGACAACGGCAGAGCGATTGTCCGGAACAGGTTGACCCGCCTAGCGATCAAGCAGAACGGTCAGGAGACCGTGTACCCAACCGACTACCTACCCAAGTCCATCTACCAGGAGCTCGATCCGCGGGGTGTCGTACACTACCCACCCCAGGATCGCGCCTCAAGCGACATGTTCTGGCAGATGGGTGTGCCTGTGAGCGCCACGCTGGATCTGCCCATCCTGCCGAGCCGCGAAGTGCGCGTCGGCGATACGTGGGAGACCCCTGACGTCGTTCTCGACATTCCCGGCACAGCCCCGGACAAGCAGCCGAAGGTGACGGTCACGAGCAAGCTCGTAGGCTTCGAATGGGAAGGCAATCACCAGACGGCCAAGATCACCCAGACCTACGAGGGCACGCCCAAAGAGAAGTCCATCGTATTCGGCAACATAGTCGTCGAGAAGCCGAAGATCAAGTTCACCCGTGACGTGTACCTCGCCTATCGGTCCGGCGCCCTGATCAAGATCGAGCGCAGCCTGGAGGTCTCCGGCACGACCTCTGGGGCGGTGGCAGGCTCGGTTGGCGGAGCGGGCATGAGCGCGCCTGGCGCGCCAATGGCCGGCGGGATGGCCATGATGGGTGGCGGCGCGCCTCCGCTGATGGGTGGCGGCATGACCAGCCCGCCCGGGATGCCTTCGTCCGGCATGACGGGTCCCCCTATGATGGGCGGATCGGGAATGCCGATGATGGGCCCGGGAGCCGGCGCCGGCATGACTGCACCGGGCGGCGGCCGCGAGGGTCCGCGCGGCGGAGGTCGAACCGGCCGAGCGCCTCGCATGGGCGGCTCTTCGATGGGACTCAGCGGTCCGCCCTCGCTGGGCTCCGGCGGGATGCGAAGCCCGTACGGCGGCTACTCTACGGGCGCCGGAATGAACCCGGGGCAGGCACAAAGCGCCCAGAAGATCACTCTGAGGTCGAAAACCACGACGGAACTTAGCCAGAAGCCGGCAGAGTAACAGTAGCCGCGTGCGGCGGCTCAAGACCCGATCGGGGGTGACAGGTATAATGCGCCTGTCACCCCCGCCGTTTTTTCGGCGACCACATGGATAGGAGCCACAGGCGTGGCCGCTGAAGGCATCAACAACCAAGCCGACAACGAACCCGAAGACGACAAGCGCATGGAGCTCAGCGAGCATCTGGCTGAGCTGCGCACGCGCATCATGCGTTCCATCCTCTATGCGATCGTCGGCTCTATCGCCGGATACTACCTGTTCAAGCGTATCTACAACCTTCTGTACAGCCCAATGGCGCACGCGTTAGGCGATGCTCACGTAGAGTTCAAGATCGCCTTCGGCCACTTCATGGAACCGTTCTTCGTGGTCCTGCAGATATCCGTCGTTGCCGGCCTGATCATGGTCTCGCCGCTGGTGATTCTCGAGATGTGGGGCTTCATCCGTCCTGCTCTGACCCGCAAAGAGCGCCGACCTCTGCGCTGGATTGTGCCCCTATCCGTCACCTTGTTCGTGCTCGGAGTACTTCTCGCCTACTGGATCGCCCAGTTCGCCATGTCCTTCTTCCTTGAGTTCGTGCCGTTGTTCCCTAAGGCCGTGCTGTATCAGGGTCCCAAGACATACGTACTGTTCATGCTCAAACTCATGGGCATATTCGGGCTCGTCTTCCAGTTGCCCGTCGTCCTCATGTTCCTGGCATGGGCCGGCCTCCTCACTTCTGCGAGCATGAAGAAATCCTGGCGTCACGCAATCGTAGCGATTGCTTTCACGGGACTCATGATCACTCCCACCAACGATGCGTTCACCATGCTGATGATGGTCATCCCGGTGTTCGCGCTCTATCTGGGGAGCATCGGCCTTGTCCGGATCATCGAGCGCAAACGGGAGTCCAAGGCCGATGCGAAGCCCTGAGCGCAATCCCTTTCGCGCGTGGCTGGCGGCCACCCTGATCGTGGCATTCATTGGCGGGGTCATCTACGCTGCATGGTTCTCGCCCTGGTCACGCCTGCCCGCTGAAGTGCCAGTTAGGGTCACGATGCCGCATTAGGAGCAGCAGAGTATGAAAGTTGGCTTGATCGGTCTGCCCGGGTCCGGCAAGACCTCCCTCTTCAATGCGCTGACACGGTCCCAGGCTCGCACCCACGAGTATGATGCGCATGACACCACTGTCAACCTGGCCACAATCCCGGTGCCTGATCGTCGCTTCGATGTCGCTGTGGAGCTCTGTCGTCCCAAGAAGCAGGTTCAGGCATCCATTGAGGTGGTTGATGGGGCTGCCCGGATTGAGACCGGCGACCACGGCCGAACCTTCGGAACCGACTTCCTTGCGGGTGTCCGGTCAGTGGATGCTCTGGTGCTGGTGCTCGGGGCCTTTGCGCCCAGATCCGATGCCGCGTCAAGCGCGTGTTCTCCCGCGCGCGATGCCGACATGGTGGCTCAGGAGCTAATACTGGCAGATCTGACAGTGCTCGACAATCGGCTCGCCCGCCTCGAGAAGGGCAAGGCAGCGAAACGCCTGGGCGCGGCGGAGATGGCGGAAGAGGCAGCCATCCGCTCGCTGCACTCGAGGCTCGACAACCTGGAGCCGCTCACGTCCGCGGAGATGTCGCCCGACGAAGAGCGACTCGCGAAGGCTTTCGCGCTCGTGACCGCCAAACCGCTGATCCTCGTGCTCAATGTGGCTGAAGAGGACATTGGCCGCAATGGTCCGCACATTCAGGAGACGCAAGCCTACGCGGAGCGCGCCGGCTTGCCGTTGATCGTGATGTGCGCCAAGCTCGAAGCTGAGATTGCTCAGATGGAGCCCGCCGAGGAGCGCGACTATCTGGCCGCTATGGGCCTCTCGGAGTCGTCGCGAGACACGTTGATCCGCGTCGCCTACAGTCGCCTCGGCTTGATCAGTTTCCTGACGGTGGGGGCCGACGAAGTTCGTTGCTGGACGATCAAGTCGGGAACCACGGCCGTTGGCGCAGCCGAGAAGATCCACACAGACCTCGCGCGCACCTTCATCAGGGCTGAGGTCATGAACTTTGACGATTTCGAGGCCGCAGGCGGCTGGGATGCGGCCCGTGCAGCCGGCAAGATGCGGCTCGAAGGTAAAGACTACGTGGTTCGCGACGCGGAGATCGTTCACATACGCAACTCGCGCGGCTGATCGGGCGCACCGATCGGCCGCGCGAGGTATAATGCTCGACGAGTTGGGGGATCGTCCAGCGGCAGGACAGCGGCCTTTGGAGCCGTTGACCCGGTTCGAATCCTGGTCCCCCAGTCCCCCCTTTGCCGCCCTACACTCTCTCGGCGGCCTTCTGAGCGAGCGTAGTGTCCACCGTCACGCTTGGACCCATGGACGGCGAGACGGTGATCTTCTTCAGATACCGCCCCTTGGCGGCCGCCGGCTTGGCCTTCACCAACGCATTGATGAGAACCAGAAGGTTCTCGGTGAGCTGTTCGGCCGTGAAGCTGGCCTTACCGATCGGACAGTGAATGATGCCCGCTCGCTCCACCCGGTATTCAGCGCGCGCGGCTCCCTTGATGTCACGAACCACTTGCGCCACGTTCGGCGTAACGGTGCCGGCCTTCGGATTCGGCATTTTCTGCTTCAGAATGCTGCCCACCCGACCGACGACCGACATCATGTCGGGAGAAGCCACAAACAGGTCGAACTGGGTCCAACCGGCCCAACCCTTCTGAATGCGCTCCACGAGATCTTCAGCTCCGACTTCGTCGGCGCCTGCGGCCCTGGCCTCATCGGCACGGTCGCCGCGCGCGAAAACCGCAACCTTGCGAGACTTGCCTGTCCCGTGCGGCAGATTCACGGTTCCTCGAACGACCTGGTCACCATGCCTCGGATCAACGCCAAGGTTGATGGCAGCTTCGACGGTTTCATCGAACTTGGCCGTCGCGAGTTCCTTGACCTTGGCCATCGCTGCAGCCGGCTCAAGCGCCTCGTCGTTGTTGGTCAGCTTCGCGAGTTTCTCGAATCGCTTGCTGTGTCTGGCGCGCCCGGCTTTCGCCTCGCGCCGCTGTCGGGTACTTACCTTCGGTCCCGGCATTCCGGTCCTCCTGTGGTGCTGACGGGGCTAACCCCTCCCACCGATGTGGTGATTACTGCTCGACGGCAACGCCCATCGAACGTGCGGTACCGGCGATGATGCGCATCGCCGCGTCAATGTCATTTGCGTTCAGGTCGGGCATCTTCAGTTCGGCGATCTGACGGAGCTGCTCGCGCGTCAACGTGCCGACCGTTGTCTTGCCCGTCGTTCCGGAGCCGTGCTCAATGCCCAGCGCCTTCTTGATGAGATCCCCGGCAGGCGGCGTCTTCGTAACAAACGTAAACGACCGGTCCTCGAAGATGGTGATCTCAGCAGGCACAATGGAGCCGACCTGCTGGGCAGTTCGCTCGTTGTAGCTCTTGATGAACTCCATCATATTGATGCCGTACGGCCCCAGCGTCGAACCGACCGGCGGCGCAGGGGTCGCCTTGCCGGCTGGGATCTGGAGCTTAACGACAGCAGTCACTTTCTTTGCCACGAAACGTCCTCCTGATCAGGCCTTCTCAACCTGCGTGAAGTCAAGCTCGACAGGCGTATCCCTGCCGAAAATGGAGATGAACACGCGCAGCTTCTGCTTCTCGACGTTCACGTCCTCGATCTTTCCCGTGAAATCCGAGAAAGGTCCTTGCACCACGCGCACGATGTCGCCCTTCGACCACTGCACCTTCGGCCGCTGAACGGCGCCCTCCTCTGCCTGGAGGATCGCCTCGACCTCCCGCGCCTGCAGAGGCACCGGCTTGTTGCCGGAGCTGACAAAGCCGGTCACACCGGTCGTGGACTTGACGAGATACCACGTATCCTCGTCGAGCACCATATCAATGAGGATGTAACCGGGGAACACCTTCCGCTTGTATTCGGTGGTCTTGCCGCCGCGGCTGCGCACTTCGACTTCCGTCGGAATCCGAATGTCGAACACCTTGTGGCGCAGGCTTCGCGCTTCAGCCTGACGCAGGATGTTCGTCATCACCTTGTTTTCGTGACCCGAATACGTGTGGACTGCGTACCAGTGTCGTTGTGTGCTCATCTGGCCATCCTACTTGAACAGCTTCAGCCCGACAGTCAGCTTGGTCAGGATGAAGTCAATGACCCCTACGTAGATGGCTACCGCCACCACCACCATGAGAACGACCACCGTAAGCCGCCATGCCTCTTTCGGCGTCGGCCAAGTGGTCTTCTTCAGTTCAACGATCACTTCATGGATGAAGCTGCGCCCGCGCGCTATCACTGCGGGCTTTTGGTCGCTGGCCATCGGTCATCCCCTCGAGCGCTCTGTCTGTTGCACGCTCGTGCGTCCTGATTCACATGCCGAGAGCGGAAGGGCGAGATGCTTGGCGCCCTCGCGCTTCCGCTCCGATTCTGCGCGGCACTGGCAGGGGTGGCAGGATTCGAACCCGCGGCCACCCACTTTGGAGGCGGGTGCTCTACCAGCTGAGCTACACCCCTGCGCGTTGACCCGGCATGACCGCCGCCAACCGGGCCATGATCCCGTCCTCCGCGCCTACTTCGCCTCGCGATGAGGCACGTGCTTGCGGCACGACGGACAGTACTTGCGAAGCTCCAGACGATCCGGATGCTTGATCCGGTTCTTCGAAGTCGTATAGTTGCGTGCCCGACAATCCGTACACGCGAGCGTAATGACTATCCTGTTCTCTTTCGCAGCCATTGACGCCCTACTCGATGATCCTGGTCACGACGCCGGCGCCGACGGTATGGCCGCCTTC
>JBBIQU010000161.1:0-9483 GCA_037442185.1 Chthonomonadales bacterium | reverse complement strand
CGCATCCCTGATCCGGGCGTCCGCGAACCGCTCCGGCATACGCGTCATCGCAACCCGGGTCTCACCGCCGAGTGTCTCCGAAACCAACACACATCCAAGGGTTCGGCTCGGAAGGAAGGGCGCAGGCGCGCGCCGAAGGTTACCATGAGCCACTACGTTAGCGAGGACCACACCGATGCCCAGCCAACAAGACGTCAGCATCATCCGCCGGTTGGCAGAACAGACTGCCGAGATCGCAGCCCTGCCCATTCAGGAAGAGAAACGCTGCCTCTGGCGCAAGCTCAACGGCCTTAAGCCCGAGCGACCGATGGTGATGGTTGACCAGGTGTGCTGGAATGAGATGGCCATTGGAGACGAACTGGAGCTCCAATGCGACGATCCGGAATGCCGGAACTACGAATGGATGCTGCGCCTGCAGCTCTATCAGTGGCGTCACTTCCCCGTGGACATGGTGGTGGAACCCTTCGTTCGCGTGTACCGTGCCATACGCAACACAGGCGTGGGGGTGCGGGTTCAGGAAACCATCGCCGTAAGCGACCCGACGAACTCGGTGGTGGGCCACCTCTTCGAAAACCAGTTCCAGACCGAAGAGGACCTTAACAAGATACGCATGCCGGAGATCAGCGAAGATGCGGTCGAGACTGAGCGACGGATGGAGGTGGCCCAGAAGCTCTTCGGCGGCCTCATGGACATCCGCGCCGAAGGAGCCGACCTGAACCTCTCGCTGTGGGATCCGATCAGCTCATGGATGAGCGTGCAGGGAGCGTGCTACGCGCTCGCCGATCGTCCCGACTACATGCATCGACTCGTGGGCAAGCTGACCGATGCCTACATGTGCATGCTTGACCAGCTGGAAGACCAGGGGCTGCTCTGCGGCGTCCAGAGCCTCATCCATTGCACGGGCGCGTGGACCGACGAACTGCCTGCGCCCGGCTATGATCCCAAGAAGCCGCGCTGCAAGGACCTGTGGGGAATGGGGCTGGCCCAGATGTTCTCGACGGTCTCGCCGCGGATGTTCAAGGAGTACGAGGTGGACTACGCCAGCCGAATGTTTGAGCGGTTCGGCCTGGTCTACTACGGCTGCTGCGACCCGCTCGACGGCAAGATGCGCGAAGTCCGAATGATCCCCAACGTCCGCAAAGTCTCCATGAGCCCGTGGGCCAATCAGGAGAAGGGCGCCGCAGCCATCGGAGGCGACTTCGTCTTCTCGCGCAAGCCGAACCCGGCCTTCCTGGCTTGGGATGACTTCAACCTGCCCCTCGTCAAAGAGGACCTTGAGGCGACCCGCGACATCTGCAAGGCTCACGGATGCCCTCTGGAGCTTATCCTGAAGGATATCAGCACGGTGCGATACGAGCCCCAGCGTCTCTTCGATTGGGCTCGGGTCGCCATGGAAGTGGTGCAGGCTTAGGCGCCAAGCTCCTCCCAGAGCTTTCGCTCGGCTTCCTCGGGCGTCAGTCCGTGTCGCGCCCGCATGACCGAAAGGCCGACTACCGGCGGGTACGCGCGGTCGGCAAGCATGCGGGGCGTGACATACTCGATTGAGCTGAAGAGCAGGCGGCATGCCTCGTCGTAGGCCATGCCCGTCAGGCGCACAATGTAACGCGTGGCTCGGTCAATGAGCTTCAGGTTGCTGGCGACCACCCAGATCATGGTGTTGCCCATCACTCGGCCGAGCCGAACCATCGTGCACGTCGAGACTGCATTGAGGAGCATCTTCACGCCCGCGCGGGTGATCCCGTCGAGCAACAGGCCGGCATCGGGCACCGGCACGACTACGCTCACATCGTCGGCGCGCGAAGGATCGTCGCCCAGGCCGCGCGTCAGGCGGATGACGCCCGTCTTTCCGCCGGCGGCGCGCACTCGGTCGAGCTGCGTCCTGACGAAGCCGTTCGGTTCGAGGAGACGTGCCTCGTCGGGACCAACCAGCCCCACAGCGCAATCGCCGCCCGCGAGTGTCCTGTAGGGCAGTCCGTCCTGCCCTATTCGGAAACGCATGAGATCAGGCAGCCCGATCCGACTGACGATCTCGACGGTGCGGTCGGCCTTCTCCGGCGGAGTCAATGCGCGGACGACCTCCTCGGTCCACTCGACGCATCTCGGCGCTCGCTTGAGCAGCGCAGGCCATGCCTCGGCGGTCGTCGCCTGCGGGACACACAGAAACGCCCACGATTCCGCAGCCTCTGTGTCGTCGAATCGGCGGAATGGAGGCGTGCAGAACGTCGGAGACCGCTCGGTCGTGTCGGTGAGCATGTCCACACCGAGGGCGTCGGCAAAGTACGTGTTACGATGCCCCGAGCGGTAGACCTCCTCCTCCATCCTCACCAGGCGAGCCAACGATGACCGACACTCTTCTGAGCGCAGCGTGGCCAACATTGCCTCGAGCCCCGCGAGGAACTCCTCGGGCACGGACGCCGGATCGCCGCAAACCGTGTCTACCGCGCCGCCCTCTCGCAGCAGCGTGCGCGCGACGGTTTCGAGCACGGTGAGCATCGCGCACAACTCGATGGTTGTCGCCTGCATGCGCGTCGAACCCGAAATGGCCATGGGGCCGGTCGTCAGGTTCAGCTTGGTGATGCGCGGCTCCTCGATGACCTCGCGACTGCGCGTGACATGCTCGCACAGAGTGTCATCGGGGTTGTTGTATACGAAGAACGCCTTGCCGCCGCGATCGAGCGCCTCCCAGGCCGTGCCGATGACCCACGATGTCTCGCCGCCCTCCGTTATGGCGAACAACACATCGCCTTCAGCGAAGCCCATGTCGGCAACCTGACGCCGACCGAACTGAGTGAAGTCCTCGAAGCCCTCGACGGCCTTGATCAAGGCGAAGTCGCCGCCCGCCATGGCCGAGCGCGTCCGATCCGCCAGCTCTGCCGGAGAAGGGCTGCACGCCGGTCCCCGGGCGTGTTGGCGTCGCCAGAACTCACGCCAGATGGAGTCGAGCAGGATGCTGAGCCGCCCTGTTGAGCCGCAGCCGGTGAAGAAGACACGATTGCCCGATCGAAGCGCCGAGAGCACGGCGTCGGCAACAGGCCCCGTCGTACCGTCGGCCACCCATCGGCGATACCTTCGTAGCACGTCTTCGTCAACCTGAAACAGGAGGTCGAGCGCATCCTCCACGCTCTCGCGCGCAACGTCGCTCAGGTTTGCCGTGATCGGGTGGGACGACTCGGTTACCAGCGCGCCGAGCTTGAACTGGTCGGCAATGGCCAGAAACTCAGCCGCGCGACGATCCGATTCAGCGCTCATTCACTTCGCTCCCTCCGGGCGGGCTATCCCGCCGTGTCTTGTGTTCCCGTCGCCTCGTAGACTTCATCAACGAAGGTGGCGTGGTTCTTGGCCTGATCAACCGCCATACGATCGCACAGCTCGTTCAGCGGGTCGCCCACATGCCCACGGACCCATACCCATTCGATCCTGTGGGTGTCGTCCATGTCCAGCAGGCGTTGCCATAGATCGGGGTTGAGGGCGAGATCGCGGGCATTGCGACGCCACCCATTCCTCTTCCAGCGCCGCGCCCAGCCGAGCCGCATCCCATTGACCAGGTACTGCGAGTCGGAGTACAGCGTCACAATGGACGCAGGCGGGAGCGACTCCAAGCCGGCCAGGGCAGCCATCATCTCCATGCGGTTGTTTGTGGTCAGGCGATAACCCGCACAGCGTTGCGTTGTCTCTGAACCCGCTCGTATGATGGCGGCATATCCGCCCGGACCGGGGTTTCCGAGACATGCCCCATCCGTGTAGACGACAATCGGCGCGTCATGGCCTTCGGGTGACGCGAGGCTCCTTGACGGAGCCTCGCGTGGGGTTCTACCAACGGTCGGTCGCTTCGTCACTTGGTTGTCGGCTTCTCGGCCGGCACCGGTTCGGTCTCCTCAGCGAGATGCGGCACCTTCTTCACAAGGTCCTGCAGCTTGATGCCCGTCATCGCTTCGAGGACAGGCGGTACCTGCGCGATGATGCCGGTAACCTCGCCGGTGAGTTTGCTGGCTCCGATCCCGCCCTCGCCGCCTGCGTTGACCATGACGATCTTCTCGACCTTGGAGAGCGGGGCGGATATGGCCTGGGCGATTTCCGGGAGCTTCTCGATGAACATCTGGGCGACTGCGGCCTCGTTGTATGCCCGGAAGGCTTCGGCGCGCTTCGACATGGCCTGCGCCTCAGCAAGTCCCTTCGCCTGCACGGCTGCGGCTTCGGCGAGACCCTTTGCCTCGATGCCGGCGGCCTCAGCCAACTGGCGCGCCTTGACCACCTCGGCCTCGGCGAGGCCGCGCACCTTATTGGCCTCAGCTTCGGCTTCGCCGGTTCTTTGCACGACCTCAGCCTGCGCGAAGCCTGTGGTCTTGGCGGCTTCCGCCTGACCGAGCGCCGTTGTCTTGAGTCGGTACTGTTCCGCCTCGGCAACTGTCTGGATGCGCGTGCGCTCCGCTTCGGCGGGCCGCTCAACCGTTGCGATCAGTTCCTTGTCTTTGCGCGCGATCTCCTTCTCTTCGAGCTGCGCCTGCTTCTCTTTCTCGACGATCTGGACCTGGACTTCCTGTTCCTTCACCTTCTGCGCCGTGATGTACCGCTGCAGATCGTAGGCCAGGTCAGCCTCTGCCTTCTTCTGGTTGACGCTGGCGGTGTAGTCCTGAACCTTGAGCTTGTAGTCACGGTCCGCCTCGGCGATCTTGGTGTCGGCCAGATACTTGGCGCTGGCCGCCTCTTGCTGAGCGTTCGCCGAACGGATCGTGGCGTCCCTGTTTGCTTCAGCCTCGCCAATGTCAGCGTCACGCTTGACCTGGGCGATCCGCGTCTTGCCGATGGCTTCCAGGTAGCCTCGGCTGTCGCTGATCTCACGAATGGTGAAGCTCACCACTTCGAGCCCCATATTCGCAAGGTCGCCCGCCGAGACTTCGGCCACTCGCTGGGCAAACGCCTCGTGTGCCGCATAAACCTCCTCGACCGTGAGCGTGCCAAGGATGGCCCGAAGGTGACCTGCAACCGTCTGATAGGCGATCTGCTTGATCTCCTCGCGGGTCTTGTTGAGGAACTGCTCGGCGGCGGTGCGGATGGAGACATCGTCGCCCTTCACCTTGATCTGGGCGACGCCGTCAACCTTGATCGGTACGCCGAGCTTGGTGTACATCTCGGGCGTCACGATGTCGAGCGTGATCAGTTCCAGCGAGATGCTGTCAACGCGCTCCATGATGGGGTTGATGAGCGATCCGCCGCCCTTGACGATGCGGTACCCGAGGCGCCGGCGCTCGCCGGTTTCCTCAACGACCGTTTCGCCCTTGCGTCCCGAAATGACCAGCACTTCGTTGGGACCCACCTTACGATAGAGCTTGCTGTAGAGGATGAACAGGACCAGCACGAACAGCGCTGCCCCACCGCCAAAGTAGATGAGATACATCAGCGAGCTTAGGTCAGGCATCTGATGCTCCTTTCACATGCGCGCAAGGCGCGTCATCGCCGCCAACGCGCGAGACAACCGCATTCTTGCCGGCAACGCGGCGGATATAGACGCGCGCGCCGACAGGTATGGTGAGGCCCTCTTCACAGATCGCCGGGATGGACTGTCTCGTGCCCGCGATCGTGTAGTAGATCATTCCCGGGCGAGAGCCGTTGATGGGAGCCATGACCAGCCCGGTCCGACCCGTCAGTTCGTCCCGCTTCGTCATGCTGGACGCCTGGGATGCACCGAACACGTCATGCACAACCCACCACCCGATGTAGTACAGCACAACGCCGCCGGCCATCGCCCAGGCGAAGCTCGGTATGGTCGCAAGCTTGGCCAACCGTGCGAGAACGCCTGCGCCACCGAAACCTGCAAGGAACCCGCTGGCAAGCACCGGACTCAGGAAAGTGAGAAGCTTCAGGCCGGGCGGAACGTCATGGTCGGCGTGGGCATCGCCATGCGAGTGGGAGCCGTCCGCATCGCCGCTGCCGCCGTCATGTCCGCCGAGATCATGGCCCACATCGTGACCCGCGTCCGCCCCAAGGTCGTGGCCAAGATCGTGTCCGATGTCGGCGTGTCCGATGTCCGCTCCGACATCGGCGTGTCCGACATCAGCGTGACCGATGTCCGCTCCGGCGTCGGCGTGGCCGATGTCGCCGGCATGGCCGGTGTCACCGACGTGTCCTGTGTCTCCCGCGTCGCCGCCGATGGCACCATGGATCTGCGAGGCGAGCTGCGACAGGCCGCCCAATGCCACGGAGAGGACCAGATAGGAGCCGCCGAGGAAGAGCGATGCCCAGTAGAGAACATCGAGACCGGTCACGTGAGTATCCTTGTAGAAACGCCGGATGCATTGTACAGGATTCGACGGATGTCCTCAATAGGGGGTTTCGCGAGTGCGCGTAAGCTTGCTGGGAGTTGACATTGGCGGCACCAAATGCGCAGTGGCGCTGGGCACGCCTGAGGGAGCGATTGAGCATCGGCTGGAGATGCTGACGGAGCCTCAGACAGGTCCCGACGCCATCATGGAGCGGCTGACGGACCTCGCGGTCAAGTTGGCTGCCTCGGCCGCATCGCCCATCCGCGCGATCGGCGTTTCGTGCGGAGGCCCGTTGGACACACGCACAGGCGTGATTCACAGTCCCCCGAACCTTCCGGGCTGGGAGGCCGTGCCCGTGCGGACGCTCTTCGAGAAGGCTTTCCCCAAAACGGCCGTGGCGGTTGAGAACGATGCGAACGCGACAGCGCTGGCCGAGTGGATGTGGGGCGCCGGAGTCGGCACGCGCAACATGGTCTACATGACTCAGGGAACGGGCATAGGAGGGGGCCTGATCCTCGACGGCAGGCTTTACAGGGGAACCAACGACCTTGCCGGAGAGGTGGGACACCAGACCATCCTTCTCGACGGCCCCCTGTGCGGATGCGGCAAGCGCGGATGCCTGGAAGCGTTGGCAAGCGGTCCCGCGATTGCCCGACTGGCGAGGGAAAGCCTCCATTACCGGCGTGGCAGGCGGCTGGTCGAGATGGCGGGCGGCAAGCCTGCCGACATAACGGCGAAACACGTCATAGATGCCGCCAGAGAGGGCGATGCGTTCTCGCGAGCGATTCTCGAGGAGGCCGGGACGTATCTCGGCATCGGACTGGCCAACATCATCCACACGCTGAACCCCGAGCGGATCGTCCTTGGAACGATCGCCGTCCATGCCGGCGACCTCATCCTCGATGCTGTGCGCCGGACAGTGGCCGAACGCGCCTGGGAGAGGTCCCGATCGGTCTGCACAATCGTTCCGGCGGGGCTCGGCGATCGCGCCCAGGACCTCGCCGCGATTGCGACGGCCCTATCGGCGATTGAGCAGGACTGAGAGGAAGGACGAGTCGGATTTGTCAGACGCGTCGGACGGGTCAGACGAGTCAGACGAGTCAGACGAGTCAGACAGGGCTTTCTCCCAGCGCAGTCTCAGGCGCCGTCCCGGTTCGGGAGGCTCATAGCATCGTATCACCGTTCCGCCACCGGGCCGATACGCTACTGCATACAGGTATCCGACGCCATCGCATCCGATGCCCGCAACCGAAAGGGACCTATCCGGCCACCGGATCGTCCGCGGTCTGGCTCCGCCTTTGCGGGGATCGGCAAAGACGAGGATCCCTCTTGCCTGTCCCGCATCGGCCACCATCAGGCGGCCACGGGAATCGAACGTCAGCCCGGTCGGAACCGACGACTTCGGCAGCCAGAGCGTCAGGCGCTCGCGACCGTCGGCGGAATGTCGGACAACGCGCCACTGGGTATCTTCGCGATCGGGCTTGAGCCGATCGCTCGACGGCGCAGACGCGTCGGGCGCATGAAGCGCCCAGAGGCTGCCGTCCGGAGCTACGGCGACCTCGCGCGCGCGCAGCGCAGTGATCCTGCCGGTCTCCCGCATCGTCTCCTGGTCGTAGATCCGAATGGACGCCGCCGCCGGATCGCTCACGATCAGGCGACCATTGCTGTCGCAGGCCATGCCCCGCGCCTCTGCGTTCATCGTGACGGGCGCTTCGTGCAGCACTAGCTGGTCACGGAACGGACCGAGCCCGCCGGCGAACGGCGCATGGTCGCCCGTCAGAGTGCGCCGAGAGATGGAGTACCAAGCCAGACCCTTGGGCGGATGGAGTTCGCCCTTGAGGTCGCCCGTCTCGTTGGAGTGGATCACCGAGATGAAGAGGTAGCGGTCGCCGAATGCCGCGACACATCCCCCGCGGATGCCGGGCCGGTCAAGATCCGCGCACGCGCCGACCGATTGCCCGTCACGCCAGATCATGTAACGACCGTCCAGCCCATGGACGGTACCCACGCATACGGTGCCGCCGTCGCCTGAGACGGCGATAGTGCGCCCGGAACTCCGCGTTCCCCGCGACGTCCCAAGGGTCGCGCCAAGCTCTGCTTGGGCCAAGACGGCCGTGGCGAAAACGGCCACCGGCCACGGGCAGCCGACACGTGCCGACGCGCGCAGTTTTCCGATTGACGTGGGACCCAAATCCGGCCTCCGCCTCCGACTTCGGCGGCACAGGAGCGTTTCCCTCCGCCCGGTCGTATTGGGTTCCGTGATGCACGCAGCGGCCGCTGGATGCGCGCACATCGAATCAACACCCGACAACACGAGGACTCCCCTTGATGAACAGCATCGTACGAGCGGCGCAGGCTGGTCTCCTGGTCTTTGCGCTCACAGCCCCGCTCCAGTCACGAGCGTCGGTTGACGCCTCCGGCTGGGGCGCCTCCTCAGCACTTGGCATAGGAGAGGCAACCAACTCCGCCGAACCGATCAAGGCCGTTGGCCTGACCGACGTGGTTGCGATCTCGATCGGTCACTTCTTCCACACGCTTGCGGCGCGCGTCGACGGAACGGCGTGGGCCTGGGGCATGAACACCTACGGACAACTCGGCGACGGCACCAATCAACCGGGATGGGTACCCGCGCAGGTTGCCGGCCTGACCAACATCGTGAACGTTGCGGCCGGCCTCGAGTTCAGCCTGTTCCTGGATGGCAGCGGCAGCATCTGGGGCATCGGCAGGAACGATGTGGGCCAGCTGGGCAATGGGACTACGGTGAACTCTCCGACGCCGGTTCAGGTGGCGGGCATCACGAACGCGGTCGCCATATCGTCGTCCTACAGCCACTCGCTCGCGCTCCTGAGTGACGGAACGGTGGTCGCATGGGGCGACAACACCTGGGGTCAGCTTGGCGACGGCACCAATACTAACTCTTCGGCGCCCGTTCCCGTAACCGGCTTGACCAATGTCGCACAGGTCGCCGCCGGAGCAGGCTTCAGCTTGGCGAGGTTGCAGGACGGCACAATCAGGGCGTGGGGACTCGGCATGTCGGGCCAGCTGGGGAACGGGGCTCAAGACGACCATTCAACTCCGGTTAGCGTAACAGGCATCTCAACCGCCGTGGACGTTGCGGCGGGCCACAACCATGCCGCCGCCGCGCTTGCCGATGGTCGCGTCTTCTGCTGGGCAACACCAGCTCGGGGCAGCTGGGCGACGGCACCACCAACGGCTCTTCGAC
>JBBIQU010000160.1:6227-9489 GCA_037442185.1 Chthonomonadales bacterium | reverse complement strand
CACCGTACCAGTAGCGGCGCAGCTCGTTCAGTTCGCGGATGGCGTCGCGATAACGGTTCTGATCGTAGTCGGCGTCCAGGTAGGGCACCTCGAAGCTGAAGCCGGCCGTGCCTGCGCTCCGGCGCTCATACGGATCGTCCGACCATAGGCCAACGGTGAACAGCGGCAAGTACTGGGCCAGCGAGATGGACTGCATCTGGTTCCACTCGGGATGGCCCGGTGAGCAGCCGGTGTCGCTGCGCCATAGAGGCACCGAGCGCATCGCCATCTCGAGGTCGAGCCTGCGGCCGCCGCTCGAGCAGTTATCTATCATGACGTTGGGGTAACGCTCGCGAATGGCATCCCATAGTTCGTAGAGCCCCTCGACATACCGTACCTCCGTCATGCCCTGCCTGTCTCGCGTATCCTCGGCCCTCCAGGCAGCGAGCGGATCCATGTTGAAGTCATTGCGGAAGACATCCACGCCATACTCGCCGATGCGCTCCAGAAGGAGCTCGGTCAGCCACTTGCGGGCATCGGGATCATGGAGGCGGAAGAGACCCCCGTTCGATCCGCCGGATACCCACTCGGGGTGCTCACGCGCGATGTCGGAGCCCGGAGCTACCCTTTCCGGCTCAAACCACAGCACGAACCGCATCTTCTGCCCATGGATGGCATCGGCAATGGGCTTGAGCCCTCGCGGGAAGCGGGAGGGATCGGCACGCCATGAGCCAACGCCGTTCGGAAAGCCTCCAGGAAACCATGCGGCATCGAGCCACACGGTATCGCAGCCCAGGTCGGCAGCCTGGCGCGCATAGATGAGCTGGCCCGCTTCCGTGGGCCAGTCGGAACGACGGTGATACCGATCGAACGTCTGCAACGCTCCCGGCACCGTGACCACACGGCCGCCGACCCTGGGCGTGAAGTGATCGAACATCAGGCGTCGAAAGCGAACATGGGCGTCGGTCTTACTGCCGTTCCACGGCATGATCAGGATGCGAGGCGTGCGGATAGCCTCGCCGGGGCGGAGCACGGTCTTGAGCACTTCCAGGCCGGCGGTCATGCGCGCGGGTCCATTGGGCGCACGCGTGAAGTTGGCGCGCCACTGCCCGGTCCAGCCGATGGCTGTGATAATGCCGGTGTCGTTGTACTGAAGGTTCCAGAACGGGAATGCCGTGAGCGACGACGGTCTTCCCCCCGTCGGGGCAATGCTTACGGGCGCTGTAGGCGTTACCTGTGCCTCGAACGGCAAGAAGGACGTCGCTGAGCATGTGTCGCCCTGGAGCTGATGGAGGAGCACGGGTAGGCGAATGAAACCGGATGCCACGCCGAGATCGAGCGCCCTTACATCCTCGATCAGCGGGGAGTCCGTGTTCGAGCCGTTCTCAAACCGTGCCACCCATTCAACGGCGGGGTAACGGTCGAATATCCGCGCTTCAACGGCGAAGACGAACCCTGTCTCCGGTTGCGTCCAGCGTGACACGAGCGTCGCGCCTCCCGGGAATGGTCGCGTCTCTGTCGAACGCCGCCATGTTGGCAGCAGGGCATCCGAACGTTGGCCTCCAAACACGAAGGAGATCGGCAGCGCGGTGTCGTGAAGGATGAGGTTAGCGCGTCCCTCGTCGAGGTAACGACGCGAACCGTCGGACATTACGAATGCGGCATCAGCCCAGTCGGCCTGATCATAGGCCGCTCCGTCGCCTCCGTCGGTGACCTTCAGGCGCAGGCGGCGCGTATCCGGGCCGATCCGTACCACGATGGGCACGGGCGCGGATCCGCCGGTGATGATCGGACTTCGCACAACCTCGTCGTCGTTGGCATCAATGACGAACTCCACGCTTCCCCGTGAGCCGCCGGTGTCGTGGTTGTTGTCTATGCCGATCTGAGCTTCGAAGCGGACGGCACCCTCAGGAGGCGTAACTTCGATCTCGCTGTTGGCGTGTGTGCCGAGACCGCGCACATAGTTCTGGTTGCCGATCCTTAGCGGCGTCTCTATGCACGATCGGCCGAACCGTAGGCAGCTGTGGTCCTGTCGTACCAAACGAAGTCGGATGCCGCCGTCTTCCGACCGTTCTCCCGCAAACGCCTCACGCGCCCATGAGTGGATCTGTCGGATGTAGCCCGGCGGAGCCATGATGCTGTCGTTTGGAAATCGTACGGCCAAGTCGGCAACGAACATCCTGACCCCTCCTTGTCGCGGGCATATGGCTCGAGCGACGCGCGGAGTTTCGATATCTGAAGGGGGCGACTCCTGCAATGGCTCCGGTGAACTCAGCCTCCCGAGGGGAAGCGGCGCAGGGGCAAGATGGTTGTGGCCGGCCCTGCAGGATGCGGAGCTATGCAGCCGCCGGCCACGGTGATAGGTGATGGGTCAGAACTGGAACTCGTCTACGTTGTCCTTGGTGATCGTGACGCCGGGGATGAGAACCACACCGTCCTTGACGCTGATCGTGCCGATACCCTCAACCTGCGCCCCGTCCTGTGGCTGCTTGCCGTCAAGATAGTCGTTGACAACCTTGGCCGTGAAGTAGGTGAGTTTGGCCGGATCCCAAAGCATCAGGCCGGACACGGCTCCGGATTTCAGGTACTCGCGGGTTTCGCTCGGCAGGGCAAGGCCCCAGACCTTGACGGAGCCGATCTTTCCAAGACCCGTAATCGCTTCGCCGACCGCAGGCGCGCTGGGAGAGTTGGCGCACGCGAAGCCGACAATGTCCGGGTCCTTCTGGAGAGCGGCGATGGCCATTGTGCGCGCCTTCTGGTTGTCGTCGTCGTTGTAGATGTAGGGTTTCACGAGCGTGATCCCTGGGTGCTTGGCGAAGCCCTGCTCCATTCCCTGAACGTGCAGGTTCAGGTTGGCGGCTCCTCGGCCGCCACTGACGATCTGGACCTTTCCCTTGCCCCCTATGTCATTCGCAAGCGCCTCCGCAATGTCAACGCCTATCTTCACGTCGTCAGCCGCAGCGACATAGAAAATGCGCTGTGAAGCCGGGGCATCCGAATCCCACGTGAAGACCTTGATGCCGGCATCCATTGCCTTCTTGATCACCTGTCCGATCGCGTCTGCATCGTTCGGAGAAACTACGATGGCGCTGACCCTCTCGGCAATGAGCTGTTCGATAATGGCGATCTGCTTGCCGACTTCAGCCTTGTCCGGCGCAAGGTAGTCCACGCGAATGCCCAGCTCCTGTGCGGCGCGCTGGGCTCCCTTCTTGCAGACCTCGCTGTACAGAAGACCGTCCACCTTGAAGACGAACGCGATGCGGCGTTCGGCGGTCTCCTTCTT
>JBBIQU010000160.1:0-6184 GCA_037442185.1 Chthonomonadales bacterium | reverse complement strand
GCGACGACCGTGCCGAGGACCCATCTCACCATACGCTTCATACTGCAAGCCTCCTCTCTCGTCTGCGCCACCGATCCACCTCAACGGAGATCAGGAGCGCGATGCCCAGAACGAGCAGTACCCAGATATCGCCCTTGCCGTAGGCTCGGACACCGTTTGTGATCGTGCCGATTGCCAGAACACCGAGCGCAGTTCCGACCATAGTACCTTGGCCGCCGGTGACAGGCGTTCCTCCCATGACGACTGCCGTAATCGCCGTCATTTCGGTGAACCGGCCCGCGTCGGGTATGGCCGTGGCGCCCCGGGCTACGACAATGATCGCGGCCAAACCCGCGAGGGCGCCGTTCAGGGCGTAAGCGAGCGCCTCGGTGCGCACGGTCGGACGGCCGCTGAGGTATGCCGTCTCCCGTCCGCCACCTAGCGCCAGCAGGCTTCTGCCGTAAGCGGTCTTGCGCAGCAATGCGCCGCACCCTACCAGAACCGCTCCGGCGATCCACGCGGTGGTGGGTATGCCGAAAAAGCCTCCATACCCGAGCGAGATCAACTCGGACGGCAGCCGTGAGATGCTGTCGCCGCCGCTCAGTACGTAGGCGCCCGCTCGCGCGGCGGCGAACATGGCGAGCGAGGCTACGATGGGCGGCGCCTGGAAACGTGCCACAAGCGTGCCCGTTGTCAGACCGGCGCCCAATCCGACAGCGACTGAGGCCCCGCACGCGTACCAGACGCCCCACTCGGCTTCGCCCGCGAGCTTGCCAAGGACAATGGCGCATAGCCCAACCACCGAGCCCACCGAGACATCTATGCCGCCCGAAGCTATCACCAGCGTCATCCCAGCGGCAAGGATCGCAATCTCCGACGCATTGCCGACGATGACCCATGCGGTGGCGCCCGTGCGAAAGGACGGGAATGCGAGCGAAAGCCAGATGCCTGCGGCCACCAGCACAGAAAGAACGCCGGTTTCGGGTGGAGGATGGACCCTGAGTCCACGGAGGAAGGCTAGGATCGGTCGCGGACTCATGCTCGTCGCTCCGCCGACCGTCGCCATTGTTCCGCAAGTGCAGCAGCGACGATGACCGCACCCGTAATGAGGCCATACTGCTCAACGGGAACGCCCGATAGGAACAACGCGTTGCGCATGGTGACGACGATCATCGCACCGAGCATTGCGCCGAGGGCAGTGCCTTCGCCGCCCGTCAATCGGACGCCGCCGATCACCGTTGCCGCTATCACGTCCAGCTCCCAGCCTTCGGCAAGGGTCCACTGCGCATTGCCGTTTGCGGCCGACAGGAACAGCCCCGCGAAGCCCGCGCAAAGTCCGCCAAGCAGATAGGTCCGGCGGAGTATCGCGTCCGTGGGGAGACCCGACAGGCGCGCCGCGGTGGGACTGCCTCCCACGGCTATCAGGTGACGCCCGTATCGAGCCCGTGACTGAATGAGAACGAAGGCGACTCCTACCGCCACCATGGCGAGCATCGGAGTGAACCCTTTGCCGATAAGCTTGAACCCGTCGGGGAGAATGTTGTAGGGCGCTGCGCCTGTGGCTACGTTCGTCGCACCACGAAATAGCAGCAGCGTTGACAGTGTGACCAGGATGGGCGGCAGTTTCCGATAGGTGACCAGAGCGCCGTTGACCCATCCTGCGAGAGCTCCGACCACGATCCCAGCTAGTGCCGCGATCGGCCATGGAACGCCGGCCATCATCAGGGCTCCCGCTGCGCACGCCGACATTGCCAGCGTCGAGCCGACCGACAGGTCAACGCCTCCCGTCAGAATGACAACGGCTTCTCCGGCTGCCATGATTCCCAGTATGCCGGCGTCCTGCGCCACAACGGCAAGATTGTTGGATGAGCGGAATGCGGGCGTCGTCGCAAACAGCCATCCGAGCGCGATCGCCAGGATGGCAAGAGCCGGGAACTCCCGCGCCCCGAGCGCGTAGCGCAGCGCCAATGGACGTGGACGCGAGCTGCCGTCGGTTGAGGTCATGCAACGCCCCTGCGGCAAGCCATGCGTCGGGGCGCGGTTGCCATAGGCCGGCTATGCATCGGCCTTCCGCGCTGACGCGATTGCGTCAACGAAGGCACGCGCTGCCTCGGTTATCGCTCCGTAGTCTCCGCGTTTCGCGGCAGCGGTAAGGTTGCCGCCTACACCGACGGCCACGCAACCCGCCCGTATCCATTCGGCGACGTTATCCAGCGCGACACCGCCGGTAGGCATCAGCTTCGCTTGAGGCAAGGGGCCGCGAACAGCTTTGACGAACGCCGGCCCGAGCACCTCGCCCGGGAAGACCTTAATCGCGTCGGCGCCGATCTCGAGGCACTCTACAACCTCGCGCACAGTCATTGCCCCTGGCATACAAGCCACGCCGTACCGATGGCATAAAGCCACCACCTCGCGATTGAGGCACGGCGAGACGACGTACTGAGCTCCGGCAAGTATGGCAATGCGGGCGGTCTCGGGGTCCAAGACAGTGCCTGCGCCGATCAGCATGCCTCCGCCACCGTATGCCGATGCCAGACTCTTGATGACATCGGCTGCTCCGGGAACGGTGAAGGTTATCTCCACGGACGCCGCGCCGCCCATGCGGCATGCCTCCGCTATCTTGAGCGCCTGCTCGGATCCCGTCGCTCGGACGACTGCTATGAGGCCGGAGGCCTCGAGCTCTGCCATGACCTTCGTGCGGTCCAAAGTCATCACTCCTCCGCGCCGGTGCCACGCGCTATGCAACAAGCCACCGGCGGTCTGTATGTAGAGAATCCCGCCTTTACCGTACCACGCGGCCCGATGCCTGTCCCTTCATCAATGCCTCGACCTCCGAGCGAGTTACGAAGTTCACGTCTCCAGGGATCGAGTGCTTGAGGCACGAGGCCGCCGCGGCGAAGGCGACTGCCGTATCGGGTGCGGCGAGGTCATGGTGGCACAGCGCATAGATGAGTCCTGCCGCGAAAGCGTCGCCGCCGCCGACTCGGTCAACGATGTCGCGGATCTGGTAGGGCGCATACCTGCCGTCTGCGTCCAATGGGGCATATCGCGCTGTGTCATGCTGGGCGATGTACAGCATACCGCCCCAGTTGTTATGTGAGGCTGAGATGCTCTCGCGCAGCGTGATTGCGACCGTTGTCACGTTCGGGAACTGTCTGACTATGGCGCGGGCAACGTCTTGATACGCATCCGCGCACACCCGTCCGCGCTCCACATCGGTTGCGTTTGCCTTGATGCCGAGTACCATTTCGGCGTCTTCCTCGTTCGCGACGACGACATCCACATGAGGCAGAATGCCGCGCATGGTGCGTTCGGCCAGATCGCGCGCCGCTACGCCCGGGTGCCAGTTCCAGAGCTTCTTGCGGAAGTTCAGGTCGCACGATACCGTGAGCCCGGCTGCATCGGCCGCGCGCACAGCGGCCGTAACGGCGTCGGCGGCGTTCCGACTGAGGGCCGGCGTGATGCCCGTGACGTGGAACCACGTCTTTCCGTGCAAGATGGCATTCCAGTTGTAGGCCTCAGGCGGAGCCAGCATGACCGACGAGCTTGAGCGGTCGTAGGTCACCACGCTCGCTTGCTGGTTGGCGCCCGTTTCGAGAAAGTACAGGCCGAGTCGCCCTTCGTCGGTTCGAATGATGCGGGAAACGTCCACGCTATGACCGCGGAGGAAGCGAATGCAGGCATCCGCAATCGGGTTCCGTGGAAGCGCTGTTACAAATGCGGCTTCCATTCCGAGCCAGGCCAGAGATAGAGCGACATTCGCCTCGCCTCCGCCGAACGTCCAATCCACTTCGCCCGGAAGGGCCTGCGCAAACCGCAAGTGGCCCTTGGGGGCGATGCGGCCCATGACTTCACCAAACGTGACTACTGAGTTCGCCATAGCTCTGATCTCATTCTCTGAATGTGCCGGGGTTCCCTTCCGGGGTCCTGGCGGCATGTCGTATGCGAGCTGCCGCGCGGCTCGCCGTGAAGAGGAAGTATGTCCGGACCGGTTTGAGGAATCGGAAGCCCGCTCCCGGGGCGACCGAACGATGCATCCCGAGGTCGTCAACGCAACGGAAGGATCGCCCCAATGGGGCGCAGCCGGCGGACTGCATTCGTCGAGACTGCATACAGGTCCTACGCTCGCAGTGCCGGCTGAACGTTGCGCCTACTGGAACAGACTGTCGGGCAGAACCGTGTTGATCTTGAAGTCCTTGTACAGAGTCGTCCCGGCAACCTTGCGGTCCGTGTTCTGGACTTCGATCTTCGTCGGGAACCATATGCCCGGAGCCACTTCGCGCACGTCGCGATAGTAGTAAATCGCCTGCAATGTGCCGTCCTGGCGATATGCGTCGCGCTTCCGAATCACTCTGGTCTTCGGATCAATGTAGACGATGTGATGCGATGTGTCCTCGTCACGGTCCTTGTACGTGATCTCGAAGACGCCAACAGGCGTTCCCTCAACCGTGCCTTCACGGATGAACTTGAAGTTGGCGTAGGTGAGGTAGTACTCGGACACAAGCCCCATGTCAACCAGCGACTTGCGCTTGCCCGGCGAGTTGCCGAAGTCACGGCGCGTATTCAGCCGGAGCTTGGGAACCGATACGATCTGCACGGTCCCGTTGACGATGTAGACCCCTTTCGTTCCCTCGACGGACCCTTCGATTCGCACCTTGTTGGGCTCCTTGTAGCGCATCAGAACGGTCTTGAACCGGTACAGGAACCCAAAGTCCTTGTTGATCTTGCCGAGCTCACGTTGATCCGCTGCGGCCACAACGCCGGTCGCGGTGAAATCGTCGAGACGTCGGCACACATAGTCCTGGATGGAACGAGAAACCTGAGCCTGCGTCGCGGCAGGCAGCAGAAGCAGGGCAAGGCACAGCGCCTTACGCGTCATTGACATGCTGAACAATCCTCCATGATCATGCGCGATCGCCTTCGGCAGAGCGCACGACAGGCCGAGCCTCCGGGTCGCACATCGCGCCATATGTTAGACGGTCCGGGCTCCGTGTTTGTGGCACATTTCATGTGCCCAGTCTCGCCTTCTGGTCGGCCTTCGCCTCGGCCAGACTCCGGCCGTAGACTGACCGCCGGTAATGCTCGTCCAGCGGGTAGCACCCGGAAGGCATGCCCGATCGCGGCGCCGTGGTACAGTCGCTGAACGTGCGGCACAGGATCTTCCGGCGTATCTCGCGTCCGGCAAGAACGTCCGCCGGCAGTTCGGGATATGACAGCGCCAACCGGCCGATTCCCACGAAGTCGGTCCAGCCGTCGCGCACGGCGGCCTGTGCCACGTGGGGCAGATACTCCTGCAAGTACGTGTACGCCGTGCCCACAACGGTGAAGTCGGGGTTCTGCTGCTTAAGGTAGCGCGTGACGTGCATCTGCCGCGCCACTCCGGCGAGCGGGTCCTCCGGCGGCTGATAGCCGTCGGATGGCGGGTAGAGCGCCGGACGCTGGATGTGGTGGCTGTAGTAGGGACTGCCGGCCGTCACATTCACGAACGTCACTCCAAGCTCACGCAGGATGCCGAATAGCGCGAGCGGCTCCCTCAGGTCCATCTCGGTCGGTTGGTCGGCATCAATCCCGAAGCCGTACACGTAAGGCACACAGTCGCAGAAGTTGGCCGGGATTCCCGGACCTAGCTTGCCGGAGCCCGACTGATACGGGTCCGGTTCATAGGGCACGCAGTCGAAAGCGCTGAGCCGCACTCCAATGCCAAGGCCTGGCGCCTCTGCCCGAACAACCTCTACGATCTCACGCAGGAACCGCGTTCGGTTCTCCAGGGAGCCACCGTAGGGACCACTCCGAGTGTGCGCTCCGAGCAGTTCATGGCCGAGATAACCGTGGCAGTGCTTCAAGTCAACGAAATCGAAACCCGCGTCGCGCGCCAACCGTGCTGCTCGACCGTAGTCTTCGACGATGCTTCGAATCTCGCCGTCCGAGACCGGCTTGTGTTCCTCGCCGATGCCCACTCGGCGATCCAGAATGGGATGGTGGAACGCAATGACGGGTTCGGCGCGATCCCAGCGGTTCGGCTTGCAAAAGCGCCCGGAGTGCGTCAACTGCAAACCGATGAGCGGCCCTTCAACAGTTGAGTTCGATGGGCTTGGGGACTCGGCGGCCGCCGTCCACTCCGCGAGTAGGGCTTCGCGCAGTCTGGCGATATCCGATACCGTCTCAGGCGTAAGCACTAGCTGGTTGGGATTGGCCCTGCCCGAAT
>JBBIQU010000159.1:0-9510 GCA_037442185.1 Chthonomonadales bacterium | reverse complement strand
ATTGCCGATGTTCGGGTAGACTTCTGCGCATGGACCCATTCTGCCTCACGCCACGCGATCCGTCACAGTACGGCTTGTCCGAAGAACTCAGCGCCGACATCGCCTTGCTCGATCGGCTGCTGTCGAGGGTACTTGAGGATCAGGAAGGCGAACGCCTGCTCGAACTCATCGGGTCACTGCACACATCGGAAGCCGGCGTGCCCGAGCTCGGCGATCCCAGGACTGTCGAGCGCGTGCTCAAGGCTTGCACGGTTCTCTTCCAACTCATCAACACCGCAGAGCAGACGGAGATCGTCCGGGTCAATCGCCGGCGACGCGCCAAGCGTCCCGACATCCCGCGCCCGGAATCGATCGCGGAAGCCGTGCGGCGTCTTGCCATGCTGGGCATGACCGCACGCGAGATGCAGGATCTCATCTCACGGCTAGAGGTGTGCCCCACTCTGACCGCCCATCCCACGGAGGCGCGCCGTCGCGTCGTGGTCGAGAAGCATCAGGAGATAGCCCGGCTGCTGACGGAGCGCTCGCTGCCCACGGATGCCGCTCGCGTGGACATCCCGCTCGATGCCGGCGGCACCCCTGAGCGCGAGCTGTATCGAGCGCTCACCGGCCTTTGGCAAACGGACGAACTGCGCGCCGCGCCTATGGGCGTCGCCGACGAGGTGCGCAATGTGGCCCACTACATCGAGCACACTGTTTTCGATGTGGTGACGTGGCTTCATCGCGATCTACGCAGCGCTCTATCCGCCGCCTATCCGGGTCACAGCTTCGAGATCCCGCCGTTCCTCCTGTTCCGATCCTGGGTCGGTGGCGATCGCGACGGCAACCCCAACGTGACGCCCGAGGTGACATGGGAGACGCTAGTCTATAACAAGCGCTGCGCTCTGGAATGCTACAGGGCCAGGGTGCGGGACCTGCACCGTCAGTTCACCGTGAGCGCGAGGCTTGTGGAGCCTTCGCAGGAACTGCTCCAGTCCATCGAGCGCGACAGACAGATCGTTGGATTGCCGGCTGAGCAAGCCGAGCAGCATGCCCGAGAGCCCTACGCGCTCAAGCTCCTGTGCATTCACGAGCGGCTCGCGGCAACGCTTCGTCATCTCGATGCTCTGTCCGATCTCCACGCCGAAGGGCCGTCGTTCGTGGCTCAGCCTCCGGCATACAGGCGTTCGACGGAGCTGCTCGACGATCTCGGGCTGATCCAGGCAAGCCTGCGCGCGGGCAAAGCGGCGGTTCTGGCAGACGACGGGCCGCTCGCCGATCTCGTGGCCCAGATTCGTGCGTTCGGGTTCCACCTGTTCTCGCTCGACATGCGGCAGCATAGCGCTGAACATGAAAAGGTCATCGAGGAGATGTTCCAGGAGGCGCACATGCTGCCTCCGGATCGGCCATATACGTCGTTGCCCGAGCGCGAGCGGGTGAGCCTGCTTACACGCGAGCTGTGCACCCCCCGACCGCTTGTCTCTCGCGACTGGACGGGTTCCAAGCTCGCCCAGAGCGTCTTCCAGGTGTTTGAGGTGGTCCGGCACGCTCAGCGCTACATATCGCCGAACTCAGTTTCGACGTATGTGGTGAGCATGACCCATCGCGTGAGCGATGTCCTCGAGGTGCTCGTCCTGGCCAAGGAGGCAGGGCTAATCCGATGGCGGCGGGACCAGAACGGCAAGCGGATGGAGAGCGACATCCATGTTGTGCCGCTCTTCGAGACCATAGACGACCTGGCTCGCTGCGACCGCCTGCTGAGCGAGCTGTTCGCCAATCGCGCCTACCGTCCCCACCTTGATGCGGTGGGTCGGTTTCAGGAGGTCATGCTCGGGTACTCCGACAGCAGCAAAGACGGCGGCTACCTCGCGGCCACCTGGGCGCTGCAGGATGCCCAAACCCGCATCACTGCCGCGTGCAGACGCGCGAAGGTTGAGCTCCGCGTGTTCCATGGCCGTGGCGGAACCGTGGGCCGCGGAGGCGGGCGCGCGAACAGGGCCATACTCTCCCAGCCCAGCGGCAGCTTTAGCGGGCGCATCCGGTTCACTGAACAGGGCGAGGTGATCTCATTCCGCTACAGTCTCGCTCCCATAGCCCACCGGCACCTTGAGCAGATAGTGCACGCGGCAATGGTCAAGGCGTCGGGCAAGGAGGAGCGCAAGCGAATACCGCACGAATACCGGGAGGCGCTCCACCGAATGGCCGAGCGTTCGCGTCGCGCCTATCGGGGCCTCGTCTACGATGATCCCGAGTTCTGGAGCTTCTTCACACAGGCCACGCCAATCGCCCACATCAGCCGCCTTCCGATCGCCTCGCGGCCCACCAGTCGGACGGGTGCGGAACTGGTCGGACTTGAGGAACTGCGCGCCATACCCTGGGTGTTCGCGTGGGTACAGTGCCGTTATACCGTGCCCGGCTGGTACGGCCTGGGTGCGGCCCTCGAATGGTTCGCTGAGGGTGCGGCGGCCGACTCGGAGGATCGCGACCGTCGGCTGGCCATGCTGCGCCGCATGTACCGAGAATGGCCCTTCTTCCAGACCATGATCGAAAACGCAGAGCTCGAGCTAATGCGATCGAGCATGGAGACCGCGGGAGCATACGCCGGCCTTGTCCAGCCCCGGTCGCTGGGCAAACGAGTGCACTGCGCGATCAAGGAGGAGTACGAGCGCACCTGTCGGTGGCTCTTGTTGATCACACGGCGCGAGCAGTTGCTCGCCAAAGCGCCGGCGCTTCGGCGAACCGTTGAGTTCCGCAACCCTCTTGTGACGCCGCTAAGCAAGCTACAGGTGGAGCTTCTGCGTCGCCTTCGTGACGGCGAAGACTACCAGACCTGGCGCGAAGCCATGCTGCTCAGCATCACTGGGCTGGCCGCGGCGATGCAGAGCACCGGGTAGGGGCGAGCTGCCTACTCAGTTGGCAGAACGTCGGCGGCAGCCGCTTCACGCGCCGCAATGCCCGCGTTCAGCGTCGCGAGCACCGACAACCCGTCGCGCCCGAGCATGGCCGTCACATTGAGCCGAAGGCCCGGGCACACGCGACTCTCGATGACGCCGTCTTCCATAGCAGCGATCGGAGCGTAGCGCCCGTTTTCGAGAGCCCACCAGTCAATGGCCTCGTCCTCGACGCGCCACACGAGGTACTCATGAACGCCGACCCTCTCGTACAGAGCCTTCTTCACGTGCAGGTCGTAACTGGCAGACGTGTAGCTGACCTCGCAGACCAGTTCAGGGGGTCCCTCGATATAGCCGTCCTCCGTTCGCCGCGATGTCCCGCCGCTGACCCGCCGCAGCAGCACGTCCGGCTGCACCTCATTGTCGCCGCCGGGCCGCACGGACTGGTTGCTGAGGGCGACAACGCCGGGCGTGTGATGCGCGTACACGGACGCCCACATGCCGAGGTCGGCGTGCGGCAAGCTGTGCAGGTCGGTTACCGGCGAGGGCATGTAGACGACTCCTTCGATCAGCTCGGCAATCCACGTCTCGGGGGCTCGTGCATATCGGCGATCGAACTCCGCCAGCCCGAGATGGTCACCGGGCCTGAGCTGCGGCAGGCGCGCCACCACCGGCGATGTCGGTCGCTTTCGGGCGGTTTTGTGCGAAGGCGCTGGTTTGGTTGCGACGGCCATGGCTGTCTCCTGAGGGGATTCTACCAGAGGATCACGTGTGCCGGCAGCTCACGGCAGGACGGATCGGACGGATCAGACGGATCCTTCCGATCCGTCTGATCCGTCAAACCACAATGATCGGGTACTCTCGGCGTGAGAAGGCCTATGACACAAGACCATCAGCGTATCAGGCCGGGCGGAGGATACCGCAGGCTCCGTTCGTTCCGGGCGGCGCAGGCGGTCTACGATGCCATGGTGGCGTTCTGCGATCGGTTCGTCGAGCGGCGGTCTCGGACCCACGACCAGATGGTGCAGGCCGCGCGAAGCGGTCGGCAGAACATTGCCGAGGGGAGCCGCGCTGCCGTCACGTCGAGCCAGACTGAGCTGCGCCTGACCAGCGTCGCCCGTGCAAGCCTCGACGAGTTGCTCCTCGACTACGAGGACTTCCTGCGGCAGAGGCGGCTCCCGCAATGGACCAGGGATGACCCGCGCGCCGCTCGGATCAGGGCGCTTGGCGTGACGCCGCACGATCCGACCGATCGGACCGATCAGTCCGATCACTCCAACGACGACCCCTACACCCCCTACCGCCCCTTCGTCGAGTCCGGCGACCCCGAGACCGCTGCCAATACGATCATCTGCCTGATCCACCAGACGAACTTCCTGCTCGATCGCCAGCTTTCGCGGCTGGAGCAGTCTTTCATAGAGGACGGAGGGTACACCGAACGCCTCGCGGCTGCCAGACAAGCGGCACGAGTGCGAGGGGTGCCAGCCGATCAAAGGGATCAGACAGATCGGACCGATCAGACCGATCGGACAGATATTCGGACGGGCGACGCGCCGGCGTGCCCAGTCTGCGGGAAGCCGATGGTCCGACGCATGGCGCGGACCGGCATCAGGGCCGGTGCGGCGTTCTGGGGATGCTCAAGCTACCCGGAGTGCAAGGGGACACGATCCGCGGCAGGCTGACGACCGTGCCGCCGATCACCCCTTCAACGCGCCGGCGACCATCGTATCATGAATCCGATCACGGAAGGCCCAGTACACCGCGAGTACGGGCCCCATGACGATCACGAGGCCGGCGAAAAGGGCGCCCCAGTCGCTCTGGTAGTGCTCCATCATCATCAGGTTGGCGATGCCGAGCGGGAGCGTGCGTATCTCCTCGCTGACGGCGATGACGAGCGCCAGCGGATACTCGTTCCACAACCCGATGGCATTGAAGATGCCCACGACGATCAGACCGGGACGGGCGAGGGGCAGCATGACTCTCCAGAACGCGCCGACATGACCGCAGCCGTCTATCATTGCCGCCTCGAGCAGTTCATGAGGGAGCGTATGGAAGAAGCCGGTCATCACGAAGATGGTGAACGGCAGCGAGTAGGCCACGTAGACGAGGATCAGCCCTTCCAGCGAATCGAGCAGAGCGAGGTCCCGCAGCAGCAAGAACAGCGGCACGATGGCCAGGAAAATGGGGAACATCATGCCTCCGAGGAACGCAGTCAGAACCCATCGCGACCACCGGAACGGGTAGCGCGCCAGAACGTAGGCTGCCATGGACCCGATCGGCAGCAATATGGCGAGCGTCAGGACGGTCACGATGAGGCTGTTGAGGAAGCAACGGGCGATGCCGGCCTCCTGCCAGGCCTTGGCGTAGTTCGCCCAGCGCAGCTCTCCGGGAAGGCTCCAAGGCGACGCGAATATCTCGGGGCTGCTCTTGAACGACGTGACCAGAACCCAAACAAGCGGCAGGACGACCGAAGCCGCGAACGCCCCCAATCCAACGATGACCAGCGCTCTCCGGATCATGCTCTGGCCTCCTGCGGATTGCGCCGGAATAGCGCCATCACCGCGCCGGTGAGCAGCATGACGATGGCGAAGTTGGCCACGGCCAGCGCTGTGCCGTAGCCGAACTCGCTGTTCTTGAACGCCTGCTCATACAAGTACGTGAGCATCGTTTCGGTTCGGCGATCCGGTCCGCCGACGGTCATGAGAAACACGAGCGCGAACACATTCAGGGAGTTGATAACGACATAGACCATCGCCACGCGCATGACGCCCCAGAGCATCGGGAGTGTCACCCACCGAAACCTGCGCAACCCCTCGACGCCATCGAGCAGAGCCGCCTCGTGCACCTCCGCGGGTATGGTGCGGAGCCCGGCCGAAAAGAGCATGATGTAGAAGCCGACGGCATGCCAGACGAAGGTGACCGTGACCGCGGGCAGGGCGGTTCGGGGAGTGCCCAACCAGTCGAACGCCAGCGCGCCAAGCCCGATCGCCTTCATGGTGCCGTTCAGCACGCCGAACGAAGGGTTGTAGATGAACATCCAGAGGATGGCCACCACGACGCCGGAGATGATCTGAGGGAAGAGGTAAACGCCCCGCAGAGCCCGGACGAAGCGACCTTCGCCGTGAACGGCGTGGGCGATGCCAAGCCCGAGGATCATCACCGCGAGTCCGCCAACGAGCAGGAAGAACAGGTTGTGGCTCAGCGCCTGCCGGAACACGGGATCGGCGGCCAATCTGACGAAGTTGTCGAAGCCGACGAACGTGCGGTTCTCCGACACGCCGCGCCAGCGATACAGCGAGAACGCGAACGCCTGGGCGACCGGCCAGATGACGAACAGGCCGTAGAGCGCCAAAGCCGGCGCAAGGAACGCACAGATGAACAGCGTGCGGGCGCGCGCGGCGGTCGGTTGTCGGTGAGACACCGGAGCTAAGCGGGTGGGCATGATCAATGTCGGCGGGACGCCGGTTTGGACGGAGTCGTCATGCCGGCGTCACCGCACCACCTTGTGCTTCACGAGGTTCGGATCGCGGCGGGCCTGCTCCGCTGCATCCTCGAGCCGCTTCACAAACTGCTCGGGCGTCGCCTCGCCGGTCATGAGCGCCGACATGGCGTCCTGGCTCGCCTTGCCCAGCGCAGGATACCACTGGGCGTACTCGGACGAATAGGTCACCTTCGCGGCTCGAAACGCGGCGGCAGGCGCCTCCAGATAAGGGGGCATCTTCGCCTCGTCGCTGCCCTTGACCGCCATGAGCGTCCCCTTCTCTTCGACAAACTGGCGCGCATTCTTCGGAGTGGTGAGGTACTTGTAGAAGTCCACAGCCAGTTCGCGGTTCTTGCCGTCCGTCGGGATAACCCACGGCTCAATGCCGATGGCGACGGCTGTCGGATCGCCCTTGCCTCCGTCGAGGACGGGCGGAAGGAAGAAGGTCATCTCGAACTTCTCGTTCGGCAGCTGCTCGCGCATCTCCGAATGCAGCCACGTTCCGCACGGGATCATGGCCGCCCTGCCGGTGACGAACTCCATCTGCGCCTCGGTGTGGCTCATGCCGTTGGCGCCCTTCTGAAAGTAGCCGAGGTCCATCAACTGCTTGACTCGCCGCGCAGCCTCGAGCATGGACGGCGAGCTCCACGCACCCGGAACGAGGTTCTGGCAATCGTCGAAGACCTGCATTCCGCCGTGGCTGACAGCCCACGGCACGAGGAAGCCCCCGATTGCGTAGTACGGGTACTTGCCCTGATAGGTGATCGGCGCAATGCCGGCTGCTTTGATCTTGGCGCATAACGTCAGGAGTTCCGACCACGTCTTCGGCGGCTCCCAGCCGTGCTTCGCGAAGAGGACCTTGTCGTACCACCATCCGCTGATGCTGAAGAAGTAGGGCAGCATGTACTGCTTGCCCTCGTGCTGTCCCAGCGCGAGCAGCGAGGGTTCGAACGTCTCACGCCAAGTGCCCGAGCCCTCATACGGCGCTCCGTCGAGGTACTCGTCCAGCGGGATGACCTTCTTCTCGTAGACGAGCGGCCAGTAGTCCATGCCCCACCCGGGCCATGACAGGTCCGGAGGCGTTCCGGCAACGAACAGGGGCCGGAGCTGCTCCCACACTCGCGGATTGCCCCAGACCTTGATCCGCTTGCCCGGGTGAGCCGCTTCGTACTCGCTCGCCGCCGTCTCGAAGAAGTCAATGCCGTAGCCGCCCTTGAAAAGCGCTACGTTCAGTTCGCCTTCCTTCGAGCTTGATCCGCGGCGGGGACCGCAGGCGACGAGCGTGGCTACGCCGAGGAGCATAACGCTGACGAGAGCCGAGGCACGCATTGATGACACCTCCGAGAGTGCGATGGTCGGCTATTCGCCGCACGTCATGCAGGTTCCTCCACGCAGCGCAATGCCGATCGGCGCGACAAATCCGGCCGGCGTCTACCTCACGGCCGATCGGTACCTCTGCACCATCGCTGCCATCAGCCCGATGGCCCTCTCAGCGCGCTCTACGTTCCAGCCATGCTGTTCGGCGGCCGGAATAGCCGTCGAGAACGCCACGTGCGTGTCCACCATCTCGTTCCAGCTGTAGAAACCGAATCCGTCGCCGTGCAAGGCCGCTTGGCCGGCGTAAGTCTCGACCGACTGCGCATGCCGCTCCGACGTTGGAGATAGGTCCCAGTCCGAGTAAGTCCGATACGTCAATACGAACCGCTGTCCTGCGCGCTTGCGATGCCGGTCCATGGCGGCCATCTCGGAGGCGCTGAGTGGTCCCGTGGCCCGGATCAGGACGATATCCGCCCAGTCGCAGGAAATGGGATCGGCCCCGTACTGGATGCGGTACGCCTTAGCGTGAGGGTGCTCCGCCTCGTACTGATAGGGATACTCGGCCATGAGCAGCACGTCGGGATGCGAGCGGCGGACCTCCTTGCCGATGGACCGCAAGACATCGCGTATGGTCTCGGAGCGGAACAGGACATGGTCTTCCACGGCTTGCGGATATGATGCCTTGCCCTCGATGTGGGCTTTGTAGTCGAACGTAGAGGTGTCGCACGGGTCGAGCTCGGTCCATCGTCTCAGTTGCGTTCCCCATGCGCGGTTCAGTATGGCAAGCGAGCGGTACTTACGGCGGCACCACGCTCGGAATCTCTCGTTGCTCTCTTGGTCGAACCCGCCATCCCAAGCGGATTCCACGCTGAGGCTAATCACCGGACGATCCTTGCCTTTCCATCGGAGGCGAAGCAGGGCCTGATCGGCATAGCGGTCGAGGTACATCCGGGCGTACTTGACGCCTGCGATATGCACTGCGGGGTCCCAGATGATCGGAGCTGCTGGCGTTCCATCCTGATGCTTGCTGTAGCGGACATCCACGCCAAACCACTGCCTCGCGAGCTCATGTCGGCGGCCGGGCGCGATGTCGGACCAGGTCTTGGGGCTGAGCCACGGCACGATGGCCATGCCCGCTTCCTTCGCGAGCCGATGGGAACGGTCGAGCCACTTCCAGTTACCGTCTATGGCCTGGCTCCACTCATGGTCCAGGAGAAGCGTATTGAAGCCCATGGCGCGGAGACGCTTCAGGTCCGCTCGGACGGCCTCATCATCACTCTTCCAGGGTTCCCACCAATGCGGGAAGTAGTAGATGCACGTAAGAGGTTCGCCGTTCGGTAAGCGCAAGGGATCGCGTCGCTCGTCGGAGCCCGATAGGCTCGTGGGCACCAAGAGACCCGCCACGACAGCCAATGCGACAACCGCCGGAAAAGGGTTAGCCATGCCGTCACCTCCGTGGACTTGGAGCCATGGTACCCGTCCCGCCGAGAAAGGAAACGTAGCGCAGGCCTCCGGCCTGCAACCGGGGTGCAGCCGGGCCGGTTGCGTTACGTCATTGACTGCGGCGTCTGCGACATGTTACGGCCGGCGGACGCATCGTCCATCGAAACACAGCGATTGCCGTCACGAACGTACTTGCTCGGCTACGCGACTATTCCCAACGGCGCGCGGGGCCAGTCCGCCCATCCACGCCGCCGACCCGGGCCTTGGTGGCGCCCTTCGTCTCCAGTCCGCCCAGAACCGAGCCGTCGTACGGGTCTATGAACACCGCATCGGGTCCGAAGTAGACGACCCACGCCAGACGGACGCGGTAGGGCCGGGCACTGCTTGACAGTGGCGGATGAC
>JBBIQU010000158.1:9374-9583 GCA_037442185.1 Chthonomonadales bacterium | reverse complement strand
ATGCTACTTGGTCATCGCGGCTGGGACGATGTGCGCTACCGGGAGGAGCAACAACGATTCTCACAATCTGTATTGGCGGACCCAGCTCTCGCAGACAAGGTGCAGCTTCGCAATCGGAACGATGCTCCCGGAGAGCAACGGTGGATGTTTCCTAGCAATATCCTATTTGCGGGCGACTCCACACGGCTCACGCCTCAAGGGCGTCGGGT
>JBBIQU010000158.1:0-9364 GCA_037442185.1 Chthonomonadales bacterium | reverse complement strand
GCGCCAGTTCGCGGCTGTGCTCTTGGCGAATCAGGGCCTCTGGTGGCGTGTACGGGTGGAGGCACACTCGCGACAGCGAGTACGCCTTGCTTCGGCTACGGAGGAGCGTGCAGCGTTTGCGCTCACGGGAATGCGCGCTGTTGAGGTGGCATCCGTCTTGCAGCAGGCTCACTTGCCGCCGTACCGGATCGTCGCTTCAGGTCGTGGACATCAGGACTTACTCGACCCATCGAATCGCTCTGCTCAAGTAAACGATCGCGTTGACATTCTCGTGATTCCTATGAGTGCGCAGCAGCGCACGATCCGGAGACCACGCTTCGGAGCCGGATACGCTAATGGTGTCACCACGGCGACACCCGTAGGTGGGCTGTTCGACAACGCCTCCGAACGCCATCGCGCGGGATTCGAACCAGGTCGGGCGCAGGCCATGCCCCAACAGCAACGCCGCTAATCCGTCCGTATCACCAGCACATCATGGATCGCTGACGATGTGATGGTCACCTCGCTGCCGCGGCGACGAACGCGCGAGCCCTGCTCAACCATGCTCACGCTCCGTACCGGCACATTGAGCGTGACGGTGGCCGAGTAGGTCTGCGGCTCTTCCATTACGGGCGGATGCACCCGCTTCGGCGTGGGGAAGGCGACGCTCGAAAAGGTCGGCGGAGCGTTCCACGCGACGAAATGGACCAGCAGCCGCTTGCGCCGCTCGTCGCGCGTCACAACGGTCTCGACGTTTGCCGGAGCGTGGATGATGACCGGCGGGTTCGGATTGAGCCATCGGACGGCGTTCCTGAGAAGCGCCCGGTGTTCAATGAGCCGGTAGTCGCCAACGAAGCCCGCATCCACGGCGCACGGGATGGTGATGACCTGGCCCTTGCCGATTTCGTTCAGCAGAACCGCCGGTCCTGCCGCCGGGCCGGGGCTCATGTGGTTCACCCAGAGGTTGTTCTGTGATCGGTACGCCGGGTGCAGGCTGCCGATCGCCTGCGCCGTGGTCGGCTCGTAGATGGCCATGGGACCGTAGACAAGCAGCGGCAGGCCGGCCGAAATGTCGGCGCCGATTGCCCGCGCAAAAGCGTTGGATTCGGGCGCGGCGGGCAGGATCAGGTAGTTGTCGTTGTACTGAAGCTCGCATCGTGTGAGCTTGCCGCCCACAAGGTCCATGACGGACGAACGGTCCTGCGGCCGGCCGTAGCGGTCGCAGATGCCGGTCAAGCCGGTGATCAGCAGCTTGCCGCCGCCCTCGACGTACTTTCGGAGCAGGGCGACCTCGGCCTCGCTCAGGATGGTCACCCCGGGTAGCCACACGACCGGATGCTCTGTGAGCCGCTCCAACGTCACGGTCTCGTCGAGGATGACCGCCATCGGGGTGTGCGCCTGCATCATGGCCAGATGGGCGCCCCAGAAGGACCGCATGTACTTCGGCGGGTCGTTGCGTCCCCACCAGTCGCGCGTTCGATGGGAGTAATACAGGCCGACCTCGGCCACGGGCGAATGTCCGAACAGGTCGCGCTTCTTTCGGGCCTTCGAGAACGCCTGCCCGATCCGGTCGTAGGCCACGGGCTCCAGCGCGCCGTCATAGTAGAGCTTGTCCACGATGGTGCACTGGACGCCGTGCGACAGGTAGGTCATGACTTCCCACTCAATCTCGGCGGCGGGCTTGACCGTGAAGTCATGGTAGTCGTAGACGCCGCGCGATGTGGCCACCTGCGTCCGGCGGTCGGCTCGAGCGCCGTTCAGGAAAACCGAAAGCATGCTCGGAGTGTTGTGTCCGAAGACCCAGGGCAGCCCCTCGGCGGTAACGAAGTCGCCATTGGCGGCATGGATCGCCGGCGTCTCGCCGGGATACCACGAGAAGGGCGGGTACCCGTGATAGTTGAAGTCCACGGAGATGTCGGGCCGCTTCTCGCGCACGAATGCCTGGACTTCCTGCGAGAAACGGGAGTTGGACTCGCATCGGAACGCAAGCACCTTGTCCCATAGCTCATCCCAGGTTTCGCCGATGGGCAGGTCGGCGCCGTGCTTTTCCTTGAACCGAGCTTTGCATGCCGGGCACCAGCACCCGACCGGCGGGCCAAAGCCGTAGTCGAGCATGTCCACGTGGAACCCGACGATCTCGTACTCCATCATCTCGGCCAGCACGGCTTTGATGAACTCGATGTAGCCCGAGTTGTAGCAGAGCCTTCCGCCGAGGTCGTTGTCCTCCCACCCCTTCATGCGCCAGTCGGGATGGGCGCGCCACGAGGAGTCGTCGTACTGCACCTGGCAATAGGCCACGATGGGCAGGTTATGGGGCTTCGCGGCGTCCAGGGCTTCGCGCAGTATATCGCGGCTGCCGAGGTTGGGGCACTTGCGCGCGACCCTGGAGTTGTAGTAGGCGAACTCCATGTCTTTCATGAAGAGCACGCCATACTCGCAATTGGCCCGCAGAAGGGCTTCGACCCAATCCTTGCCCGTCGCCTTCGACATGTAGATGCGGTCGCGGTCGTTGGCTCCTGTCGGACCGATCTCGATGCCCACAAGGGTCCTGCGGTGCCACGGCGTCTGCTCGGCTGGTTCCTTGCTACGATGCTTCATGTTCGCCTCCCCCTGGACGGATGCCGCAAGCGCCGCAGCCCCGATGCCTGCGATGAGCTCGCGTCGCGATGTTTCCATACACAATGCTCTCGTTCTCCACCACCATCGGCCGCCACTGCGGCGCCGTCATCGTTAGGCGTCAGACCTCTTCTTTGACCCATGCCGGAACCGCCGAACGCGAACGTAACACGATCCCCCTCTCATGTCGAGGAAGGGCAAGGCCGCCAGCTCAACGGTCACGCCTGCTGGGCGCCGACGGCCATAGGCGTCAACAAGCGCCCGGGTTTTCGCCGTCCCGCGAGCGAATCCCTTCGCCGAGCGGCCCGAAGTAGCGCTCTGGTATCATGTGCCAGAGGGAGGCACAGGGGATGACAGTGGTGACAATCAGTCCCGACTACCGGGTCGCCATTCCCAAGGAAGAGGCCGACGCACTCGGCATTCGCCCCGGGCAGGAGGTGGTGGTCAATGCCCGCGATGGGGTGCTGGAGCTCGTTCCGAGGCGAACAATAGCGGACTTGCGGGGCATTGTCCGCGGCATTGACACGACGTTTGAGCGCACCGAGGACGGCCGGTGAACCTCGTTGACTCCTCAGGCTGGTTGGCGTATCTCGCCGATGAACCCAACGCCTCCAGTTTCGAGGCGGTCCTCAACGATCGTGATCGGCTCCTCGTTCCGACGATTGTGATTGCCGAAGTGATGCGCGTTTCGTTTCGCGAGGCCGACGAAGGCGCGGCTGTGTCGGCGTATGAAGCGATGCTTGGCGGCCACGTGGTGGGGCTAACGCCCGACCTCTCGGTGGAAGCCGCGCGTCTCGCGAAGGCGCTACAGCTTCCTTTGGCCGACAGCATCATCGCCGCAACCGCGTCGGCTCATTCCGCCGAAGTATGGACCGAGGACGCCCACTTTGTTGGGCTGCCACGGGTGCGCTACTTCCCAGAGCGTCCGCGATAGACGCGATCGTCCATATTTGCGGAAGCCGTTGCGTCATATACGGCGCGTAGAATGGTGCCGGATCGGGGAGCCTCAACTGTACGGCCGGCAGGTCACCGTTGACGTGGATGGCCTTGCGATCATCTGCAGGTCTACTTACCAAGATTCGTGAAAAAACGCAAAATACGCCTGCAGTTCTGCTTGAACGCGGATGCCGTCCGCGTCTGTTTCGCTCACTTCCTCACGTCGGAGGCGATCTCGATCCGCGCCCAGTAGCCCGCCTCGCACATCCAACCCGTCGGTTCATTGACCAGCTCGATGGCGACCGTGCGGCCCGCCCAGCGGCTCAGGTCCAGGGCCACTTCAGCCCATCCGGCGGCTGCCGATTCGGGTCCGATGGTCTTGCGCATGGCCTGCTCGCCATCAATGCGGACGATCAGGTCCCAGTCGCCGTTGGGATGATGGCCGACCGTCAGGAGCAGCGAAGACTGGCGGTTCGCGGGCAGCTTGACGGAGCGGGACAGAACGCATGCGACGCCGCGCTCAAGGGGGTGCGTCACAAGGACGTTCCTGCGGCCGTTCCATTCGGCGTACAGGCCGGGCTGCATGTCGGGGCCGCACTTCGCGATCTTCCAGCCGGTGGCGAACCGCGTTACGGCTTTCTGCATCTCACCCATGAAGCCGGCAAATCTGATTTTCCTCATCTCGGCCTTGGCGAAACGGCTGTTGGCGACAGGTCCGGGGGCCCAGCTGAGCTCCAGTTTGCTGGGCTTCGGTTCTTCCACTGGAATGAGGAAGACCTCCTCGCCGTTCTCGCGGACAATGCGTCCCCCGGAGCGGCGCACAATCTCGCGCGTCAGCTTCTCACATACCGCCGTCAGGCCGGCAAGGTCGTAGGCCGTGTGGCTGAAGCGCGGCTTCTCGTCAATGGCCCGCGTGAAGCGCTCGGGTATCCGACCCGAGCCCAACATCGTGAAGAGAACGCCCGCCGACGAGGAAGGATTGCAGTCGGAATCCATGCCGGCGCGTGTTGAGATGATGATGGTCCGGTCCGGGTCGCCCTTGCCGTAGAGGAGCCCGAGAAGGACGTAAGCCCCGTTGATTTTGCAGTCAATGCCCCCGTTGGATGCCTTCTGATACTCGGGGTTCTCCCGATACTTGCGCTGGATCAGTCCCCAGGTCTTCTCCCAGTCGTCGGGATCGGCCCTGTACCATGCCAGCAGGTCGCGGACCATCTCGGCGTACTGGCACTCGGCGGGTATGGCCTTCAGTGCCGTCTCGATGATCGTCGGGATGTCGTTCTCGAAATACGCTGCTGAGTACATGGCCCCGATGAACTGCCCGGCATACATGCCGTCGCCGTAGTTCATGAGCCGACCGAACTTCTCGCCAAGCCTGATGGGCCACTGCGGCATGCCCGGCGCGATGATGCCCGAGTAGTCCGCCTCGATCTGGTAGTCAATGTCGTTCGGGCACTTGTTGAACTTCGGGTGGCTCGAATCGGGCGGAGCGATGCCGCTGCGCAGGTTCGTTCGGCCTGCATTATTGGCGCACCAGAGGGGATACTCGCTGTTGGCGAAGTCAATGCCCGCCTGGCGGATGGATACGCCGAGACCGTGCTGCTCGAGCGTGCGCAGGAAGGTCATCTCCACGTACAGATCATCCTGGCCGTACGCGTGGTTGATCAGTTCCGGCTTCCATTTCGGCATGTCGGCCTCGGGGATGATCTTGTCCTGCCACCTGAACTCCGTCGGCCCGCCCCAGGCAACGCCGACCATCTGGCCGATCCACGCGGCGCGCATCTTGTCTCGGTAGACGCTCAGCGGGAGCTTCAGATACGCTCTCGGCTGCGCGCACGCGGCGGCGCCGGCCAGGCAGCTCAGGATGACTATCGCAGTAACGCGGCGGAGCATGGTGTTCCCTCTCAATCCTGTCCGTACAGAGGCACGCCGCACGCGCGGGCCACGCTTCGGATGTACGCGGCGGCCTCAGAGTATTCGTTGTCGGCGGTCATGTGTTCGAGCATGAGCGGTACGTCGGCAACCAGTGCGTCGAGCGACTCAAGGAACGCGCGGTAGTCCAGGCCGCCCGTTCCGGGCCGACACTCGTCGAGATGCGTGGTCAGGTTCGGCTGCAGGATGATGTCCTTCGCGTGGCAGCTCTTGATCCAGGGCCCAAGGCGCTGGACCGTTTCGCGGACCATGGCGCCGTTGTTGAAGTAGAGGGTCGGGCTGCAGATCATGTTGACCGGGTCGAGATGCACGGCGAAACGCTCACGCGCGATGGCGCGCAGGAGCCTCTCATAGCTGTCCGCCGTATGCGGATACATCCACGGCATCGTCTCGAGCGTATAGAACGTCCGCGTCGGCTTGACCGCGTCAATGATGTCGCGCACCGTCTCGACGATCATGTCGAAGGTCTCGTCGGTCATGTCGCGCGCGTCCGGGCCGTCCCACTTGTCGCCCCTCGATCCGGCGATGTTGACGCAGCATCGGGCGCCAACCCGGTCGGCAACATCCAGCTGCTGCTTGCACCGTTCGAGGGCTGCCTTGCGCGCGGCATCGTCGGAGGCGAGCGGATTGCTCCATGCCCCGACCTCGGCGATCACAAGGTCGGCTGCCGCTGCGGCTTCGGCCAGCGCCTCGACGGCCTCACGAGGCGTGGAGCCGTCAAATGGGCAGTAGCAGGCCGTGTAACCTGCTGTCTTGTGGGCGGCAATCCACCCTTCGATGTCGTTCGGATCGGCCCAGACGGGTCCGCCCAATCGGATCATGGCTGCACCTCACGGCACGGGATGCTCGTTCATTCTTCGCGGACCGGGTGAAGTCCTGCTCAGGCTGCAGTCCATCGAACGATGAGCCTGCGGCATGCGTCCAGGCGGATCAGGGTATCCGTTCCTGAATCGTGCCGCCTTCGAGTATGCGCCATTGACGGTAGCCGGGGCCCGCCACGTAGTAGCCGAACGGAGGCAGCGTCAGCCTACGATCTCCGACGCTCAGCGTGTGCGGTCGGGCTCCGAAGTTCACGACGCACATGGTGCCGTCGGAGAATCGGGTCTGCCGGACCGCTCTATCAGGTGTCAGGAAGGCGTGGCTGAGCATCTCGGCGAAGCCGATCCGCTCGTGGAGGCCGCATACGCGGCGGTAGCTGAGGAGCAGCCTGTCACGATGGCGGTACCAGCCGTACCCGGTGTCGTTGACCCAGAACATGGGAACGGTGCCGTAGAGGATGTTCCAGAGGTCCTTCCGGTCGCTGATCTCGGGCGCCACTTCATAGGCGTACCCCGAGGTGTCGCCCCAGTACCAGGTGGACACCACGGAGTCGTGAAAGACCAGCTCAAAGAGGGGGATGCGGTGCGCATGGCCGATCCCGTACTTCAGATAGTTGGGCGCAAGTTCCGAGCGGGCGGCGGGCGACTTCAGGCGCCCGACGGGCATCTCCCACCAGAACGGTCCGCTGGCTGTGCCCTCGGCGTAGTCGAGCAGGTCGGCGCACCAGGCCTTGCAGCGCTCGCCGCCCACAACCAGGCCGCGACGGGCGATCTCGGCATACAGCTTGCGCCGATCCTGCAGCTCCTGGCGGCGCGATTGCCGATGCCCCGGGCCCCAATCCTCGGGGGGTCAATGGTGCTGGAAATGTCGAGGAAGCGGGCCGTGAACGGGTATTGCCGCAGCACGCCCTCCAGAAACGACGGGTAGAACTCGACAGCCCGCCAGGTGGCCCGCCGATACATCTGCCGACCGTCCATGTGCTGCCAGCCCTTGTAAGGCTGGCCCGTTCGATCGCGAGCCGCGTACCTCTCCACGCTGTCGCTGGTGAAACCCGGCGGGCCGTCGAAGATATCCGTCACGTTGTCGTACTCGCCAACCAGATATCCGAATGACCCCATGCGCTCCATGTCCGCCGGAGGGAACTTGCCGTTGGCGTTGATGATGGCTCGCCGGATGCCTGCATCGCGCGCCTCTTCGGCGAACTTGATCGCGCTCGGGATCACGCTTGCGCCCCATGTGATCGCCGCGCCGCGCAGGAGATTCACGTTGGGGCGCTCCCGTGCCTTGTCGGCAAGCGATCGCCATCCGGCCGTGCGCCGCAGGTACTCCCGGTAGGCTTTGGCCTGCGCCACATAGCCGCCGGAGGCGGTGAACCGGTACGATACACGGCGCGCGTAGCCGATCCGGTCGAACTCGCCGTGCCATGCCGTCTGCGGCCAGTGACGCCCCCGCTCGTCGGGTACGAGGAATACCGCCGCATCATAGGGCGTCTCGAGTAGAAGCATGTAGCCGTCGCCGCGTTCCGCATCTATGACGCCCGTCCACGGCATGTCGAGCCCGAGGTTGCCGAAGCGCCAGAATCCCTTGGTCGGATAGTCGTCACGCCGGCCGACCAGTTGGCCGCACGATCGGTTGCAGAATACGAGGGACAGCTCCGACGGGTCACGCTGGAGGCGCATCGCGCCGGGGTAATCGAGCCGCCCGAGCGGCGTTCGCAGATTGTCGGCTTCGAGACGGAACGTGACGTTCGCCCCGTTCCAAACGCGAACGTCGGCGCGGAAAGCGCGTCCCGTCGAGCGCTCGTGAAGCTTCAGGGCCATCCGCTCGCTCGATGCGGCCTCCGCGTCCGTGACGGCCAGGTCCTTGAGCGGCGCGGTGATCCACGCACGGCCGGTGCGCCTGTCGGTGACTGCGTACTGATGCGTTTCGCGTCGGAGCTCGACGCTCAGGCCGCCGGACCGTATGGTGAGGCCGCGTTCGGCGTGCGCCCCACTTGCCGCAAGCGGCGCCGCCAGCCCTGCGATGACGCACAACGTCGCCCGGGGCCGGCGTCTGCGCGAGGACATCGTGCCGCTACTTGGCGCGCCCGGTGCGCTTCGGGGCCTTGGGGCGTTGAGCCTGCGGGGGTCTGATGCCCGCTGCGACGCCTTTCTCGGTCAGCCAGCGGTCCCAGACGCGACAGAGCTCGGGAACCGTGACCGAACGCAGGCCTTTGCGCTCCATCGCGGCGAGGATGAGCGGCGCCGCCTGAGCGGTCTCGCGGTGTCCGGGCCCGTCATGCATGAGCACGATATCGCCTGCGCGCATCGGTCCGGTCACATTGCGCGCGATGGCGGCCGGGCCGATGCGTCGGGTGTCGGCCGCGCTCACCATCCAGAGGAAGTTGGGCAGACCCAGCAAACGCGCCGCCCTGGCCATGCCGTTGTCGGTGAAGCCTCCCGGCGTGCGGAAACAGGCGGGAGTGCGTCCGATGGCGTCCTTCACCGCCGCATCGCACCGCCGGATCTGGCTGAGCCCATCGCGCTCGGCGAGCCTGTAGGGGTGCGACCAGCTGTGATTGCCGACCGCGTGTCCCTCGGCGACCATGCGCCGCACCAGCTCGGCATTTGCGGCCACCTGCTCGCCGATGAGGAAGAACGTCGCCTTCTGGCCGCTGCGCTTCAGCGCATCCAGCACCATCGGCGTATTGCGCCGATCAGGCCCGTCGTCGAACGTCAGCGCCACGATCTTCTCGGGAAAGCCCTTCACCCGCCCCACAACGGTCTTGGCTCTGAACCGTGCCGGAATGCTCCAGTCGGCGTCGGCCCTTGCCGCCGGCGCGGCGGGCGGGGCAAGAACGAGAAGGGCAAGAAGGCGGAGCATGGGCGCGGACCTCGCAGTGTCGAAGTGCCCGAGTGTACCCGTCCCGGCGACGGCACAGACCGCATCGGCGGGACGAGGACGCCAGCGCTGTTTGCCGGCTTCGCCCGATCGCCCGTGAAGGGCTGAAGGGCTTTCTTGCATCCGCAGAAGCGACTGCGACAACGTCTATTGCATGCGCGGTTTCAATCCCCGCGAGGGGCTGAAGGGCTTTCTTACGATTCCC
>JBBIQU010000157.1:0-9633 GCA_037442185.1 Chthonomonadales bacterium | reverse complement strand
CCCGTGGATCGGCGCGAACTTGAATGCCGAGGGACACCTCGTTGTCGGCCATGCAGAGGTCCGATGTGGCCGGCTGTACGCGGAAGACGATCGTACGATCGCCATCCATTCGGTCGGTCGGAACCACCATCCGAAGCTGGACGCTGCGTCCGCTCGGGACGACAGCGCCTCTTGATGCCAACGCTCGCCCGGGCGCTACTCGATCAGCATACGCGGTGACGGTGCACCTCAAAGAGCGTCCTGAGTTGAGATGGGGCAGGGACAACGATGAAACAGACAGAATCGCTTCAACCGGTGTGCCACGCTTCACGACTTTCGCTCGTAGGGATGGTTGGCCTGCGGAGATACGAAGATCAGCTCCCTGCGCGCTCCGGCCGTACAGGACCTCATAGACGCCCGACCCAACGGTGACACCTGCCGACCTGCGGAGAATCCCGACCTGGGGCATGCGCCTGCCCCCTGGTTGCATGGGGTACACGATCGCCGTCGTCTCCCGTGGGCTAAGCGGCAGATCGGCCAGCACGATATGCGCACGGTCGGTGCCTGTAACTCGCAAGCCGACCCTGCCGGAGCCCATCTGCCACGCCGATATGATGCGCGAGCCTTCCTCACGGTAGGACCAATCGGATGTTCGGCAGGACGTAACTGTGTGGCCGCTCTTCACGGTCCGGGACATCTGGAGCTTCGGTCCGCGAACGATGAAGCCGTTCTTGGGCAAAGTGACCTTCGTGTCAGGCAGCCGTACAGCGTTCCCCGAATCGCCGAAGTTGACGTAGCATTGAGTGCCATCGGCAAACAGCGTCCGCTGGAGCGAACGGTCAGCGGTCAGGAACTCATGTGAGGTCATCTCAAGGTCGGCAACGGCGCGGTGAACTGCAGTGGCTATGTTGGCAGTCCGCAAGAACACAGGACGTCGGCGATGCCAGGATCCCTCGGCATTCGCCCAGAGCATGGGCATCGTTCCGTAGAGGACGTTGAAGGCATCCTTCTTATCGGTCATCTCCGGCGCGGCGTCCAACAGGAAGTCGTTGGAGTCTCCCCAGTACCACGTGCTGACCACGCAATCGTGGAACACCAGCTGCCAGAGGGGTACGCGATGCGCGTGACCGATGCCCCAGCGCTCGTAGTTCTCCCAGGTGTCCGTGTTGTAAGGTCCGTCGAAGGTCTCGGTGCGGTTCTTAGGGCGGATGAGATGACCGGCGGGCCACGCGAACCGGTAGCTGCTCAGCATGCCTTCGATGTACGACAGATGGGGCACAGCCCACCAGATTCCATGCTCGCCTCCGGCCACAAGGCCCAGCCGGATAACAGTGTCGAGCAGCTTCTCGGCGCAACGCCGTTTGTCCGTACGGGACAGCGGGTGTTTCGGGTCGTGGCACTCGTAAAGCGCCTCGGCGGTGGTGACATCTATGAACCGCCCGAGGAACGGTAGCCGCTTCAACGTGTCGGAGATCACCGGCCTGGCCCGGCTCTCCCATAACGAGGGACAACGCTTCATGTACTGCGTTCGCTTGTCGTAAGTGAGCCAAGCCTTCATCCGCGTTCCGTCGGAGTTCAGGACCGCTGCATCGGGCAGGTGGTCGTGGGTGCTATCCGGGCTCTTGCCGGGCTCGACCGGCAGAATGTCGGTGTAGTTGTCATACTCCGATGTGAGGTAACCGAGGGCATTCACCGCCCGCATCTCAGTTGGACTTGACTGGCCGTGAATGAGCATCCTGCGCACGCCGAGCGAGTGTGCTTCGCGTGCGAATGCCAATGAGGCATCGCCCCACACATCAACGGCGCCGTATAGCCGCCTTACGTTCGGATTGCGGCGCGCCTTGTCGCGCAACGACACGAGCAGGCCTCGTTGGCGCGCGTAGTCGCGATACGCCTTGGCCATCCCAACGTAGCCGCCGCGTTCAATGAACCGGTAGAGAATGCGACGCGGATAGGCGAACTTCCCGCGTGACGGCAGCCAGCCGATGCGCGGCGCGCGCATGGCTACCCCGCCCACGGTAACAGGCTGCATGTCAACGCATGCGTCATCGCTCGTCTCGATGATCGCGACGTATCCCGGACCTCGAAGAGTGTCCGATACCCCGAACCACGGCATGTCGAGCCTGTCGGCCGCCATCCAGGTCCTCGGGAACGGGTTCAGGTCCAGAGGGTAGATATGACCGTCGCAGTAGTCGGCGACGGCCAAATACGCAGACCGTGTCGCCGGCAGGAATGAGTCAATGGCGAATACGTTCTTGAACGGTGCGTCACGGTTGGTTTGATCGGTCTCGACGGATATGTCGCCGCCCGAACCGATCAGACGCACGCTCACGATGATCGGCTGATTACCCGCCGACGTGGTGAAACGCACTCCGCCCGGTATGCGGGTTACGTCTCGGTACGGCGAGCGGTCAGGCCGACCGGCAGGCGCGGGCTGGGGCCACGTCGTCTTCGAGCGTCTGTCGTAGACGGTGATCGTGCCTGTGTCGTGGGCGATGGTCACTCGCAGCGACGAGTTCTGCAGGATGGTGAGTCGATCGTCCGTCTGCCCGCGACCCTCCGTCGCAAGAGGGCGCTGACCCTGGAACAGGAGACACGCAAGTGCCAGCAGACGGATGACATGGGTGGAGATTGCAGAATGCCGTCTATCCATGTGGGTCCATCTCTCCATGCGATCTTTCTTCGTGGGGCGCCTGCGGGCGAGCGCGTGTAGACGGTGGGATCGCAAATGACGCCAAGGCCCCGCCGATGGACACACCCGCAGCGGCTGCGAAGACCGCTTGATAGCCGAGGACAGAAGCTACCGCTCCCCCGATCGGCCCGTAGAGCGCTGACGGAGTTTGGCACACGCTCGCGACGCCGACCGCCAGGGGGCGCTCTGTCTCGCTCGCAGCCCCGAGCAGGGCCGTTGACATGACCATCCAAACGCCGTCCATGACTGCGCCCAGGAGGCCGAACACGACGAACATGATGCAGGGAGCGCCCTTCGAGGCAATCAGCGCCAGAATCGGCGTGCACGCGATAGTCATGGCGATGCCGCGCACCCCTGTTGTCGTACCGAACCTGTCCGTAAGCCAGCCCCACAGCGGTCCGGCAGCGATGCGTCCCACGCTCTGAGCGACGGTGTAAAGCCCTACCAGTTGCAGCGACACTCCCAGATCCCGTTGAGCAAAGAGGACGTAGAACGGTGCAGCAATGCCGGCTCCGTCGAGCAGCACTCGCGTCACGATGAGCATGCGGATGCGCGGCGAGTTGCGCAAGATGGGCGCGGCTTGGCGCAAGTACTGTCGGAACGTCGGCCGATCGTCGGACTGGTCTGATGACGCTGCCGGCTCGACGATCATGGATAGCCCGAGCTGTGATCCCATGGCCCCGACAAACCACAGGCCGCCAAGAAGGGCGAAGTTCAGCGGAAAGGGCCACTCCGGCGAATGAAGCACCGAGGCCACCACAAGCCCGGCTCCGGCTGCGGCCAGTCCCGCGCTGAGCTGCATCACGCCGAAAAAGCGGCCTCGAACCCGGGCCGGAATGGACTTTGCGACTATGTCGAACCAGGAAACCGCGCATGCGCCATCCATCATCCAGAACACACCTGTCACGGAGATGGTCCAAGCAAGGGCCAGGGTCGGGTTGGTGTCTGCCACCAACAGCACCAGTGGGATCGTGAACAAACCGACTCGAGCGATCGCGCAGGTCGTCAGCATGAATCTCTTGTGGTGCGTCCGGCCATGGATGTAATGGGCCGCAACCAACGCAGGCAGAGTGAACCCAAGCACTTGCACAAGCCGCGTCATACCGATGAGACTGTCGGATGCGCCGAGCTTGCGCAGCAGCACAGGATAGACGGTCGAACTGTCGAAGAAGGCCAGGCCACACATGAACGCCGCCGCCTCTGCCACGAGGAGCGCCGAGTTCCGGCGGAAGTGCCTATCCGCGGTATCCTGCGCCACGGCCCCATTGCCGTGGGCCGGTGTTACGGTCACGTCCCGGAGGGGCCGGATGAAGCACGGCGGGCCTTGAGCATGTCCTCGAACAGCGGCACGATGCGATCGTAGGCGATGATTGTCTCGCGGATCCAGAGATTGTAGAACTGGACATCCGTGCCGTCGGCGTTCCGGAAGTCGCGACGAGCCATCGAGACGATCTCTTTGTACTGCCGCTCGGTCAGCACTGCGCGAATGCCGTCGGCAACCAGTTTGAGGTTCTTGTCCTGTTCGACCTTGCGCCGATCAGCAAAGTCCTTCTGAAGCTGCTTGATCTTGTCGTCAAGGTCCTGCGGAATAGTACCGCCCGCCAAGAGCCTCTGCCGTGTATCGGCAATCTGGGTCGCGACGGCCTTCAGGGGTTCGACAGCCAGCTCGAGTATGCGCTTGTTGTAGGCCTTCTGGCGTTCCTTGATGAGCGGGATGACCTTCTCCAGCTGATCAGCCTTAAGCTGGAGCGGGTTCAGAAGCCGCAGCTTGTCGAGGTCGTCAATGTTGGCGAAAATCGCCATCGTGTCGGGCGGCATGACAGGATCGTTCTGCGCGAATGCCGGTCGGGAGAGACCCGCGACCAGGCCTATGCAGATCAGGGCAAGCGAGAGTCGGACCATGGTGACCTCCAGTGCGCCGGACCAACGTGACCCGCACGTGGGGCCAGTCGTTGGACCGCATCGGTATAGGGTACCTAATGGCGCAGTCGAAGGCAGGCAAACATCGCCTGCACGCCGAACATGCCGGCATATCGAAGGCACATTCGGACTGACAGGGGACTCTCGAGACAGATGAGGATGCTTGCTTTGGTGTTCATGGGGGCTTGCATGAATGCGGGTCTGTTGGGCGAGCGGGTCGTGCTGCACGACTTCCGGGACGCGTCGCTCTGGCGGCTTCATCAAGATGGAGGTCGAGGCGCCTCCGTGGCGCTACAGGAGAACGGCCTGAAGGTCGTGTATCGAGATTCGCCGCCGCACTGGGGCAATCTGGTTGGTCCGTGTACCGTCCCGTTACGCGCAGTGGCACTTGAGGTCCGGCTCACGAAGCACATGGCATCGTCAGGCGCAGCGATGCACATCTGGCTGCTGGAGCCCGATGGCGATGCGTGGATGTTGGAGTTGCGGTCAGGCAGCGGCGGTGTGGCGGACTGGCGCCCTGGAACACAGACGCTGAGGGTGCCGGTGGGGGCTTTCAGGTTTCAGCCCCGTGGTCCCGGAACGCGGGCTATGCCGATGTGCGACCGCATCCTAATCGGCTGCAACTACGGTGACCTCGAGGTTACGATGGAGCGAATGGAATGGGTGTTGGCCGCTGACGGGCCACAGGTGAAGCCAGCGTCGAAGCCCGTGAACATCGTTCAGGGACGATCAGGTTCGGTGGCCGTCTTGACACTGGAAGGGGCGCTGCCGGACGGCGTAACCTCCTCACATGATCCCGGCCGCCTTGCCGATGTCCTCACTGCGGCGGGCTTCGGCGTGACCCTCCTATCACCCGAACAGTTGGCCAAAGACGGCGTGCTCGATAGATCGGTTCTTGACGCCATAATCTTGCCGTACGGTTCGGCCTTTCCTGCCGAATGTCGCGAGGCCTTCATCAAGTACCTCAAGTCAGGTGGGTCGTTTCTGAGCATGGGCGGCTATGCGTTCGATCGGCTTCTGGCGCGAACCGCCTCGGGATGGACCGACATGGAAGCCTCAGTCACCGCCGAGCAGGTTTCGACGAATGCCGCGCCGCCGGCGATGTCAATGAACACGCGTCACGGCCGCCAAGGCGATGCCATGTGGTTCGAACCCGAGCAGATAGGCGTGTTCGATCCGTGCTTCTCGATAACCGACTGCGTTACGGGACGCTCGTCGGAGTGGTACAGGGTCACGGGAGGACCGGATGTTTCCTACCGATGGCCGAAGGCTGTTGCCGGCTATGCGGCGTGCGCACTGACGGGCGACAACAACCCGGTCTTTCCGCCCACATACCGACGGTGGATTTCGGTGATCCACGGGAGCGATGCGCGTGGAAGCGAGCGGGGTGCGATCCTGGCTCTGGTTCGGAACCACGGCGGCGCATTTCGAGGCTCGTCGTGGGCCATCAGCGGCCTGACGGACGGTACCGATCTCTTCCTGGGGAGCGCCGAGAAGCGGCGGCTTCTGACAGATGTGATCGGACGGCTGGTAGATGGCGTGTTCATGCACAGCCTGGCCACCGAGTACGCCTTCTACAAGGCCGGTGAAACGGTCAAAGCACATGTCACCGTCGCTTGCCATGGCCGGCGCGGTTTCAAGGGATTGGTTACGTTCCGGTTTGGAACCGGGGAACGTCGAACCGTACCGGTACAGCTTGGCTCTGGCGAGACCCGGGTTGTGACGGTCGAAACATCGGCTCGGTTCTCTCGGACCGGCTACGTCCCCACAGTGGCCCGGCTGTCCGATGGCACTTCGAGCGTGGACGAAGTTCGTTCCGGTTTCTGCGTTGAGAACCGCGCAGTAATTGCCTCCGGTCCAAGAGCGGAGTGGAAGGAGAACTACTTCTCGCTCAACGGCAGATCGCAGATTCTCTTTGGCTCCAACCAGACGGGCATGATGTTCTTCGCCGAAGGTGAGGGACCCGCAATGTGGGAGCGCGACTTCAGCCTGATGGCGCGAGCGGGCTTGCGGGTGTTGCGCATTCTGCACTTCTCGCCGTTCGCCGCCAAGGGATACGAGGGTCAGGCGGCCCACAGTCCCGGCGATCTGGCCCAGAGGCCGGAGCGCCTTCGACGCCAGATGGATGCCATCGTGCAGACGGCGCAACGCCACGGCATCATCATTTTCCTGACGCTTCACGACTGGATGCCTGTGGCTCTGACCGACGATGACCTTGAGCGCCAGCGTGAGTGGAACCGCTTCTGGGCCGATCGGTACAAGGATGTTCCCGGGATCATCTACGACATCCAGAACGAGCCCTCTGTTGACGTGCCGGACAGGCCCGACATTCAGGCGCTCTGGAACCGATGGCTCACCGATCGTTACGGCTCTGATGAGGCTATCAGGAACGCGTGGCACGTGGCGCCTCCCGAAGCGGCTCTGCCGGGCGTGCCGTTGTCGGGAGGTCCCGAACAGTGGGATAACGTCCGCGCCGCAGATCGCAAGCGCTTCGAGGAGTTCCTGCTGAATCGGTGGGTTGAGGCCAACGTGAGAGGCTTGAAAGAGGGAGATCCAGATGCACTGGTGTGCGTTGGCTATTTGCCGTCCATGTCGCCCGCAGACAAGGTGCTCGGAGCCAAGCACACCGACTTCTCGAACATGCACTATTACGGCCCGGTTGACGGTTTGCCCAATGAGCTGGCACTCATTGATCGTCGTGCCTATGGCAAGGGTCTTTCGGTGGGCGAGTTCGGCGCGATGGAGGCCCACTCGCGGCGGAATGCCGGAGCCGACGGGCTTCCGACAGCCGCATCCATCGAACGCTTTGCACATACGGTGCATGCGGCTGTCGGCATGGGCGCCGCCATGCTCTGCAACTGGTCCCTGAAGGAGATGGACGAGATGGTGTTCCCGTGGGGCCTGTATCAGCGGAACACGCCGGTCGCCAAGCCGTGGGCTGTCACGTACTCTGCAATGGCGCTCAAGCTGCGCCCATTCGAGCCGAACTACGAGGCTCCGGAGGTCTTCCTCCTGATCCCGGACGCGAATCGCATCGGGCCGCGGTTTGAGGAGCTCCATGGGGCAATCCGAAGGAGCGTGGGCACCCTGCTCGACCTGAACGTTCCGTTCGGCGTTCTGAACGAGGAAGACCTCACCGAGGTGCCGGCGACGGCGCGGGTGATGGTTTGGCCGATTCCGTACTGTCCAAGCGACCGCGCCTTCGCGTCGGTTCTGAGGTGGGTTCGCAATGGTGGCACCCTCTACATCTCGGGCAGCGTCGCCTTCGATCATGCTCGCAGACCCGTTCGGGCCGATCGGATGGCATCTCTCGGCCTTACGGGCGGCCTGAAGACACCCTTCGACGTGTGGACCAATGACCCCGTGCAGCACGCCGCCGTCGGAAACGGGCAGGTTGTCTACTCGCCCGATCCCATTGAACTTCGCGAAGGAACCCAGGCTGCCACCCTCTACGCCCAGGTGATTGCGGCTGGAGGAGTGCGTCCGTTGCCGGTACGGGCGGACGGCGGGCGTGTGAGGGCGCAGCGTGTATCCGGGCGCGCCGGTAGCGCATTGTATGCATTCGAGCGCATGGATGACGGGGAAAAACCGATCCGCGTCACCATTGACGGGACGGCCATATCTGTCTCATTGGGCAAGCGCGAGTGCGCGTTTGTGTTGGTGGATCGTCGCGGCGGGGCCAGACGATTGTAGCGGCCGGGTCAGGGCGACCCGGCTCGCCAACGGTACGAGGAGGCTCCGTTCAGGGGCAGACGCCACCAGGAGCCGGTCCGGACGGGCCGCACATAGGGCTCGGCGCCGCCTTCGGCGCGCACACGCTCCGGCTGTGCGAAGCGAAGGGCATTCAGCTCGAGCGAGAACGACCTCCCCCGAGGGAACGGAATGGCGACCCACTCGTCGCGCTCGCGCCGTATCAGTACGCTCCCATTCGTTCGGACGGTCGAGAAGGTCACAATGCGGCCGTCCACGTTTAGATTGGCAAGGTACGCCCGCGACTTGTTCGACGGCTTGGATGAATGGGGCTCGAACGATACCACCGTCCCGTTCCGAGATATCGAGATCGTGCCGAGAATGCATCGGCCGGAGCGGTCGCTTGGTGCCTCCATGATGGGGCGGCCGAGGTCCGGCCGGTAGAAGCCCATCGTCCACGTGTAAACCCCGTCGGGCACAGAGGCCGGGATTTCAATGTCGTGCGGTCCGTCCAACACTGTCTCGCCCGGCCTCCACATGGAGGTCCTGCCTGGCAGTTGGTGGTCCTGTTGGAACCGGATGCCCTCGTCGTAGGAGTCCCACGTGGGGGCGCTGAAGTGGACGAATGAGCCATAGTCTTCGGAGACACGGCCTGCCACGCTCCAGGCATAGGTGGCCTCGATCCTCCGAGGACCTGTCTGCCTGAAACTGCGCACCGACGGCGCAACGGGAATGACTCCTGAGACGTTCCAATCCTGTGCGGGCCGCGCATTCGCGAACACAGATTGGTTCGTCTCCGCATAGTCGCAGACTACGCCGTCGCGGATTGCGGTGTAGGCGGTTACGCCGGCTCCGTGGGAGATCCAACCGTGTTGCGGCAGCGTGGCGCCATGCGCTCGCCAAGCTTCACGTCCATTGTTCGCGATGATGGTGAGGCCGTTCGCATAGACGATCCGGGGTTTCGACCAGTCGCCGCGCTGCGCCGCTGCCGACGAACTGAGCCATTTGCCTGCACGGTAGTAGTGAATCGAGCGAACCGTTGATCGTGAGTGGGTAGCCGTAACGGGTGTTGTAAGGTGGTGTTCGAGCCATGCCAGAGGTTCCTTGCTCCATGTGGACGCACCGAGGAAGCCTGTATGGCCGTACACGATCTCCTGCACGCGATACTGGTCGAGCAGCGACAGGGGAGCTACTGCGCCCCACGGCAGGTTGTCCCACCAGCGTTCGTAATAACCCTGTCCGTGGTTGATCTGAAGAGGATGGACCTTGAGCAGGTTGAAGTCTGCCATCAAGGGGGCGCTCAAGCCGGCGTTGGCCGGCCAGCCCGTACCGAACTGAGCTTCGACCCCGTC